>NZ_CP027561.1:4827557-5129279 GCF_012974785.1 Pseudomonas fluorescens | reverse complement strand
GGCTGCCTACCAGCCAAAGCACTACGCGCGTCGGCTCCAGCCGTCGCAGCAGGGGGCCGGCCAGCACCGGAGGCAGCGCAGTCAGGTCAACAGAAGTTTGAGACATCGGAGGGCAAAACTCAGGTCGCACAGGCTGGCGATAATAGCTCAGCCTGTGCTTTCAACCCTTAAGCGAGGCTTAAGAGTCCACCTTTTGCAGCTTCAGCGCCAACAGGCGCCATTCGGCAGGCGTCGTGTCGACCCTTGGTTGTTCTTGCACGGAGCAGTCGAAACGGTAAGTGACGTCGTCGCCATTCATGTTCCGCGCGGTGACGGTGTTGCTGAAGGTGTAGACCTGTTCCTTGAATCGTTGCGGGGCGAGGCTCTTGCTATCGGCAAACCGCGCAGAAGCGGGGAAGCGCAAGGTACTGGTCACGAACGGGCTGCACATGACATACGCGAGCATCGACTTGTCGCCCTGCGCGTCGTTGCGCAGTTTTTTGCTCAGGGCTGTCAGGGCCTTGCGTCCCTGGTCGTCACTCTGGTCAATCACGGTTTGCACCGACATCGTCTTCGGCGCCCGACTGGCGTAGTTCGGCAGCAATGCCGAATCTGGTGGAGAGGGTTTGTCGTCCGGCTCGATAGCGGCAAACACTGGCGCGTCTTTCAGCGCAGCGGGGCTTGCAGCCGACTCGGCTTCCGGCAGCAACGACGTCGGCTCGGCGTCCTGCGCCACCACGTTTTCAGTCTGCGCCGCTTCGTAGCGATGCGCCGAAGGGAACAGTGAAAAAGTGATCGACAACACCACCAGCGCCACAATAAAGCCGCCCGCTGCACCGACCAGGTTGCCGTAAAACAGATTCCAGCTGCCGCGGTTTTTCACCACCCAGCGCCACATGAAACCCCAGGCTGCGACAAATGCCAGAAAACGCAGAAACTCCATTCGATCCTTTCCTTAAACCTGCAAAAACCTGAAAACAGTGCGTCGTGGAGAATGAGTCCTGACGGTGGACGGCAAGATATCAAAATAGATTTCTGGTGCCACGAGAACCTTCATACCCAGTGTCGATAAAAATCACTTGAGTGCAAAAAACGCCAGGGCTGTGATGCCGGCCACCGTGCCGCAAAGGCCTGCCAGAAGCTGCCGCGCAATGACGGGCTCGACTTGCGAGCGTCGCGCGACCAGCATCCACACGCCGATCAGAGCCGCGGCGGTTGTCATCATTTCCAGCAATGTACCCGTCAGCCCGGATACGTGTGGCCGGGTCGACCCGAACAGGCCGATGTAAAACTCCGAGACCACCAGTCCCACCACCAGACCGCTGGCAGCGCCCAGCAGGTTGGCGAGAAACAGGTTCCAGCTACCACGCCGCTGGACGACCCACACCCACATGGCCGCCCAGGCTAAAAGACAAAACGCAAAGTCCATCGAATCCTTCCATTTGAGTCAGTACCGGTCAGGTTCTTTGCGCCCCGCCCGGCAGTGGATGGCAAGATAGCAAAATAGTAGCGTCGCGCCACTTTCTTCAGCTGCGCAATGGACTACACATGCCTGGCATTTCTGGCGAAGCGCATCCGAAGACATTGATGATCAAGGTCGACTGGCGTGGCGGCAGACATTGCCGAGCCGTGCGATACGTCAAATCCTAGGTGATCTACACCGCCCATCCCGATTAGGGCAACTGCGCAATCTATAGAGAGGTCGCGGTGCTGGGCGGAGCCATGGTGGAGAGGGGAGACACCATCGATCGTGACGCGATTTTTCAATACGTGGGATGGAAGAAGCAGGAAGGAGCAGGCGGGTTCCCCATCGACATTCAAGTGGTAAAGGTGCGCAAGTAGTCCGAGGGGCTGTTTCTTCAGATCGCACGTCTGATTACAGAACGTCCTTCAAATACCCCTTGAGCGCGAGGAGCGGCTGATCCAGCTGATCCAGCGACTGCGCCTGACTGAAGTCGGTCGACAACTTGTACAGTTCCCGCCCCATCGGTTTCTCGACGCCACCCAGCGCACCCATCGCCAGCGCCAGGCACTCGTTCATCTTGAACTGGATCGTCTCGACATCACCTCGGCGCACCAACAATTCGAAAACGTCTTTCTGATAGTCGCCCATGACCATGTCATCCCGCAGAATCGGGCTCAGGCCTTCTTCTTCGTAGGCGAGTTTGAGGGAGAACAGGGCGACGGTTTCCAGTGACGTTTCCATGGTGTGAACCTGTGTGAGATCTCGCCGGATGGTCAGCGGCACTTTCCGACAGACGAAAAAAAAGGCCTTGCTAAGCAAGACCTTTTTTAATTTTGGTGCCCGAGGGAGACTCGATACATCCATAAGATTCGTGGCTTGCAGGTCGATTATAAAGCTTGGGATACATGGAGGGATACACGGTGGTGAGTGCTGGCACATTTTCCAATATGGGATAGTGTTCTGCATCTCACAATGGAGCACGTCATCGATGGCCCGAGTTCAACCCCCACCAGAACCTTCCGCTTCCAAGCTTCAAATCCAGCAGCAGGATATCAATCGAAACATCGAGAGGCTACGAGATCGTGTTTCCGAACTCGAAGCATTCGATCTGACCTCCGTGCGTCACGGCCTTACACCAGAGGTAAGGGGGCTGGAGGTCAGAATCAAAGACACTCTTGTACGGTGCTTTGGTGAGAACACTTCTACCTACAATGATTTGCAGTCTGCAGCGGTTCTTGCGTTCTATCCGCGCTTTCGGGCTAACGGGGTACCGACAGATTATGTTGGGCGCCTTGAGAAAAACATCAAAAGGGCTATCGAGCTTCTTCGGCAAGGCCAAAGAACATTAGCTGAAGACCTGGCCGACTTTCAGCATGAACATGAGAAAAATCTGGATGAAGGGGAAGTGATGGAAGAGTTATCAAGACGTGTGTTTGTCGTTCATGGTCATGACGATGGCTCACGCGAGATGGTGGCTCGCTTCCTTGAGAAAGTAGGATTCGAAGCTGTGATCTTGCACGAGCAGGCTAACGGAGGCCGGACGGTTATTGAGAAGGTCGAAGCTCACGGGGATGTAGGGTTCGCCGTCGTATTACTCACTCCTGATGATGAAGGATGTGTGAAAGGTGGGATGCCTGAACCGCGGGCTCGCCAAAACGTAATCTTGGAACTTGGGTATTTCATCGGTCGTCTTGGACGAGGGAAGGTTTGTGCACTCAAGCGAGGAGCCTTGGAAATACCGAGCGATTACGCAGGTGTAGTCTATGAATCACTGGACGGTGATTGGAAGCAAGCCCTTGGCCGTGAACTTCAAGAAGCTGGACACGAAATTGACTGGAACAAGGTTATGCGGTCTTGAGGCATCTGCTAGGTGCCTCCCGCAAGTGAAGAGTGAGGCCGACGCATCGGGCCTCCGTGCCGAAAGCTGCCGGGGACCCTGAGGATATTTAGATGATACGGGGTCGGAAACCCGCGGGACTGTGGTAGCGGGAGATGCTGGAGCTTACTGAAATTTCAACGTTGAATTGAAAGGATCTTGAAGAAAAAAGGACATCGTTACCGTACCGGTAATGATGTCCTTGGATCGATTGTTTTGTAGTGCAGATGCACTGTTGAACAGGCAGTTCACCGGGTTCACCTGTTCACTAAGCTGGGAGTTCTCCCGCTACCAAGGTCCGGCGGGTTTCCGACCCCGTGTCTCGAAGAAAACCTCAGGGGCCCCAGCACACTGCGGGAGATACACCTGACGTTCGCTGGTGGGATTGATGCTTACGGGGTGTGGGGGGCTGTACCCCTCAAAAATGCGATGTAACTCGTGTAACTGGTGTAACGATTGTTGGTAAGTGGCTGTATTTATTGAACATTATTGATGTTACATCGGCTTCGTACACAAACCTTTAGGCGTGTAACTCTGCCATCTGGTGTAACGCTCCGATGCTTGAAAGAGGGACGGAGGAGGTCATGTCCATGCGCAGGAGACCAGGTACTTCCCCACTCCCACTCTGCCCAAGAGATGCGATTAACGGGCTGTAATCATCAGTTTGGCCGCTCTGCCAGCGATCAGTCAGCAGTCGTAACGGGCCGCTTTCGGCCAAAACCGGCCGCTCGCATACGTCTACGAATCTATGGGCGATTCCTGTAGTGTGAGGGTATGAAATCTTGACAGGGAGGGTGTCATATGCAGAACACGCGGATTCGAGAGATTTTTATCTCGAGGCTTTATGGCTTGTATAACCATCGTATAAATCTAACAGAAGAAGGTCTTACGATAATTCATGGAGCCAATGGTGTAGGAAAGACAGCTGTTCTGAAGTGCTTGGATTATTTGTTTGGATGGAACATAGACGCCTTATCAAAGATTCCTTTTAGAACAATAAATATCGGTCTTAGTGATGGCGCCAAGATATCTATATCTAGAGCTACAAGAATCGAGAGAACTCCTTCTAAAAGCGACATGCTTAATGGACCTCTAGAGCTTTCATTTTTTAAAGACCCCAACACACACATAGAGACTGTTTTTGCTATTGATCCGGAGATGGCAAATTTTGCTGAGACTATTACGGCCTCGCAAACATGGATGGTTAAAGTTCAGCACGGGCTGTGGCGCGATACTAGAACAGGCAAATATGTTGACGCAATGGAAGTGGTGCAAGATTATTTTCCCGGAAAGGGCAAAAAAAAGAAAACCTATTCTGGTTATTTTGAAAAAATCAGGAAGGGTCTCAATGTTAAGTTGATTGATACCCATCGCCTCAGTCAGCGCTCGAAAGATCAATTGGCAGATTTTACCGTGCTGGAATGTGCGGCGGATATGTTGAAGCAGATCAAAACGGTTAACGCAGAGTATGCCAGAAGAGCTCAGGAGCTGGATCAAAATTTCCCCCACAGGTTGATCTTAAACTCCAATAGCTTCTACGGCCCTGATATTGTCAAGGAACGATTATTGAAGCTTGAAAAACGCCAGGTGCAACTAAGTAAAATTGGATTGTTAGCGACACACGGTGCGCAGACCTTCCCTTCCGATGTTGAGTCTCTATCAAATCCAAAGCTTGAAGCGATTAGTCTGTTTGTGCAAGATAGCGAAGCAAAGTTAGATGCATTCAATGAGTTAGCAATCCGTTGCACTGCACTATTAAAGCTGCTAAACACAAAATTCAAGCATAAAAAATTAGAACTGAGCAAAGAGACCGGGCTGTCGATAATTGATTCGTTTGGCGACATCATTCCAATGGATGCTCTATCTTCCGGTGAGCAGCACGAATTAGTTATCACCTATGAACTTTTATTTAAAACCCCGTCGAATACATTGTTATTGATCGACGAGCCCGAGATATCACTGCATGTTGGATGGCAAAAAAGCTTTATTGAGGACCTTCTGTATATATCAAATATTGTAGGATTTGAATCCGTTGTTGCCACTCATTCTCCATTCATAGTGGGGGAGAAGTACGACTTGATGGTAAGTCTTGATGATGGAGTTCATGGGGAATGATCGTATCTAGAGATGTTGGAGATATAATTTCAGAAATCCAAATGACTTTGGCTGCGGATCCCAATGCTATTTTTTGGTTACTTGAGGGGGTCACAGATATAAAGTTTTTCAAACCGAGACTAATTGATGAAATAACACTTATTGACTCGATGGGAAAGTACAAGGTTATCGAAACCATAAAAAGGATTGCTGCTAGCAATAACCTTAAGCCCCTGCCAGTTCTAGGAGTGGTTGATAATGATTATGACTGGTTGAATGGCTATGAGGCACCTCCTAACGTTGTCTCAACTGAGCCCAGGGATCTGGAAGGGATTTTGCTTAGGGCTAATTGCGTAGATTGCGTTCTAAGTGAGTTTGGAAATAGTAATGCGATAGCTCAGTTTGAGAGGCGAGAGGGGCCCGTTATTGATGCGATTTTATCCAGGGCGCTAGAATTTGGTAAAGTGCGAGCTGTAAACAGCAGAGGTAATCGAGTCTGTTTGAAATCACTTAAACCAGTTCAGTTTTTTAAAAACGACTGGTCCTATGATAAGGACAGATTGTACGAGAAGGCTGTGCAGCTAGGTGTGTCATCAAGCATTGACGAGCTTAAGAGAGAGATTTCTAATCTTCCTGAAACTAATCCCTGGCATTACGTCAGAGGGCACGACGCTATAGATATATTATGCGGCGGTCTGATTTCAGTTCTCGGGCCTTTCAAAGCGCACGCCTCTTTAATAGAGCCGGTTTTACGTCAATCTTTAACTTCGCAACAATATAAAACTACAACAATCCACCAGCAGTCAATGCTTTGGCATTTACAAAGAAACTTACCATACCCCTACCGGGAAGCTCTCAACTGATGTTCTATTGTTATTTTTATGCATGCTGACCTTATGGCGAATTGACACAGGGGACATGGAATGCACTAATCGTTGACAAATATTCAAACGCAGCTAGAAGCTGTGATTGCACAGATAGGGGGCAAGATGGTATCTGGTGAAGTGCAGATGCAAGCGATACCTGATCGCATGCCTAACAAGCAATGTTGGATGCTGTTCAAGGTGGCTAATCTAGATCGACTAAAGGCGCTGCAGCGTGGTCTACTTTACATGAATAGCGTCGACTATTTCGCGAAGCTTGAAGGTGAGGCCGGCGCTGCACTTCGAAGGGACGAGCTTGAAAATGTGTACCTTAAGCTCAGCTCTGGCATGAGGGATGGGGTAGTCAGAGAGCTCGCACTTCAGGTTGAAGGTCACGACGAAATCGTATTGAACCCTGAGACAATCATGACCCTGAATTTACCCCGACCTGAAACCGTTATGTTGTACTGCCTGGGTTCTGTATCAGCCGGACATGACGGTCAGATTTGGGGACTCGACAACGGAATGCTGCAATTTAGTGAGCGTTTCCGAGAGTTTGGTACCCATGTCCTTCGTATTACGAACCATGCAGAGTTTTCTAAAAGGCTTTCACAAGCCATCGCGACCCACCCTCTCCTTTATAATTCTCCCTTCTTTAAAGGTGGCTACGGCCAGGTCGATTACGTAGATTTCCGCGACTACAGCGGCCCGATAGGATTGTTTCGCAAACCCGTTGAGTATGCTTGGCAACGAGAGTACAGACTATGCTTTGGCGCTGAACCTGAGGCTCTAAATGATCGAGGTGCGTTAGAGCTAAATATTGGAGACCTATCGGACATCACTCAGATCACAACGATAGAAAGTTTCACGTCGCACCCGATAAGAATCATTGAAAGGAACTACAGGATAGTCGACGGCAAGCCTGTGCAAGTTTCTAACTAAACCTACGTTTAAGACCGACTCGGCGTAAAGAAAGAGCGTGAATAGGCTACGTAAAAAAGCGAAGACAATTCAATGGCTTCGCTTCTAATGTTTACGGTTATGAAAAAGCTGCGGTTCAGAACGGTATGTCATCGTCGAAGGTGGCTGTAACTTTCGGGAGAGGCAAAGCGCTCTTTGGTAATGGCAGATTCGTAACAATGAAAAGATTGAGTATGTCGTCTCTGTCCATAAACATGATCTGAGAGCGCTTCGTGGCATCTAGCTTGTTGCCTATCCAGTTTCTTGCCTGTTTTGTTATCTCGCCGCCCGCGACGATGAATGCGTGGTCAACCAAGACTCGTCGATTCAGTTCCGAATCGAAAATCTCGTGGCCAAGCATCATGTTCACCTGATTGTGAATCTCGGCGACATTCGATGAACCGGGTCTTCCTACTCCCGCTGAATCTAGCTTGCCCTTTTTTGCTTGGATACCGAAGTAGAGGACATGGAGAGTCGGCAGTGTGTATTTCATCCACACGTCCTTGCCATATTCCAACGCCTTATCTTTGTGACCCGTTACGGTTACGCGATGAAACCCAAGCTGACGGAATAACGGCAGTAGCACCTCCTCGATCAGCTCATCTTCAGAGCACTTGTCGAGGTATGTCGTGAGTAGCTCTCGACGTTCCATCTCCGCTGGTGTAAGCGGTCGATGCGGGTTCGCCATCTGCGCAATAGTGTTCGTGGCATTGTGGCGCAACTGGCCGAGGCCGTGCTCGTCGAAGAACGCTTCCCAACCTTCGCGCACCAGCACAGCGTTAAGCGCGGCAAGAGCTCTGCTTCTATCCGGATCGCCCTCCTGCGCGTCGCCTTTGTCGAGAGTTGCACGGATGATCCGAATGAAAGCATCAGGTGGAACCGAAGGACTGGCATGCGGGAGAGCCAACACCTCCTCCAATCTGCTTGCAACCCAAGCCCAGCGGGTTGAACCGTCGTGGGTGTAATCTAAGTCACAATCTTGAAAGAACTCAGTGATGTAACTGCTTGAACGATACCGAAAGTGCTCAGAGTCGCCACAGACAATGTGGGCAAGTTCTCTTAGATTCCTGCTCTTCCATTTCATTTGCGTTCCTAGATTAGGCGGAGTGAGGCTGAAGCACAGCTGACATAAAACAGTCAGCAGATAATGATCGCCAGATGTGGGTAGATAGCTGCCGCTGACAATATAGGGTCGTCAGCTTTTTAAGTGATCGATTGAGCATAGCTTCCCATCGGCCTCTCGCTTTGATGGCACGAAAGGCTCCGAAGCCTGGCCGTTATCGCAATTTCTAAGGCGCCACACTGTTTAGTGTAGTGCTTCTACCAACCTTCTCCGTGCTGACTCAGACGCTACCCCGTTCAGGATTCAGGACCACGCGCAAATCGGGTACCCGATGCGATTCAGCCGTTTTGTGACTGACCGCTTTTGGCCGTATGCGGTCGCTTGGGAATGTCCGCTTCTGGCCGAAAGCAGACGTCCGTGAGCGGCGCTAGTGGGCAGAAGCGGTCGTTAAGAAAAAATCGTGGAGGACAGCTAGGGGCAGCTCTTTTCTACCAGGTTGGGAGGGCTGAGCAATACTTCGCGGAAGGCTGCACCGAGCTATAGGGAAGCAGTCGAGGGCGTAGGGCAAGGTACCTAGTGTTATTCCAGATTTGTAGACCGGCGAGAGATGATCATCTTTTCGAGGATCTCGCGGAGCAGGCGGTTAATTCCCGCTTCGCCGTGGTACCTGGAGCGTTCAATGTGCGCAATCGTGAAATTGTCGCTGGTCGGGGCCGATCACTTCGATAGACAAGCTACGGTCGGCATTTATCGAGCAGGTGATGGGGCATTGTGGAAGGCGCCGAGACAACAGGTCACCAATCTAACGTCTGCTCATTGTGTCCACAACGTAGACTCCTTTTGCTGATGGTAGTGATTCTTTGAGGGTGAAGTCGCAGGCGCGAAGGATGTCATCAACAAAAAAAGGCCTCTTAGAGGCCTTTTATTCAAGCTGCGTTATTTGCGAACCCAGCTTTCAACCTCGTCGGAACCGTGCTTGGTTTTCCACTCTTTGAGCGTCTTGTGGTTACCGCCTTTGGTTTCAACCACTTCACCGGTATGCGGATTTTTGTAGGCCTTCAGCTCGCGAGGCTTGCGTTTGCCAGGTGTCGCCGCTGGTGTTGAAGCGCGTTTCGTGCTCTGCGGATCCAGCAGGTTGATGATGTGCTTGAGGCTGAAACCGTACTGATCGAGCAGCTCGCGTAGCTTGGTTTCGAACTCGATCTCTTTTTTCAACGCGCCATCGCTCTTCAGTGCTTCCAAAGCGTGAAGCTGTTCGGCGAGGTGTTTCTCAAGCTGGCGGTATTCGGCGAGTTTGGACATGTGAATTCCTTGTTGTGTTTTAGCGATATCTATCTGAAGTGTATTACAGCACGGAGTTCAGCTCACTTGCGCCCCTTCAACTGGTCTTCGATGTAGCTCATTTCGTTCTTGATCAAGTTGACCGTCAGTGTCTGAACATTCGAGACCTTGCCCGTTTTGATGTCCACGATTTTCATCAGCGCGGTCAGGTGGTTTTTGCGTGCCTTCAAGGTGTCGGTCCAGTTCGCGCTGCTCAGTATTGGAGTGATCATGATCTTTGTCCTGATGGGGTTCTAAACAGCCCGCGTGAGCGGGCTGCTTCGGGTTCAAGCTGCCAGCAGATCCTCTGCGCTGATGGAGCGGGCTGCGGTGACTAGGTCTGAGTGACGAAGATCCGAATGGAAAGGACCGAATTGAGGTACATCGAGCTTGGAGAAACCATATCCCGAGTACCCTCGGGCGTAGTCCGCCGCGAGTATCCGCGCGCCCAGGGCTACCAAGTGTTCCGCAGCGGAGTTCCACTGTTCTTCCAGAGTCAGCTTTACAGCGCTCAGGGCCGATTCTTTTGCATCGTTCTCCCGCTGCTGTGCAGTTGCGATTTGCGTTTCAAGGGAGTCGAGCTCAGCCTGCAAGGCCTCTATGATGAGTTCCTGTCTTCTGACATGCTCATCGGTGGCGGCGAGTTGTTTGGCTGCCTTCTGCATTTCGCTGTTGGCGGATTTCTCTCCGTCGCTATCACCACTCGCAAGGCTACGCGCATACAGGCTTGCAGCATCTCGTTCTGCCTGCTGTGCTTTCTCCAGCGATTGCTGCGCGTCCGACTGAATGGTCTGAAGGCGTTGGGTCAGGTGCGATTGTGTCTGCTTCAGCGCTTCGATTTCAGCGGCAGCTTCGGACATGGTCTGGATCGACTTTGCCCTGATTTCTTCGACGTGTTCAATGCGCTCCAAGTAAGCCATCTTTTCCTCGATACGGCTGATCGAGGATGGAATTGCCCTCAGGCGACATTCGGCACTGGAGTAACGATCCATGGCGGCACTTCTCTCAGGGCTTCCGATCATGTTGCCGATTGGACTGTAGTTGTTAGGCGCATTGCTCCATTCCGCGTGCAAGATGGGAAGACTGTTTTCAATTGCTTCTTTCTCGGCAATCAATTCGGCGAGTTGCTGTTTCAATTCATTCATTGTCATGTTCGTTGTCCTTGATGAGTTTGATTTGAGTGATTCGGCTGGCGAGGCCGGGAATGAGCCGGCGTTACCTCGATCAGCAGAGTTGCCCTCAGGCAGCCCGTGCCTCGCCGTCATCCGTTCCCGGAATCACTTTCACGATGTAGCAGCGCTGCTGGCCCAGGCCGGGCAGACGCACCAAACTCGACGCCTTACCGTCGCTGCTCGGTTCCAGCACACCGCGCTGCAGTAGCTCCTTGTTCACCGCCGTTAGGTTCATGCCGCGGAAGATCTCCGAGCGCCACGCCTCGGTCAGCACGTAATAGGTGTTGGTGGTGTGCATGGTGTCGCCCATGCCATGCTCCAGCGTCTTGCGAAAGCCGAGACGGTCGATAGTGCGTGGGCCGTGTTCGTCGATCTTCGCCGCCGCCGATTCCCAGCGAGTGAAACGGCTTTCACCGAAGCGCTCGATGACCTGGCGCAGCCGCGCCAAAATCGCATCGCCTTCGAAGTTTCCGGCGCCGCCACGCTCGTTCAGCCATGCGTTCAAGCACACCCGAGCGGCCGTGGTGGCCGTGCCGTCCGGCCAGCCGGTAATGCCCATCGCGGTGGCCAGCTCGCCAGCGGCCGCCGCGAGACCGAAGCGCGCCGCAGCACGGTGTGCCTGTCCACTGGCAGAGGCTGGGAGCGCTTTGGCTATAAAGCCTTCCAGCGTGCGGCGTAGGATTGCCGCCCAGCCGTGGCGCTTGCCCGGTTCGCACAGGGCGGTGAGAAACGCGGTGATCGGTGTGCCGTAGTAGTTCGCCACCCGCGCCTTGAGCGCGTCGGACAGAGCTGCGGCGTCCTCAAACCCGTTGAGTGTGTCGAACATGCCAAGGCCTTTGCTGGCATCGGCCGGGACGGCGAGCATGCGCACCTCCATGCCGGCTTTCAGTTCCTTATTGGCTTCGGCCATGTGCTGGGCCAAGGTCTTCTCGCCGGTAGAGAGGAACAGCAAGCGCCATTCCTGCACCTGTCTGCCCGCTTGGCCTCGATCATTGGCGCGGGCCTTGCCGGTGCCGTTGCCGAGCATGTACACCGTCTCGCCGATGATCCGGGCATCACACATGCCGATTTCATCGAGCACCAGAAGCCCGTCGGAATGCGCGGCGGCGATAGACTCCAGAGCGTTGTCGGTCGAGCGCCACGAACGCACCAGACGCGGTCCGCCGTAGATCGAGGCGGCAACTTGCAGGTGCGTGGTTTTGCCACCGGAGCTGTCGCCGTACAGGTGAAAGCCGCCCGATTCGTGGCCGAGCATGTGCAGCAAGGGGCCGGCAAAAGCCACGCCGACGACAAACGCCAAGCGATGGTTGCCGATGCACAGCGCGCCGATCTGCTGTTGCCACTGTTCCAACGTGCCCGCTTCGCTGATCGGCGGAAGTTGCGCGCCGGCCTCGTAGAAGTGCAGGTGTTCCGCGTGCATGCCGACCTGCTGCTCTGGCAACAGAAAGGCGTTGTCATGCCAGCCCAAACGGGTGACCAGTCGCGCACGTTGAGCACTGTCGAAGCCGCCCAGGTAGCTCTGCAAATCGTTGCGTGCGTTGCGCCCCGAACGACTGCCGGCAAGACGCAACCCCATGTCTACCAAAGGGCCGAGTACATCTTTACCGAAGTCACCGGTCATCGTGCGCGCCGGGATGTTCCAGCGTTTCTTGGTGCCGTCGGGGTCGTCGAACTCGACCAGCAAACCCCAGTTGTGGCCCTTCTCGTCACGGGTACGCGCAAGGATTGCCAGCGGCGAACACACCGGGCGTGCTTCGCCGTCGTCGCCGGCATAAAACACACCATCGGGCGTCAGGCGAAAGCCACCGGGCATCAGGTCATTTTTCGATTTTGCCGGGCGCTTGGCTGCTGCCTTGGGTTTCGCTTCCGGCTCTGGTTCCGGCGTGGGTTCCACCTGGGCAATCACCCGTTTTTCTTCGATCACACCGAACAGTTCGCCGCTGCATTCCAGTTCGGCGAAGTGGCTGGCGGTCCAGCCTTTGGCGAGCGCATCGGCGGCATCGTCGCCGTCATCCCATTGACCACCCTTGGCAAACGCGGCGCGGTCGCTTTTCAGCGTCGGCTTGCGTTTGAACACCTCCAGCGCAATGAATCGGACCGAGGCGGCGCCGATTTCGCGGAGCTTCTCGGCGACGGTGGCCATGCAGGCTTTACCGCTGTCATCGTTGTCCGGCCACAACAAAACGTCGCGCCCCTTGAGCGGCGTCAGGTCAGCTTTGTGCCAGGAGTTGGAGCCGTTCGGCCAGCAGGTGGCCACGTAGGTCGGCAACAGCTCGGCGGCGGCATCGGCCGCTTTCTCGCCTTCGCACAGAATCACCGGTGCGTCAGCGCGCTGGGCCAGTTCATCAAGGCGCAGCAGCGGGCGCGGATCCGGCAGACCTTGCCAGCGCCATTGCTGGGTTTGGCTATCGGTGCGCTGACACCACGTCAGGGGCGCAAAGACCTTCTTCGGCTTGCCGCCCTCATCCGGGCCGAGGTCGAAGCGATACAGCGCCATGAGTGGCTGACCCTGTGCATCGCGATAGATCCACACCTTCGACGGTACGCCGTGATCACGGTGCTTGGCCGGGCACTTGTTCATGGCCTCGGTCGGGATCGGCTGGATGGCGTTCCATGTCGGCGCCTTGGGCTTAGTCGAGGCGGCCGTGATCTTTGCGGCGCCGGGCGCAACGTTTAGCCAATCTGCCAACTTGTTGCACGCTTCGACGTCGGTGCCGCCGTCCAGATTGCGCACCAGATCAATCAGGTCGCCGCCTTTGTCGCCGGTGGCGAAGTCGGCCCAGGTGCCCTTGCTCAAATTGACCTTGAGCGAACCGGCGCGCTTGTCGCTGCGGGTAGGATTCGGGGCTGTGTATTCCTTGCCGCCGTCCACACGCTTGCCGTTGGGCAGCCAATGCGACAGGACACGTTCAATGTCTTTCAGTGCGGCGGCTTTCACGTCGGCAAAGCTTGGACGTTTCGCGGTGCTGTTCGTGCGTTGGCTCATGTGTCAGCCCTCGGCAGAAACAGCGCGTCGTTGATGTCGTCGATCAGCGCTTTCGCCATCTCGCCCAGGTACAGGGCGGGCCAACTGAAACGCTCGCCGTGGTCACTCATGGCCGCGTCGAAGTTGAGCTGGTTCGCGTGATGTTGCAGCAACGACACCATCTCCAGCGCGTCTTCGACGGGTACACCGGCATTCACTCGAAACAGCTTCAGGTCGGTGGCATTAACGCGAGAAAAGGTAGCGTGGCCTGGTGTGGTGGAAATGCTCATAGCGCACCGCCTTTTTGCACCGCAGGGGCCGAAGTGTTGTCACCGTGCATAGCCAGTGTTTTGATCAGGCCGAGGGTGCCGCGCACGTCCCAGAGGACGGCTGCAATGACGTGATTGGCAAGGCGTGAGGATTCGTTTTCGAAGTGATCCTCCAGCAGCGTCAGCACCGAGTCAGCACGGTCAATGGCGCAGGTGATGGCATCGATAGGTACGCCGGCTTCGGCGGTTGGATTCACGCAGAGCAGATCTTCGGGCAGGGCAAAACTCAGGGCGTTGTTCATTGGGCACCGCCTGCGGTTTCGAGTGCGCGGGCTTTGGCCATGTGAGCGTTGTAGCGGGAGAGGCGTGTGGCGAGGCTGGAGTTGGCGTGTAAAGCGGCGAGAGCCATTGCACGGTGTGCAGCGGCGCGAATTTTGGACGGATTGAGGGCGTGCATAGGTGGCGCTCCAAGTTTTGACTATGGAACTGCCACGATCCTTTCCACGGGATTGGGTGGCAGCTGTGCGTGGGGTGGAAATACCGGGAAACTTGGAACCCGGCCAGGCCGAAGCCTGCCCACACACAGCCGCCATAACTCGAAATCGCAGGCGTAAAAAAAGACGCCTGCAATCGTAATGGGGGCGCCTGTGCGCCAAGTTTTCAAACGGGTTTCCACGCCCGGTCGCTGAATTTGCAGCGACGGCCAGAGAGTAACGTCCGTGTTTCGAAATAGCAACTGCGCTGATGGCTTGCGGATTTTTCAGGTGCGGCATAAATTGTTCGGGCATGTAGATTGACCTCAACGCCTCCGGATCGCCCCCGGAGGCGTTTTTGTTTCAGGCATGGGCTTCCCAGCGCAGGGAGAGAAGGGGCAGGAATCCGCCGCTGAGCATGGAGCGGGCATCTTCGTAGGCGTCGACCTGCTGGCCTTCGTCGACGACCACGGCCCCGGTCTTTTCGCAGTGAAGGGAGAGGGCGCACCAGGTGCCGTCGGCCCAGCTGAGCACGCTGACAACGCGACCTTGCTTGTCCTGCTGGCTGCGGTAGCGTTCAAGGCGCTGCATGACGCGAGTCGAGAAACCAATCCGACGCAACACGGAAAAGGGATGCATCAAAGCGTTGTCTGCAGTCTTGTGGCTCATGCAGCCACCTGATCGCGTGCCTCGATGCGGCTGCGCGCCCACGCTTGAACTTCGGAAAGGACCCAGGCGACAGGGGCGCCGCGTGCGTTGCTGTTGCTCAGCTTGACGGGCTGCGGAAAGCCGCAGTCGGTGCGCTGCATCAGTTTGTAGATGGTCGAACGCTTCATCCCCACAATGCCTTCCACCTCCCGCATGCGGATCAAAGTTGAAGTGGCATCAAAAAGTGAGGTGGCGTTGACGGGAGTCTTGCGGGGAAAATCGGTAACAGAGGTGTTCATAGGTATTGCTCTCGATTGATTTGGACAACGAGAGCAATGGTCTAGAAAATCGTCTGCGGGAAGCAGTTCACTTCCAATTGAAATTTCGGTGAACCTTTGTTCACAGCACAAAGTTGCGCTTGAGTATGGCCTCTACGCTTTTGCGGGTCAGCGCTTTTTCGGTTTCCAGCGTCAGCCACTCCGCGCGCTGCTTGGGCGGTTTGGAAACCTCCCGCTCCAGCCAAGCATGTACCGCCGTGGTCACGTTTCTTCGTGGCATTCCGCTCGTCACGTAGTGGCGACCTTGCCTAATGATTGCTGTATCCCGTGCGCTGATTTCTTCATTACGCTCCATTCCGCTGATGATGCCGCCCTTAGTGCGTATAGCGTTCTTGATTGCTCTGTAAGCAGTAGGGGTCAGTTCGTCACTGATCAAGCAGGGTAGGGTTGTTATGGGCTCCAGAAACAGCACGTATTGTTCTAGTGCCTGAATGCGTTCAATGGGATCGACCTGTCCCTCTACGACGAGACAATAAATATCCCACGGACAGTCCGTGGGAGGTTCAGCAACATGTGACCATGCCTCGTCTTCCGTAGAGCGCATCCAGTCAGCTAATGCGCTTAGCGCTTTTACTGCGCAGGCCATGACGTAGGCTGCATATGCATCGCGCTCCGAAGCTGAAGGGCAGCTGCTGTATTGGCGAACCCAATGTGCAAGACGATTTTTTTTGTCGGTTGAGGCGTACTGAAAAATGGCCTCTTCATGCATCGTTGTCTGTATGCACATGCTGCTCATATCGCTGCTGATGTCGCCGTTCTGGATGCGTACGCAGCATTGATTGATTAGCTCGCATAGATCAGTGATCTGTTCATTGCAGAGCTCATAGAGCGGTTGACCGGAGAGATATTGAAGTAGGCCGGCGGTTAGCGCCGTGTGCAAAATTGGATGAGTTTCAATCATGCCCAAGGTTCTCTACGTGTAACGCTCTATCCCTCGCCCTGCGAGTTGGATGCGTTTCCAGCGATATTTGCGCTCTGGCCCAGCTTGGAGAAATTTGGCCCGCAGCATGCGAAGGGCTTATTCTTGTGTTACACGAACGGCATGCGTTACATCGCATGTACCGAAGGTCGTGCAAGAGTGTATCGGGATTGAAAGTCAATGAATCCGGGCGTTTGGCCGGCATCGTTACACGAGTTACACCTGTAACACGGATTTTGAAGGTGGTATGGATAAGTGCATTCATACCACTTTTCCAAATTGTCCCTTGATTACCTTTTCGCTTGCTAACGCATCAAGGTGATCTGCATACCACTGCATCATCTTCACTCGATGCTCAAGGTATTGAGCCTTGTTGTAGACCCCCGATATTCCCTCTTCTTTGTGAGCAAGCTGCGCTTCGACGTGCTCTTTCGGCCAGCCGTGTTCCCTGAGCATAGTGCTGGCGGTGTGACGAGTACCATGACCAACCAATCGCCCCTTGTAACCGACTGTCGCGAACACCTTGTTGATGGTGTTTTCGCTAATCGTTGGGTTCTTTGCGCCCACCCCAGGGAACAGCCAGCGACTACGACCTGTGAGGCAATGAAGTTCTTTGAGAGCGGAGAGCGCTTGCTTAGGGAGTGGACACACAAAGTCTCGGCGCATCTTCATCTTGGCAGCAGGCGTCGTCCATATCGCTTTATCCAGGTCAAACTCTTTCCATTCAGCTAATCGGACCATGCCCGGTCTGGATGCGGTCCAGATGCAGAGCCATGCAGCAGTTCGGGCCGTCAGCCTGCTGGGGGTGTTTTTGAGTGCTTGGAGGAACTCTGCCAACTCTGGCTCCAGCAAATGAGGATGCTGCTGAGTCTTTGGGGCTTGAGCTGCAATATCTCGGAGGCGACTGCCAGGATCGTTTTCCGTGAGGCCTAAGCCGATGGCTCGTCCGAATATCTGATTGATCCACGTGCGGCACTTTTCCGCCACGTTGTGTGCGTCTCGGGCTTCAAGTGATGCTTGGAGCTCCGCACAGTCAGTACGGGTGATTTCATCCAAGGGTTTGTCTCCCAGCGCCGGGAGTATGTCTTTGTCGAGATAAGTGCGGATTTTGTTAAGGGTGGAAGGAGCGAGTCCCTTTTCTTCCTTGGCCTTGAGCCAAGCTTCAGCAGCCGCTCGGAAGGTACGAGTCTTGGCAGCATCAATTGCCGCTTTGGCAGAGCGTTTTTGTTCGAGAGGATCGGCCCCGCTACTCACGACCTTGCGCAGTTCAGCAGCTTTATCCCGTGCCAACGCACCGCTTACTTCTGGGTAACCCCCCAGCCCCATCCAAGCCCAATTGCCCGCCGGACGTTTGTAGCGGAGCTGCCAGGATTTACCACCATCAGGTTTTACCCTGAAGTAGAGGCCGTTTCCGTCCAGCTCTCGGTATTCCTTTAATTCCGACTCCAATCCCGCAAGTGTCGTATCAGCGAGAGGGCGGCGCTTGATGTCTGCGCGCTTCATCCTTGTATCCCAAAGTTCGGTATTTTTCTCAGGATACAAGCAGGGATACAGGGATACAACGGATAAGGGGAGACAGGGATAAACAGACAGGCACAAAAAAACCGGCCAAGTGGCCGGTTTCTCTGGGTCTGAGAGGCTGGTAGAGACTCTCAGAAACTGCTATGTGGTGCCCCGAGGGAGACTCGAACTCCCACTCCTTTCGAAAACGGATTTTGAATCCGCCGCGTCTACCAATTCCGCCATCAGGGCTCAATGGCGGCGAAGTATAGAGAGGTGCCTACCGTTGGTCAATCACGTTTCATGGTCAATTTTCGATATTTCCGCTAGACTTTCCGGCCCTGCTAGACGAACCCCATCATGCGCGTTGCTGACTTTACCTTCGAGCTTCCTGATTCGCTGATCGCCCGCCACCCTCTGGCCGAGCGTCGCGGTAGTCGCCTGTTGACCCTGGATGGGGTCAGCGGCGCCCTGGCACACCGTCAATTCACTGATCTGCTTGAGCATTTGCGCCCGGGCGATCTGATGGTGTTCAACAATACCCGGGTGATTCCGGCGCGGCTGTTCGGGCAGAAAGCCTCCGGCGGCAAGCTGGAAATCCTCATCGAGCGGGTGCTCGATACGCACCGCGTGCTGGCCCATGTGCGTTCCAGCAAGTCGCCGAAACCGGGTTCGAAGATCCTGATCGACGGTGGTGGCGAAGCCGAGATGCTGGCGCGTCACGATGCGCTGTTCGAGCTGGGCTTCTCCGAGGAAGTGCTGCCGTTGCTCGACCGTGTCGGGCACATGCCGTTGCCTCCTTATATAGACCGCCCGGACGAGGGTTCGGATCGCGAGCGTTATCAGACGGTTTACGCCGAGAAGCTGGGCGCGGTGGCTGCACCGACCGCCGGGCTGCACTTCGACCAGACGCTGATGGAAGCGATCGCCGCCAAGGGCGTCGAGACTGCGTTCGTCACGTTGCACGTCGGCGCTGGCACGTTCCAGCCGGTGCGCGTCGAGAAGATCGAAGATCACCACATGCACAGCGAGTGGCTGGAAGTCGGTCAGGACGTGGTTGATGCCGTCGCCGCTTGCCGTGAGCGCGGCGGTCGAGTCATCGCTGTCGGCACCACCAGCGTGCGTTCGCTGGAAAGCGCCGCCCGCGATGGCGTGCTCAAACCTTTCAGCGGCGATACCGATATCTTTATCTACCCGGGCCGGCCGTTCCACGTGGTCGATGCCCTGGTGACCAATTTCCATTTGCCCGAATCCACGCTGTTGATGCTGGTTTCGGCGTTTGCCGGTTACCCGGAAACCATGGCCGCCTATAAAGCTGCCGTGGACAACGGTTACCGCTTTTTCAGCTACGGTGATGCGATGTTCATCACCCGTAATCCCGCCCCCCGCGGCCCAGAGGAATCCGTATGAGTCGCACCTGTCGTATGTCTTTCGAGTTGCTTGCCACCGATGGCAAGGCTCGTCGTGGTCGTCTGACTTTCCCCCGTGGCACCGTCGAGACCCCGGCCTTCATGCCGGTGGGCACCTACGGCACGGTCAAGGGCATGTTGCCGCGTGACATCGTCGCCACCGGCGCGGAGATCATTCTGGGCAACACCTTCCACCTGTGGCTGCGCCCGGGTACCGAAGTGATCAAGGAGCACGGCGACCTGCACGATTTCATGCAGTGGAAAGGCCCGATCCTGACCGACTCCGGCGGTTTCCAGGTGTTCAGCCTCGGCGCCATGCGCAAGATCAAGGAGGAGGGCGTGACCTTCGCCTCCCCGGTCGACGGCTCGAAAGTGTTCATGGGCCCGGAAGAATCGATGCAGGTCCAGCGCGATCTGGGTTCCGACATTGTGATGATCTTCGACGAATGCACGCCGTACCCGGCTGACGAAGACGTTGCCCGCGTGTCCATGGAGCTGTCGCTGCGCTGGGCTCAGCGTTCGAAGAATGCCCATGGCGACAACACGGCGGCGCTGTTCGGCATCGTTCAGGGTGGCATGCACCAGGACCTGCGCATGCGCTCGCTGGAAGGTCTGGACAAGATCGGTTTCGATGGCCTGGCCATCGGCGGTCTGTCGGTGGGCGAGCCGAAGCACGAAATGATCAAGGTGCTCGATTACCTGCCGGGCATGATGCCGGCTGACAAACCTCGTTACCTTATGGGCGTTGGCAAACCGGAAGATCTGGTTGAGGGTGTGCGCCGCGGTGTGGACATGTTCGATTGCGTGATGCCAACCCGTAATGCCCGCAACGGGCATCTGTTCATTGATACAGGCGTGCTGAAGATCCGTAACGCGTTCCATCGCCATGATGATTCGCCGCTGGATCCGACCTGCGATTGCTATACCTGCCAGAACTTCTCCCGCGCCTATCTGCATCACCTGGACAAGTGCGGCGAAATGCTGGGAAGCATGCTCAATACCATCCATAACTTGCGCCATTATCAGGTGCTGATGGCTGGTTTGCGCGAGGCTATTCAACAGGGTACATTGGCCGCCTTTGTCGATGCCTTCTACGCCAAACGCGGGCTCCCCGTTCCGCCTTTGGACTGAGTTTTCTGACCCCAAGATTCAACATTTGCAACTGGAGTGCTAAATGAGCTTTTTTATCTCTAATGCCATGGCTGACGCGGCTGCACCGGCTGCAGCGCCTATGGGCGGCGGCTTCGAGTGGATTTTCCTGGTCGGCTTCCTGGTCATCTTCTACCTGATGATCTGGCGTCCACAGGCCAAGCGCGCCAAAGAGCAGAAGAACCTGCTGAGCAGCCTGCAGAAGGGCGACGAAGTGGTCACCACCGGCGGCATCGCCGGCAAGATCACCAAAGTGGCCGATGACTTCGTGGTTCTGGAAGTTTCCGACACCGTGGAAATGAAGTTCCAGAAGGGCGCCATCGCCGCCACGCTGCCAAAAGGCACGCTGAAAGCGATCTAAGGTTCCAACTTCTACTCAATCGACGGGGCGCGCAAGGCGCCCCGCGTTCATAACGGGCGGCGTGATGCTGAACAAATATCCTCTGTGGAAATACATTCTGATCCTGGCGGTGCTGGCGATCGGTCTGATTTATTCCGCTCCCAATCTGTACCCCGATGACCCGGCCATCCAGATCAGCGGCGCCAGCACGGCCCTGCAGGTCAACCAGGCCGACCTGGACCGCGTGAGCACCGCGCTCAAGGAGTCCGGGATCAACGTCAAGGCTTCGAGTCTGGCAGCGAACGGCAAGGGCGGTCTGATCCGTCTGACCAAGGCTGAAGACCAGTTGCCGGCCAAAGACGTTGTACGCAAGGCATTGGGTGATGACTACGTCGTCGCGCTGAACCTGGCACAGACCACTCCGCAATGGCTGCGCAGCCTGGGCGCGCACCCGATGAAGCTGGGTCTGGACTTGTCCGGTGGTGTGCACTTCCTGCTGGAAGTGGACATGGACAAAGCCCTCGACGCACGCCTGAAAGTCTACGAAGGCGACGTCAAGAGCCTGCTGCGCAAAGAGAAACTGCGCTATCGCAGCCTGCCGCAGCTCAATGGTGCCATTCAGCTGGGCTTCAGCGATGCTGACTCCCGCGAACAGGCCCGCGTGCTGATCCGCAAGAACTTCAACGATTTCGACATTGTTCCGGCTGACCTCAACGGGCAACCGGTGCTGCGTCTGGCGATGACCCCGGCCAAGCTGGCGGAAATCCGTGAATATTCCATCAAGCAGAACTTGACCACGGTACGTAACCGCGTCAACGAGCTGGGTGTTGCCGAGCCGATCGTCCAGCGTCAGGGCGCCAACCGTATCGTGGTTGAGCTGCCGGGCGTGCAGGACACTGCCGAAGCCAAGCGTATCCTCGGCAAGACGGCCAACCTGGAGTTCCGTCTGGCTGCAGAGCCGGGCGCTTCAAAAGCCACTTCCGAAACCTTCGAATTCCGCGAAGGCAAGCGTCCTCCTGCCCAGATCGAGCGTGGCCTGATCATCACCGGTGACCAGGTGACTGACGCCAAGGCCGGTTTCGGCGAGCACGGCACGCCTGAAGTGAACATCCGTCTGGATGGCCACGGTGGCGAGCTGATGAGTCGTGCGACCCGCAGCAACGTCGGTCGCAGCATGGCGGTGATCTTCATCGAGCAGCGTCCGGTGACCACCTACGTCAAGCAGATGGTCGACGGCGTCGAGAAAGACGTTGCCGTGCAGACCTTCAAGGAAGAGAAGAAAATCATCAGCCTGGCGACCATTCAGTCGCCGCTGGGTGCGCAATTCCGTATCACCGGCCTGAACGGCCAGGGCGAGTCGTCCGAGCTGGCGCTGCTGCTGCGTGCCGGTGGTCTGGCGGCTCCGATGTACTTCGCTGAAGAACGTACCATCGGCCCGAGCCTGGGTGCGGACAACATCACCAAGGGTATCGATGCATCGCTGTGGGGCATGCTGTTTGTCTCGCTGTTCATCATCGCCATCTACCGCTTCTTCGGTCTGATCGCCACTGTCGCATTGGCGGTGAACATGGTGCTGCTGCTGGCGTTGATGTCGCTGCTGGGTGCAACCCTGACCCTGCCAGGTATCGCCGGTATCGTGTTGACCATGGGTATGGCGGTCGACGCCAACGTGCTGATCTTCTCGCGGATCCGCGAAGAGATCGCCGCCGGCATGACTGTGCAGCGTGCAATCAACGAAGGCTTCGGCCGGGCATTCACTGCGATTCTCGACGCCAACCTGACCACCTTGCTGGTCGGCGGCATCCTCTTCGCCATGGGCACCGGCCCGGTGAAGGGTTTCGCAGTGACCATGTCCCTCGGGATCTTTACCTCGATGTTCACGGCCATCATGGTGACCCGCGCGATGGTCAACCTGATCTTCGGCGGTCGTGACTTCAAGAAGTTGTGGATTTAAGGGGCTGCCATGTTACGTACAATCAACTTCATGGGCGTTCGCAACTTCGCGTTCGGCGTCACATTGTTCCTTACCGTGCTGGCCTTGTTCAGCGTGTTCCACAAGGGCATGAACTGGGGCCTGGACTTCACCGGCGGTACGCTCATCGAGCTGACCTACGAGCGTCCGGCCGACGTCACCAAGGTGCGTGAGCAACTGGTTACCGCCGGTTATCACGAAGCGGTCGTGCAGAACTTCGGTGCGACCACCGACCTGCTGGTGCGCATGCCGGGTGAAGACCCGCAGCTGGGCCATCAGGTAGCGGAAGCGCTGCAGAAGGTCGGCGGTGAGAACCCGGCGACGGTCAAGCGCGTCGAGTTCGTCGGCCCGCAGGTCGGTGAAGAGCTGCGCGACCAGGGCGGCCTCGGCATGCTGCTGGCGCTCGGCGGTATCCTGATCTATCTGGCTTTCCGCTTTCAGTGGAAATTCGCGGTCGGTGCCATCGTTTCGCTGATTCACGACGTGATCGTGACCGTGGGTATCCTGTCGATCTTCCAGATCACCTTCGACCTGACGGTGCTGGCGGCGGTGCTGGCGATCATCGGTTACTCGCTGAACGACACCATCGTCGTGTTCGACCGGGTGCGTGAGAACTTCCGCGTGCTGCGCAAGGCTTCGCTGATCGAGAACATCAACATCTCGACCACTCAGACCCTGCTGCGCACCATGGCGACTTCGATCTCCACCTTGCTGGCGATCGCGGCGCTGCTGTTCTTCGGTGGCGACAACCTGTTCGGCTTCTCCATCGCCCTGTTCATCGGTGTTCTGGCGGGTACCTACTCGTCGATCTACATCGCCAACGTGGTGCTGATCTGGCTGAACCTGTCTTCGGAAGACCTGATTCCGCCGGCCAATACCGAGAAGGAAGTCGACGACCGTCCATAACGGCCATCGTTACCCCGGTTGTCAGTCAAAAAAAGGCGCGAGTTGAACTCGCGCCTTTTTTATTGCTCCAAGGCTGGGAGAAGCGCGGGCGCGTCCCGCATGTGATGGTCAGGAGGTTCATGTGAACAAGTCGTTGCTGGTTGGTGCGGTACTGGGTGCTGTCGGTGTGACTGCCGGGGGCGCTGTTGCCACCTACAGCCTGGTGAAAAGCGGCCCTGAGTATGCGCAGGTATTGGCCGTCGAGCCGGTCAAGACACAAATCAAGACTCCACGTGAAGTGTGCAAGGATGTGACGGTGACCCGGCAGGCGCCGGTGAAAGATCAGCACCAGATCGCGGGCACCGTGGTCGGTGCGCTGGCGGGTGGTCTGCTGGGTAACCAGATCGGCGGCGGCACCGGCAAGAAGATTGCCACGGTGGCCGGTGCGGTCGGTGGTGGTTACGCCGGTAACAAGGTTCAGGAGGGTATGCAGGAGCGTGATACCTACACCACGACTCAGACTCGCTGTAACACGGTGAATGACATCAGCGACAAGGTCGTGGGCTATGACGTCCGGTATTCGCTGGACGGCAAGGAAGGCAAGGTGCGGATGGATCGTGATCCGGGCAACCAGATTCCGGTCGACAAGGAAGGCAAGCTGATCCTGTCGCAGAACGCGCCAGGCCAGTAACTGGCTGAAGGCTTATAAGAAAAGCACCCTTCGGGGTGCTTTTTCATGCCCACAAAAAAAACACCCCGAAGGGTGTTTTTTGATTTCGCGAAACGCTTAGCGCTTCAGCGAGGCTGGCAGGTGCGGCTGGATCGCCGTCAGAACTGCCTTGAAGCATTTGGTGTTGCCGGCGACGACATGGCCTTTTTCAAGGAAGTCGTGACCGCCGGTGAAGTCGCTCACCAGGCCGCCAGCTTCCTGAATCAGCAGGGCGCCAGCCGCCATGTCCCACTCGGACAGACCCGACTCCCAGAATGCATCGAAACGACCGGCAGCAACGTAAGCCAGATCCAGGCTCGCCGAACCGGCGCGGCGGATGCCGGCAGTCTGGCCAACCAGGGCGCGGAACATGCCCAGGTAGTTGTCGAGGTTGTCCATCTGGTCGTCACGGAACGGGAAACCGGTACCCAGCAGAGCGCCGTCCAGGCTGGTGCGACCGCTGACACGCAGACGGCGACCGTTCAGTTGAGCGCCGCGACCACGGCTGGCGGTGAATTCTTCCTGGCGAACCGGATCCAGAACAACGGCGTGTTCCAGGCGACCGCGGTATTTGCAGGCAATGCTGACAGCGAAGTGAGGAATGCCGCGCAGGAAGTTGGTGGTGCCGTCCAGCGGATCAATGATCCACAGGTATTCTTCACCTTCGATACCGCTACCGGCGTGCATGCCGGTCTCTTCACCCATGATCGAGTGATTCGGGTAAGCCTTGCGCAGAGCGTCGATGATTTTCTGTTCGGCGGCGCGATCCACCTCGGATACATAATCCTTGGCGTCTTTTTCGTCGACCTTGATGGTATCCAGGCGCTCGATGGAGCGGAAGATCAGTTCACTGGCGCTGCGGGCGGCGCGCAGCGCGATATTCAGCATGGGCTGCATGGATGTGTCACCTAAGGTTGTTAAAGAAAGCCGCGCATTCTATCAGAACTTTTCTTCAGGTGAAGGTCGCTGTTCGCTTTCATAGCTTAACGGTAGGCTGTTCTGTAAGATTTGCACCCCTTTGCCGAGTCCGAGAGCGCCCGCCGTGCTGCAGAATATTCGTGTCGTCCTGGTCAACACCAGCCATCCGGGAAACATCGGCGGGACCGCGCGCGCCATGAAAAACATGGGCCTGTCGCGTCTGGTGCTGGTTGATCCGCGAGTCTTTCCGCATCACGAAGCCGATGCCCGTGCTTCCGGTGCCGGTGACATCCTTGAAAACGCGCAAGTCGTCGCCACCTTGGAAGACGCCCTGGTCGGTTGCAATCTGGTGCTCGGCACCAGTGCCCGTGACCGGCGCATTCCCTGGCCATTGCTGGATCCGCGCGAGTGCGGGACCAAAGTGGTCGAGGAGGCCGGGCAGGGCGCGGAAATCGCGCTGGTGTTCGGTCGTGAAGATTCCGGGCTGACCAATGAAGAGCTGCAGCGATGTCACTATCACGTGCACATCCCCTCCGATCCTGAGTTCAGTTCGCTGAACCTCGGGGCGGCGGTGCAGGTGTTGAGTTATGAAGTGCGCATGGCCTGGCTGGCCGCACAGGGACAGCCGACCAAGATCGAGAAGGAAGAAGTGGCCTCCGTGAAAAGCGCAGAGCTTGCGACCATGGATGAGCTGGAGCGCTTCTATGAGCACCTGGAACAGACGCTGGTTGCGATCGAATTCCTCGATCCGGAAAAGCCTCGGCACTTGATGGCGCGCCTGCGCCGGTTGTACGGACGCAGCTCGGTCAGCCGAGCGGAAATGAATATTTTGCGTGGCATCCTCACGGAAACCCAAAAAGCGGCCCGTGGCGAGCTCCTTAAGCGGAAGGATTAATGATGTTCGAGCGTTTGCGTGAAGATATCCAGAGCGTATTCCACCGAGACCCGGCGGCGCGTAACGCTTTTGAAGTCCTGACCTGCTACCCCGGCATGCATGCAATCTGGATTCATCGACTGGCCGGCATGCTCTGGCGCAATGATCTGAAATGGCTGGCGCGGCTGGTGTCGAACTTCGGTCGCTGGCTGACCGGAATCGAGATTCATCCGGGTGCCAAGGTCGGTCGACGCTTCTTCATCGACCATGGCATGGGTATCGTGATCGGCGAAACCGCTGAAATCGGCGACGACGTGACGATCTATCAGGGCGTGACCCTGGGGGGTACCAGCTGGAACAAGGGCAAGCGTCACCCGACGCTCGGCGATGGCGTGGTGGTGGGGGCGGGCGCGAAGGTGCTCGGTCCGTTCACTGTTGGCGCTGGCGCCAAGGTCGGTTCTAACGCCGTGGTCACCAAGGAAGTGCCTCCGGGCGCCACTGTGGTGGGGATCCCGGGCCGGATCATCGTCAAGTCCGATGATGAGGTCGACGCCAAGCGCAAGGCGATGGCCGAAAAGATCGGCTTCGATGCCTACGGCGTCAGCGAAGACATGCCCGATCCGGTGGCGCGTGCCATTGGCCAGTTGCTCGATCACCTGCAAGCGGTGGACGGACGTCTGGAAGGAATGTGCGGCGCGCTTAAGGATCTGGGCAGTAATTACTGTGCGAAAGACCTGCCCGAGCTGCGTGAAGAAGACTTCGCCTGCGTCAAGGGCAAGGACGAATCCAAGCTCCACTGATGCCCCTGCAGGGCTGCTGCCGACCGGTGTGCCATTAGGCCGCAGACCCTGCTATCATTCGCGCGCTCTTTTGCGGGTAAACCCGACTAAAGCACTAGGTCTTATAGTTGACTTAAATGCTCGGGAATTGCATACTCCCGTCCATTCCGAACTCCGTGGTAATTGTCCATGCGACTGACTACAAAAGGCCGATACGCCGTGACCGCCATGCTTGACCTGGCGTTGCACGCGCAACACGGGCCGGTGTCCCTGGCCGATATCTCCGAGCGCCAAGGCATCTCCCTGTCCTATCTCGAACAGCTTTTCGCCAAGCTGCGCCGCAGTAACCTGGTTTCCAGTGTTCGCGGTCCGGGCGGTGGTTACCAGTTGTCCCGCGACATGCAGGGCATTCAGGTCGCCCAGGTGATCGATGCGGTGAACGAATCGGTCGATGCCACCAAATGCCAGGGCCAGGGCGATTGCCATTCCGGCGATACCTGTCTGACCCATCACCTGTGGTGCGACCTGAGCCTGCAGATTCACGAATTTCTCAGCGGTATCAGCTTGGCCGACCTCGTAACTCGCCGTGAGGTACAGGAAGTGGCCCAGCGTCAGGATCAGCGTCGTTGCAATGGCAAGGCGCCGCGCCTGGACAAGATTGAAGCGTCCGCCGTCGAATGACAGCCAGAGAGCTAGCGGCACGCCAGCCAGCCTGATTTAGGAGATAGTCCATGAAATTGCCGATTTACCTTGATTACTCTGCGACCACCCCGGTCGATCCGCGCGTTGCGCAAAAGATGAGTGAATGCCTGCTGGTCGACGGAAACTTCGGTAACCCGGCGTCCCGTTCCCACGTGTTCGGCTGGAAGGCCGAAGAGTCCGTCGAAAACGCCCGTCGTCAGGTGGCCGACCTGGTCAACGCCGACCCGCGCGAAATCGTCTGGACCTCCGGTGCCACCGAGTCCGACAACCTGGCAATCAAGGGTGCGGCACATTTCTACGCCTCCAAGGGCAAGCACCTGATCACCTCCAAGATCGAGCACAAGGCTGTCCTCGACACCATGCGCCAGCTGGAGCGTGAAGGTTTCGAAGTGACCTACCTCGAGCCGACCGAAGACGGTCTGATCACGCCGGCCATGATCGAAGCCGCACTGCGCGAAGACACCATCCTAGTGTCGGTGATGCACGTGAACAACGAAATCGGCACGGTCAACGACATCGCCGCCATCGGCGAGCTGACTCGTTCCAAAGGCATCCTGTTCCACGTCGACGCCGCTCAGTCCACTGGCAAGGTCGATATCGATCTGCAGAAGCTGAAAGTCGACATGATGTCGTTCTCTGCCCACAAGACCTACGGCCCTAAAGGCATCGGTGCGCTGTACGTCAGCCGCAAGCCGCGTGTGCGCATCGAAGCGACCATGCACGGCGGCGGTCACGAGCGTGGCATGCGTTCCGGCACCCTGGCGACTCACCAGATCGTCGGCATGGGCGAAGCGTTCCGTGTGGCCAAGGAAGACATGGCTGCCGAAAACGTGCGTATCAAGGCGTTGAGCGACCGTTTCTACAAGCAGGTCGAGCATCTGGAAGAGCTGTACGTCAACGGCAGCCTGACCGCCCGCGTTCCGCACAACCTGAACCTGAGCTTCAACTACGTTGAAGGCGAGTCGCTGATCATGGCGCTCAAGGATCTGGCGGTTTCGTCCGGTTCGGCCTGCACCTCGGCGTCGCTTGAGCCTTCGTACGTACTGCGCGCCCTGGGCCGCAACGACGAACTGGCACACAGCTCGATTCGCTTCACCTTCGGCCGCTTCACCACCGAAGAAGAAATCGATTACGCCGCGCAGAAAGTCTGCGAGGCCGTTACCAAGCTGCGCGCTCTGTCGCCGCTGTGGGACATGTACAAAGACGGCGTCGATATCTCGAAGATCGAGTGGGCGGCACACTAAATATAGAAGCCGCCGGATACAGATCCTGTAGCGACGCGGCGGTTTGCGCAGCGCAGTTGCAGGGTCTCAAGAGCGGCCCTGATGAGTGAGGATTGAGAATCATGGCTTACAGCGAAAAGGTCATCGACCACTACGAAAACCCGCGCAACGTCGGCAAGATGGACGCGGAAGATCCAGATGTCGGCACCGGTATGGTCGGCGCTCCGGCGTGCGGCGACGTGATGCGTCTGCAAATCAAGGTCAACGAGCAGGGCGTTATCGAAGACGCCAAGTTCAAGACCTACGGCTGTGGTTCGGCTATCGCTTCCAGCTCCCTCGCCACTGAGTGGATGAAGGGCAAGACCCTGGACGAAGCGGAAACCATCAAGAACACTCAGCTGGCCGAAGAACTGGCCCTGCCGCCGGTGAAAATCCACTGCTCGGTTCTCGCTGAAGACGCCATCAAGGCGGCCGTTCGCGACTACAAGCAGAAGAAAGGCTTGATCTAAGCATTGGGCGACGAGTAAGGAGTCAACGATGGCTATCAGCATGACAGAAGCGGCTGCTCGACACGTGCGACGCTCCCTCGACGGGCGCGGCAAGGGTGAAGGGATTCGTCTGGGTGTTCGCACCACGGGCTGTTCCGGCCTTGCCTACGTGCTGGAGTTTGTCGACGAGGTGGTTGCAGAAGATCAGGTGTTCGAGAGTCACGGCGAAAAAGTGATTATCGACCCCAAGAGCCTGGCCTACCTTGACGGCACCGAGCTCGATTTCGTCAAGGAAGGGTTGAACGAAGGCTTCAAGTTCAACAATCCCAACGTGCGCGGTGAGTGTGGCTGCGGCGAAAGCTTCAACATCTGAGGCTGGTCGTGGGAACTCCTTGTCATTTCGCTTTATTCGAGCTGCAACCGGGCTTTCGTCTGGATCTCGAGCAGTTGGCCACGCGCTATCGCGAGTTGGCGCGCGGCGTTCATCCCGATCGTTTTGCCGACGCTTCCGAGCGTGAGCAGCGCTCGGCGCTCGAACAGTCCGCTCGGCTCAACGATGCTTACCAGACGCTCAAGAGTCCGGCCCAGCGTGCGCGTTACCTGCTGACGATCAGCGGTCATGAAGTGCCGATGGAAGTCACGGTCCATGATCCCGAGTTTCTGTTGCAGCAGATGCAATGGCGCGAAGAACTCGAAGATCTGCAGGACAGTGCCGACCTGGCGGGCGTCGCAGCCTTCAAGCGTCGCCTGAAAACTGCCCAGGAACAGCTGAACGAAAGCTTCGCAGCCTGTTGGGATGATGCGGCGCAGCGCGAACAGGCCGAACGCCTGATGCGGCGCATGCAGTTCCTCGACAAGCTCACCTACGAAGTGCGCCAGTTAGAAGAGCGCCTCGACGATTAACCCAGTGCCGCTCCGGTCGCACGCCTGATATACAGATAAGTCCTGATCACGATGGCCCTACTGCAGATCGCCGAACCCGGCCAAAGTCCTCAACCGCACCAGCGTCGTCTGGCTGTGGGGATCGACTTGGGCACTACCAATTCGCTGGTCGCTGCGTTGCGCAGTGGTCTTTCCGAGCCGCTGGCCGATGCTGAAGGGCGGGTCATCCTGCCTTCCGCCGTGCGTTATCACGCCGATCGCGTCGAAGTCGGCGAGTCGGCCAAGCTGGCCGCGTCCTCCGATCCCCTGAATACCGTGCTGTCGGTCAAGCGCCTGATGGGCCGTGGTCTGTCCGACGTCAAGCAATTGGGCGAGCAACTGCCGTACCGCTTTGTCGGCGGCGAATCGCACATGCCGTTCATCGACACCGTGCAGGGTCCGAAAAGCCCGGTCGAAGTCTCTGCCGATATCCTGAAAGTGCTGCGCCAGCGCGCTGAAGCGACCTTGGGCGGCGAGCTGGTTGGCGCAGTGATCACCGTTCCTGCATATTTCGACGACGCTCAGCGTCAGGCCACTAAAGATGCAGCGAAACTCGCAGGCCTGAACGTGCTGCGTCTGCTTAACGAGCCGACTGCTGCTGCCGTGGCTTATGGTCTGGATCAGCATGCCGAAGGCCTGGTCGCCATTTATGACCTGGGCGGCGGTACTTTCGATATTTCGATTCTGCGCCTGACCGGCGGTGTCTTCGAAGTTCTGGCAACCGGCGGCGACAGCGCGCTGGGTGGCGATGACTTCGACCACGCGATTGCCGGCTGGATCATCGAGAGCGCGGGCCTGTCCGCCGATCTCGATCCGGGTGCGCAGCGCAATCTGCTGCAAACCGCCTGTGCGGCCAAAGAAGCCCTGACGAATGCCGACAGTGTTGAAGTTGCTTATGGTGACTGGAAAGCACAGCTGACCCGCGAAGCCTTTGATGCGCTGATTGAGCCGATGGTTGCTCGCAGCCTGAAAGCCTGTCGCCGTGCCGTTCGCGATTCCGGCGTCGAGCTGGAAGACGTGCACGCCGTGGTGATGGTGGGTGGTTCTACCCGTGTTCCACGTGTTCGCGAGGCCGTCGCCGAAGCTTTCGGTCGCCAACCGCTGACTGAAATCGACCCGGATCAGGTGGTGGCCATCGGGGCTGCGATCCAGGCCGATACACTGGCCGGCAACAAGCGCGATGGTGGCGAGCTGCTGCTGCTCGACGTGATTCCGCTGTCCCTGGGGCTGGAAACCATGGGCGGCCTGATGGAGAAGGTGATTCCGCGCAACACCACCATTCCGGTTGCCCGCGCCCAGGACTTCACCACTTATAAAGATGGCCAGTCGGCCATGGCCATTCACGTGTTGCAGGGCGAGCGCGAGCTGATCAGCGACTGCCGCTCCCTGGCTCGCTTCGAATTGCGCGGCATACCGGCAATGGTCGCCGGTGCAGCCAAGATTCGCGTCACCTTCCAGGTCGATGCCGACGGTCTGCTCAGCGTTTCTGCCCGCGAACTGGGTTCGGGCGTTGAGGCCAGCATTCAGGTCAAGCCATCGTATGGTCTGACCGATGGCGAGATCGCCAAAATGCTCAAGGATTCGTTCCAGCATGCCAATGACGACAAGGTCGCCCGCGTTCTGCGTGAGCAGCAAGTCGATGCCCAGCGCCTGATCGAGGCGGTGCAGGGGGCTCTGGAGGCGGATGGCGAGCGTTTGCTCGACGCCGAAGAGCGCATGGTCATCGATCTGCAGGTGCAGGAACTGACCGAACTGATGAAAGGTACCGATGGTTACGCCATCGAGCAGCAGACCAAGCGTCTGTCGCAAGTGACCGACGCCTTTGCTGCCCGTCGTATGGATCAGACGGTGAAAGCCGCTCTGTCCGGGCGCAATCTGAATGAAATCGAGGATATCTGATGCCGCAGGTCATTTTTCTGCCCCACGAGAAGTTCTGCCCTGAGGGTATGGTGGTCGAGGCTGAGCCCGGCACATCGATTCTCGATCTGGCCCACGAACACCACATCGAGATGGAAAGCGCCTGCGGCGGCGTCTGCGCCTGCACCACCTGTCACTGCATCATTCGCGAGGGTTTTGACTCGCTGGAAGAAGCCGACGAGTTGGAGGAAGATTTCCTTGATCGCGCATGGGGTCTTGAGGCGCATTCGCGCCTGGCCTGTCAGGCCATCGTCGGTGAAGAAGACATCACCGTCGAAATTCCGAAATATTCGCTTAACCATGCGGCCGAAGCGCCGCACTGACTGGTAAGACTGTCATGAGCTACGGTTGGAATGATGTTCAACGTATTGCAGAAGAGCTGGCCGAAGCCAAGCCGGACGTCGATCCGCTCTCTGTCAATTTCGTCGACTTGCAGCGATGGATCATGGAACTGCCTGATTTCGACAATACCTCTGGCCGAGTCGGTGAGAAGGTGTTGGAAGCGGTTCAGGCGCTCTGGATCGAAGAAGTAGACTGATCGTCCTTGCAGGTTAGGCAATACCCAAGAACCCGCGTATAATTCGCGGGTTTAATTTTTCGCAAATTACTGTTTCTGGAGTTACACCATGGCTGTTCAACGTACTTTCTCCATCATCAAGCCTGACGCCGTTGCTAAAAACGTGATCGGCAAGATCACCACTCGCTTCGAAGACGCTGGCCTGCGCGTTGTAGCTTCGAAACTGAAGCAACTGTCCAAAGCCGAAGCCGAAGGCTTCTACGCTGAGCACAGCGCTCGTGGTTTCTTCGGCGACCTGGTTGCCTTCATGACTTCGGGTCCAGTTGTCGTTCAGGTTCTGGAAGGCGAAAACGCCATCGCTCGCAACCGTGAGCTGATGGGCGCTACCAACCCTAAAGAAGCTGCTCCAGGCACCATCCGTGCTGACTTCGCTGAATCGATCGACGCCAACGCCGTTCACGGTTCGGACTCCGAAGCCGCTGCTGCTCGCGAAATCGCTTACTTCTTCGCAGCTACTGAAGTAACCACTCGCTAAGCATTGGCTTAAGAGTGAAGGTGAATCCATGACGACATCGACTGTTAAAACCAACCTGCTGGGTCTGACCCAGCCGGAAATGGAAAAATTCTTCGACTCAATCGGGGAGAAGCGTTTCCGTGCCGGTCAGGTAATGAAATGGATTCACCACTTTGGCGTCGATGATTTCGACGCCATGACGAACGTCAGCAAGGCCTTGCGCGAAAAGCTCAAGGCGGTTGCCGAGGTCCGTGGTCCCGAAGTGGTCAGCGAGGACATCTCCAGCGACGGCACCCGTAAATGGGTGGTGCGCGTGGCGTCCGGCAGCTGCGTCGAGACCGTTTACATTCCCCAGGGCAAACGCGGCACTCTGTGCGTTTCGTCCCAGGCAGGCTGTGCCCTGGACTGCAGTTTCTGCTCCACCGGCAAGCAAGGCTTCAACAGCAACCTCACCGCCGCCGAAGTCATCGGCCAGGTGTGGATTGCCAACAAATCCTTCGGCAGTGTTCCGGCAACCATCGACCGCGCCATCACCAACGTGGTGATGATGGGCATGGGCGAACCGCTGCTGAACTTCGACAACGTCGTGGCCGCCATGCATCTGATGATGGATGATCTGGGCTACGGGATCTCCAAGCGCCGCGTGACCCTGTCCACGTCGGGTGTGGTGCCGATGATCGATGAGCTGGCCAAGCACATCGACGTATCCCTGGCGTTGTCCCTGCACGCACCGAATGACGCATTGCGTAACCAATTGGTGCCGATCAACAAGAAATATCCGCTTAAGATGCTCCTCGATTCGTGCGTGCGCTATATGTCCGCCCTGGGCGAGAAACGTGTGCTGACCATCGAGTACACCTTGCTCAAGGACATCAACGACAAGCTTGAGCACGCTGTGGAAATGATCGAGTTGCTCAAGGATATTCCCTGCAAGATCAACCTGATTCCGTTCAACCCGTTCCCGCACTCCGGTTACGAGCGGCCAAGCAACAACGCGATTCGCCGATTCCAGGATCAGCTTCATCAGGCAGGCTTCAACGTCACCGTCCGCACCACCCGTGGTGAAGACATCGACGCGGCTTGCGGTCAATTGGTAGGGCAGGTGCTGGATCGCACCCGTCGCAGTGAACGTTACATCGCCGTGCGCGAATTGAGCGCCGACAGCGATCTGGCACAGAACGCCGCGAACACTAATTAAGAGAGGATCTCTATGTCCCTGCGCTTTGCGCTGCTGTTGCTGTTGGCCAGCCTGTGTGCTGGCTGTGTCCTGTCGGGTGATTACAACCCGATGAAGACCAGCAAGGGCCGCGACGAGGCGCGGGCTGCCTATGTGCAGCTGGGGCTGGGATACTTGCAGCAAGGCATGACCGAACGGGCCAAGGTGCCGTTGAAAAAGGCCCTCGAGCTGGATAGCTCGGATCCTGATGCGAACGCCGCCCTCGGGCTGGTGTTCCAGGCGGAAATGGAGCCGAAGCTGGCCGACGAACACTTTCGCAAGGCGCTGTCCTCCCGTCCCGCCGATGCCCGCATCCTCAACAATTACGGCAGTTTTCTCTACGAAGAGAAGCGTTACAAGGAGGCCTACGAGCGTTTTGAGCAGGCCGCCGCCGATACCCTGTATCCTGAGCGTTCACGCGTGTTCGAGAATCTCGGCATGACGGCATCGAAGCTTGGTCAGCGTGAGCTGGCGCAGCAGCAACTGGAAAAGGCGCTGCGTTTGAACCAGCAACAACCACGGGCCTTGCTGGAAATGGCTGAGTTGTCATTCGAAGACAGGCATTATGTGCCCGCGCGTGACTATTACGACCGTTTCAGCCAGCTCTCCGAGCAAAATGCACGTAGTCTGTTGCTCGCCGTTCGATTGGCAAAAGTATTTGAAGATCGCGACAAGGCCGCCAGTGCGGGCCTGCAATTAAAACGACTCTATCCCGGTACGCCGGAATATCAGCAATACCTGTCGGAGCAATGATGAAAGCGGCGCATCCCGAAGTTGTAGCAGCGAATCGCGTTAACCCCGGTGAAACCTTGCGCCAGGCCCGCGAAAGCAATGGCTGGTCGCTGGCCGAAGTGGCCCTCAAGCTCAACCTCACCGTGACTTCCCTGTCCAACCTCGAAGCCGGTGCGTTCGACAAGCTGCCGGGGCATACCTTTGCTCGCGGCTATATTCGCGCCTATGCCAAATTGCTCGGCATGGATCAGGCTGTTCTGGTCCAGCAGTTCGATCAGTCCACCGGCACCGACTCCCAGGGCAGCAATGTGCACGCGCTGGGGCGCATCGAAGAACCGGTTCGGGTTTCCCACACCATTTTGCGGATCGTCAGCCTGCTGTTACTGATCGGGGTCATCGGCGGCGGTTTCGTCTGGTGGCAGGATCAGACCTCGTTGCGCACCAAGGACCTGACCACGCTGGCTCCCGAGCACGTGGAAGTCGAAGGTGCGGACGGCACTACCCAGATCCACCCGCTGGACGAGCCGGAAGACCAGGCTGTTGCGGAAGGCGAGGCTGAGGGCGCAACGGCCCTGGCACTGCCTCAATCGCAATCCACCGCTGAATCGACGGTTGCCGAAACTGCCGCTCCGGCAGCCGTTGCACCCGTGGCACCGGCCCCGGCCGCGACGGCCCACGTCCCGGCGCCAGTGGTTGCGGCTCCGGCGGCGACTGTGCCGGCAACCGTTCCAGCCGCGCCTGCACCCGTTGTTACCGCGCCGGTAACGCCAAGCGTTGCTGCACCGACTTCAGCCCCTGCCGTTGCGGCTGCCCCGGTTGCCGGTCAAGGCCAGGTGCAGGTTCAGTTCATCGCCGATTGCTGGACACAAGTGACCGATGGCAGCGGCAAAGTGCTGTTCAGTGGTCTGAAGCGCAAGGGCGACAGCCTGTCCGTCGCCGGCAAGCCACCGTTTGCCGTGCGCCTGGGTTATGCCCGTGGCGCCCAGGTCAGCTACAACGGCCAATCGGTCGATGTGGCTCCGTTCACCAGTGGCGAGACTGCTCGCCTGAAGTTGGGTCAATAAGTCATGCACGGCGAATCTCCAATCAAACGTCGCGAATCACGCAAGATCTGGGTCGGTAACGTGCCTGTGGGCGGCGATGCACCTATCGCGGTGCAGAGCATGACCAACAGCGACACCAACGACGTCGCGGCCACCGTCGCACAGATCAACCGTCTGGAAGCTGCCGGCGTCGACATCGTCCGCGTTTCGGTGCCGGACATGGACGCCGCCGAGGCGTTCGGCAAGATCAAGCAACTGGTCAAAGTGCCGCTGGTTGCCGACATCCACTTCGACCACAAGATCGCCTTGCGCGTGGCCGAACTGGGTGTGGACTGCCTGCGCATCAATCCGGGCAACATCGGTAGCCCGGATCGCGTACGCGCCGTGGTCGATGCCGCCCGTGATCGCGGGATTCCGATCCGCATCGGCGTCAACGCCGGTTCGCTGGAAAAAGACCTGCAGAAAAAATACGGCGAGCCGACACCGGCTGCGCTGGTCGAGTCGGCATTGCGTCATGTCGAGCACCTTGAGCGCCTGAATTTCCAGGACTACAAGGTCAGTGTGAAGGCCTCCGACGTGTTCATGGCCGTCGAAGCCTATCGCCTGCTCGCCAAGGAAATCGTTCAGCCGCTGCACTTGGGCATCACCGAAGCCGGTGGATTGCGCTCCGGTACAGTGAAATCCGCCGTGGGCCTAGGTATGCTGCTCGCCGAGGGGATTGGCGATACCATCCGCATCTCGCTGGCCGCCGACCCGGTCGAGGAAGTGAAGGTCGGTTACGACATTCTCAAGTCTTTGCATTTGCGTTCCCGTGGCATCAACTTCATCGCCTGCCCGAGCTGCTCGCGGCAGAACTTCGATGTGGTCAAGACCATGAACGAGCTGGAAGGGCGCCTTGAAGACCTGCTGGTGCCGCTGGATGTCGCGGTGATCGGTTGTGTGGTCAATGGCCCGGGTGAAGCCAAGGAAGCCCATATCGGCTTGACCGGCGGCTCGCCAAACCTGATTTACATCGACGGCAAGCCGTCGCATAAGCTGACGAATGACAATCTGGTGGACGAGCTGGAAAAGCTGATCCGCGAGAAGGCGGCCGAGAAGGTCGAAGCCGACGCAGCGGTCATCGCGCGCGGCTGATCGAACGAATTAAGGAATTTCTGTGAGCAAGTCCCTGCAAGCCATTCGTGGCATGAACGACATCCTGCCGGAACAGACCCCGGTATGGCGCTACTTCGAAGGCACCGTTTCGCGTTTGCTGGATAACTACGGTTACAAGCAGATCCGCATGCCGATCGTCGAATTCACCGAGCTGTTCAAGCGCTCGATCGGTGAAGTGACCGACATCGTCGAAAAAGAGATGTACACCTTCGACGACCGCAACGGCGACTCCCTGACCCTGCGTCCGGAAGGCACCGCTGCGTGCGTGCGTGCCGTGCTCGAGCATGGCATCACCGGCGGTGGCCAAGTGCAGAAGCTCTGGTACATCGGTCCGATGTTCCGTCACGAGCGTCCGCAGAAAGGCCGTTATCGCCAGTTTCACCAGATCGGTCTGGAAGTCTTCAACCTCGACGGTCCGGACATCGACGCCGAGTTGATCATCATGACCTGGCGCCTGTGGGGCGAGCTGGGTATCCGTGATGCCGTCAAGCTCGAACTCAACAGCCTGGGCACCAGCGAGTCCCGCGGCCGTTATCGTGAAGCGCTGGTCGAGTACCTCTCGGCGCACCACGACAAACTGGACGAAGACAGCCAGCGTCGCCTGAAGACCAACCCGCTGCGCGTGCTCGATACCAAGAACGCCGACACGCAAGCCGTCCTGGTCGATGCGCCGAAGATGGCTGACTACCTGGACGACGAGTCCCGTGCCCACTTCGAAGGTCTGAAGGCCCGTCTGGATGCTGTCGGCATTCCTTACGTGCTCAACCCGAAACTGGTACGCGGTCTCGATTACTACAGCAAAACCGTATTCGAATGGGTCACCGACAAGCTCGGCGCCCAGGGCACTGTTTGTGCGGGCGGCCGTTACGACGGTCTGGTCGAGCAGATGGGCGGCAAGCCGACGCCGGGCGTCGGATTCGCCATGGGCATCGAGCGTCTGGTGCTGATGCTGGAAACCCTGGAGCAGATCCCGCAAGAGCTTTCCCGTCAGGTTGACGTCTACCTCTGCGCCTTCGGCGAAGAGGCGGAGCTGGCCGGTCTGGCCCTGGCCGAGCGTGTACGCGACCAGTTGCCTAACCTGCGTCTGCAAGTCAATGCCGGTGCCGGCAGCTTCAAGAGCCAGTTCAAGAAAGCCGACAAGAGCGGTGCGTTGTACGCGCTGATCCTGGGTGACGACGAAATGGCCCAGCAAGTGGTAGGTTTCAAACCCCTGCGTGGCCAGGGCGAACAACAAAGCATTGCCTGGGATGCGCTTGCCGCTCACCTGGCCACCTGCGTCGTGCAGGGTTGAAGCTGTCCAAACAGCCGATTTAGCGATTAAGGAGTATTGGGGTGTCGAGTACCGAAGACGAACAGTTGGCGGATTTGAAAGACTGGTGGACACGCAACGGCAAACCTCTGGTCACTGGCGGCCTGTTGGCGCTGGTCATCGTGTTCGGCTGGCAGGCATTTCACAAGTATCAGAGCAACCAGTCGCAAGGCGCCTCGGTGCTCTATCAGCAATTGCTGGAAACCACGCTGACTCCGGATGGCAAGCCTGACGCCGCGCGCGTTGCGGATCTGGCCGGCAAGCTCAACAGCGAATTCGGCGGTACTGCCTACGCGCAGTACGGCAGCCTGTTCGTGGCCAAGGTTGCGGTCGACAGCGGCAAGCTGGACGACGCGGCGACCGAACTCAAGGCAATCGTTGCCAAACCGGCCAACGCGGCGTTGGGCGAAATCGCCCGTCAGCGTCTGGCGCAGGTGCTGGGTGCACAGAACAAGGCTGACGAGGCCCTGAAACTGCTTGAAGGCGATGCCGACAAGTCGTTCCTGGCCACTCGCGAAGAACTCAAGGGCGACCTGCTGGTACAGCTGGGCCGCACTGACGAAGCGAACGCGGCGTATCAAAAAGCCAAGGCGGCACTGTCGGATGAAGCGGCGGTCGGTGGCCTTCAAATCAAGCTGGACGACCTGGCCAAAGGGGATGCGTGACGTGATCGGTTGGAAGCATGCAGCATTGCTGGCTCTGGCCATTCTGGCCACGGGTTGCAGCAGCAACAGCACCAAGGAACTGCCACCGGCCGAGCTGACTTCCTTCAAGGAAGAAGTGGTTCTGCACAAAGTGTGGAGTCGTTCGATCGGTGACGGTCAGGGCGAAACCTACAACATGCTGGTGCCGGCGATTGATGGTGACACCATCTACGCCGCCGACGTTACTGGCATCGTGATGGCCATGGATCGCAGCAACGGCGACGTGAAGTGGAAGAAAGAACTGGATGTGCCTGTCTCCGGTGCCGTCGGCGTAGGCTACGGTCTGGTTCTGATCGGTACTCTGCGTGGTGATGTCATCGCCCTCGACACCATCAATGGTGAAGAGAAATGGCGCGCCCGGGTGACCAGCGAAGTGCTGGCGCCACCTGCCAGCAACGGCGACATCGTGGTTGTACAGACCCAGGACGATCGTCTGATCGGTCTGGATGCATCCACCGGTCACCAGCGCTGGGTGTATGACAGCACCCCTGCCGTACTGACCCTGCGTGGTACCAGTGCGCCGCTCGCGACCAACCGCCTCGCGGTGGCTGGCCTGTCGACCGGTAAAGTGGTCGCTCTGGACATTTCCAACGGCGTGCCGGTCTGGGAGCAGCGGATCGCGATTCCACAGGGTCGTTCGGAACTGGAACGTGTGGTTGACATCGACGGCGGGCTGCTGCTGTCCGGCGGTACGCTGTACGTTGCCAGCTATCAGGGTCGCGTTGCGGCACTGGACCTGGAAAGCGGCCGTCAACTCTGGCAGCGCGATGCGTCGAGCTACGCCGGTATCGCACAGGGTTTCGGCAACGTCTATGTGAGCCTGTCTTCGGGTACCGTTGAAGGCGTCGACGAGCGTTCCACCACTGCACTGTGGAGCAACGATTCGCTGGCCCGCCGTCAACTGTCGGCACCGGAAGTGTTCTCCAGCTACGTTGCAGTCGGTGACCTGGAAGGTTACCTGCATCTGCTGAGTCAGGTGGACGGTCGTTTCGTCGGCCGCGAGCGCATCGACAGCGACGGCCTGCGTGCCCGTCCGCTGGTGGTGGGTGACACGATTTATGTGTATGGCAACAGCGGCAAACTGGAAGCCCTGACCATCAAGTAACAATTCACTGAAGGAGCCGAGCGAAGATCAGGCAAGGCAAAAATCAGCGAGGGCGCGGAGTTGACTTCAGTCAATGAGCATCCCGAGCTGATTTTTAACGCCGCATGATCGAACGCAGGCCCTTTAGCTATGCTTGGGGTTAAACCCCCAGGCGGCCCCGGTATACCGGGGCTTGCAGCGCTTTTGGGCGTTGCCCCGAGCACCAGCCGCTGCCTCGCAGCGGCTTTTGTATTTTCTGAAATAACGAAGTGGAGAGCCGCATGGTTCCCGTAATCGCCCTGGTGGGCCGACCGAACGTCGGCAAGTCCACCTTGTTCAACCGCCTGACCAGGACTCGCGACGCCATCGTCGGCGACTTGTCCGGTCTGACCCGTGATCGCCAGTACGGTGAGGCCAAGTGGCAAGGGCGTTCCTACATTCTGATCGACACCGGCGGTATCTCCGGTGACGAGCATGGTATGGACGAAAAAATGGCCGAGCAGTCGCTGCTGGCCATCGAAGAAGCGGATGTCGTTCTGTTCCTGGTAGATGCCAAGGCCGGTTTCACCGCCGCCGACCAGATGATCGCCGAACACTTGCGCAAACGTAACAAGCGTTCTCACGTGGTCGCCAACAAGGTCGACAACATCGACCCGGAAATGGCCCGCGCCGAATTCGCCCCGCTGGGCATGGGCCACGCGATCCCGATCGCCGGTGCCCACGGTCGCGGCATCACTCAACTGCTGGAAGCGGCCCTGAGCGACTTCCCGCGTGATGATGACGAGCCGGCGGAAGGTGAAGAGGAAGAAGTGGTCGCCGAAGGCGAGGAAGCCAAGCGCATTCCTGGTCCGAGCGAAAAAGACGGGATCAAGATCGCCATCATCGGCCGTCCGAACGTCGGCAAGTCGACCCTGGTCAACCGCATGCTCGGTGAGGACCGGGTAATCGTCTACGATCAGCCCGGCACCACTCGCGACAGTATCTACATCCCGTTCGAGCGTAACGACGAGAAGTACACGCTGATCGACACCGCCGGTGTGCGCAAGCGCGGCAAGATCCACGAAGAAGTCGAAAAGTTCTCCGTGGTCAAAACCCTGCAGGCGATCAAAGACGCCAACGTGGTGATCTTTGTGATGGACGCCCGCGAAGGTGTGGTCGATCACGACCTCAACCTGCTGGGCTTCGCCCTTGAGGCGGGTCGCGCGCTGGTGATCGCGATCAACAAGTGGGACGGAATGACGCCGAGCGAGCGCGACTTCGTGAAGGTCGAGTTGCAGCGTCGGTTGTTCTTCGTTGACTTCGCCGATATCCACTTCATCTCGGCACTGCACGGCACTGGCGTGGGCAACCTCTACGCTTCGGTGCAGAACTCGTTCAAGTCCGCGGTCACCCGCTGGCCGACCAGCCGCCTGACGCAGATTCTCGAAGACGCGGTCAGCGAGCACCAGCCGCCGATGGTCAACAGCCGCCGGATCAAGCTGCGATACGCTCACCTGGGGGGGGCGAACCCGCCGATCATCGTGATCCACGGCAACCAGGTCGAGAAAGTGCCGAAGTCGTACGTGCGCTATCTGGAAAACACTTACCGCCGCGTGCTCAAACTGGTCGGTACGCCGATCCGTATCGAGTTCAAGGGCGGCGAGAACCCGTACGAAGGCAACAAGAACACGCTGACCGACCGCCAGGTCAACAAGAAGCGCCGCTTGATGTCGCACAACAAGAAAGCCAGCAAGAAGCGCCGCGACAAGCGCTGATGCAATCGGGAAAGGGCGTCCATGACGCCCTTTTTTGTGGCTGTCAGATCAGTTCAGTAGTCGGGCCAGAAAGTGTGTTTGCGATCCGGTCAGATCTTTCGCTGATGCCAGTACTAAAATCCCCGACGAGTCGATCACGATATCCCGAGGTTCTGCGGGTTGTCCGTTGAAAAGAATGGAAGTCCAGCCCCCATCTCTGCCAAATGAAGGGTCGAGAATTCCACGCTCGTTGAAACGGGCAACCACCGTTCCGGTTCCGAAAGGAAATTGCTGCTCGCCGAGTGCAAGAATATGGTTGTCGTGCCATGCGACCTTGATCCAGCAAGTACTCACTTCAGCAGGCGTAATGCTGGGGGAGTGCAGTGGATTACCGTCCCGGTCCAGTTGCGCAATCAGGGCCTCACCTGAGCGGGTTGAGCCACAACACAAGATTCGGTCATCGCAAGGAAGCAAATTATCAAAGTACAGTTCTGTACTTTGCAGTGCTCCGTTATTTGCAAAGCTCTTGTCTTCCATCCCGTTTGGCTGAAAGCGCATGACAATGCCTGTCTTTATGCCTCGAACATCCGTGGTATGACCACACACCAGTATTGCATCCCGTTGGTCTACTGCGATGGCGTTCAGCCTTGTTTCCTCGCCACCACTGAGCGGGAGTTCGACATAGCCTTTGCCGTCATTGAATTCGGTGGCTGGCGTGCCGTTGGCGCGGGTCATTACGATCAGCGTCATGGTCAGTTCAGGACCCGCAACGTGAGGATTTATCGTCACCCATGCGCCGCTGGATTGACGGCTGCCGTCAATGACCGTTCCGCTCGGTGCGCCGTATTCCGGTATCAGGGAAGTGCGAACAACGTGGGTTCCCTGGTCAGCAAAGTCCGTATCGAACGTCCCGTCGGGACGAACTTGTGCTAGACCGGGCAAGGGCGCATTGGTGCCATTGTTGAACTGACCGATCAGAACAATATTTGAGTTTTCGAGGGGGAACGCCTTCAGTCCGACGGAGGAAAGACTGGCATCGGGGGAAAATCGAGCCTCCAGGACTCCATTCGTAGCGAAGGATTTTTCTCGTTCTCCCCGCGGATCAAGTTTGATCAATACGAAGTTCGTAAAGTTGCGTTCTGAACCGTCACTGCTGCCGGCAACGAACAATTCTCCATTGTCTGATCGGCTCAGGCCAAAGGCCTGAAAAAAGTCTCCGTGTGGTTCCAATGGATGAATACCATCATTACCAAACCCGGGATCGAGTTCACCCGCCTTGAGTTTTCTCATGATTTGACCTCTGATTGGAGTCCGGACAGTGAACGCCTCGATGGGTATTTCGACAACTGTCAGAAGTAACAGGTAGCTCGTCATTATTCTGCTGTTGGACGGCATCCGAGAGACGGCCCGATCGGTCTAATCAAAGGCGTGACGCGGCATTCTGTGTTGCGCCAATCCCTTTTTTTATGGGCGCCGGATGGGCTATCCTCGGGCTCTCCCGCGCCGTCGTCAGTGCCGGGGCAGAGCAGGGAACCCCGATGATCAACAGCAAGCTGCCGAATGTCGGCATCACTATTTTCACGCAGATGTCTCAGCTCGCGGCGCAGACCGGAGCCATCAACCTGTCCCAGGGTTTTCCCGATTTCGACGGCCCGCAGGCACTGCGCGATGCGGTCGGTCGGCACATCGCCAGCGGCCATAACCAGTATTCGCCGATGACCGGCCTGCCGGTCCTGCGCCAGCAGATCGCGGCAAAAATCGCCCGCAGCTATGGCGTGAACGTCGATGCAGATCATGAGGTGACTGTCACTCCGGGTGCGACCCAGGCGATCTTCTGTGCAATCCAGGCGGTTATCCACAGCGGCGATGAAGTCATCGTGTTCGATCCGGCCTACGACAGCTACGAGCCATCGGTGGAACTGGCTGGCGGGCGTTGCGTGCATGTGCAGTTGGGGCTGAAGGATTTCTCCATCGACTTCGACAAGCTCAGTGCAGCCCTGAGCCCGCGCACGCGGATGATCATCCTCAACACCCCGCACAACCCGAGCGGCGCCCTGATCAGTCGCGCAGAGCTTGATCAGTTGGCGGCGCTGATCCGTGATCGCGACATCTATGTGATCAGCGACGAAGTCTACGAGCACCTGGTGTTCGACGGCGTTTCACATGTCAGCGTACTGGCCCATGAAGAGCTGTATCAGCGTGCATTCGTGGTCAGCTCGTTCGGCAAGACCTATCACGTCACAGGCTGGAAAACCGGCTACGTGGTGGCGCCGCCGGCGCTGACCGCCGAACTGCGCAAGGTGCATCAATACGTCAGTTTCTGCGGCGTGACGCCGCTGCAATATGCGCTGGCCGACTACATGGCCGAGCATCCGGAACACGTCGAAGAACTGCCGGGCTTCTATCAGGCCAAGCGTGATCTGTTCTGTGATCTGCTGGCGCCGTCCCGATTCAGCTTCACCCGGGTCACCGGCACCTATTTCCAACTGGTCGATTACTCGCAGATCCGTCCCGACCTGAACGACGTCGAGATGGCGATGTGGATGACTCGCGAACATGGTGTGGCGAGCATCCCGGTGTCGGTGTTCTACCAGAACCCACCTGAAGGCCAGCGCCTGGTGCGCTTGTGCTTTGCCAAGCGCGAGGAGACGCTGCGGGAAGCGGCGGGGAAACTATGCGTGATCTGAGTGCGTTGCCCGATCTCAACCTGGCGCTGATCCAGACCAGCCTGGTCTGGCATGACCGTCAGGCCAACCTCGAGCATTTCGACGCGTTGCTGGAGCAGGCGCGTGGTGCGGATCTGATCATTCTGCCGGAAATGTTCACCACCGGATTTTCCATGGAGTCCAAAACCCTGGCCGAAGCCGAAAACGGTCCGACCAGCAAGTGGCTTCGGGCCCAGGCGGCGAAACTGAATGCAGTCGTCACAGGCAGCGTGATTATCCAGGCCGCCGATGGCAGCCACCGCAATCGCTTGTTGTGGGCACGGCCGGACGGCGAAGTGCTGCATTACGACAAGCGCCATCTGTTCCGCATGGCTGGCGAACACAATCACTACACGCCCGGCGAACGCCAGGTGCAGTTCGAACTCAAGGGTTGGCGGGTTCGTCCGCTGATCTGTTACGACCTGCGCTTCCCGGTGTGGAGCCGCGACGCGCAGGACACTGATTTGCTGCTGTACACCGCCAACTGGCCGGGGGCGCGGCGTCAGCATTGGAACCGGTTGTTGCCGGCCCGGGCGATCGAAAATCTTTGCTATGTGGCGGCGGTCAACCGGATTGGCACCGATGGCAAGGGCTTCGCTTATACCGGCGACAGTCAGGTGCTGGATTTCCAGGGCGAGACCTTGCTGGCGGCAGGGGAGGCTGACGGGGTGTTCAAGGTGGTTCTGGAAGCGGCTTCGCTGGCGGCTTACCGGGAGCGGTTCCCGGCGAATCTGGATGCGGACACCTTCGAGTTCACCTGACATCTGCAGCGTCTACAAGGGCCTTTTCGCGGGCAAGCCCGCTCCCACAGTGTTCTATGGTGTACATGAGTCTGGGGTGCACCAGCGTCCCCTGTGGGAGCGGGCTTGCCCGCGAAGGGGTCATTACAGACAGCACCAGAATGGCAGGTAAAAAAGGCCCCGGAGTTCGCACTCCGGGGCCTTTTGCATTTCAGCGGTGAAGTTACGCCGCTTTCGCTTCCGGCTGGCTCAGCGAGCGGTTCAGCGCGCTGAACAGGGCCTTGAAGCTGGCGGTGGTGATGTTTTCATCGATGCCAACGCCGTGTACCGCACGTTCACCGTTCACACGCAATTCGATGTACGCCGCAGCCTTGGCGTTGGTGCCCGCGCCGATGGCGTGTTCGTTGTAGTCCATGATCTCCACCGGAATCGGCAGGCCGGCCACCAGTGCTTCCAGCGCGCCGTTGCCCTTGCCGCGCCAGTGCAGGTTGGTTTCGCCCTGACCCTTGCTCGCCACTTCCACTTCGACGGCGCTGTTGCCGTTTTCTTCCTGCAGGCGATGGCTGACCAGCGCGTACGGGGTGTTGGCTTGCAGGTACTCGCTGTGCAGCAGCGCGTGGATTTGCTGCGCGGTCATCTCCAGGCCCAGCCGATCGGTTTCACGCTGCACCACTTGGCTGAATTCTATCTGCATGCGACGCGGCAGGCTGATGCCGTATTCCTGCTCCAGCAGGTAGGCGATGCCGCCCTTGCCCGACTGGCTGTTGACGCGGATCACCGCCTCGTAGCTGCGGCCGATGTCGGCCGGGTCGATCGGCAGATACGGCACTTCCCACAGGGTGTCCGGTTTCTGCTGGGCGAAGCCCTTGCGGATCGCGTCCTGGTGGGAGCCGGAGAACGCGGTGTGCACCAGATCGCCGACGTACGGGTGACGCGGGTGAACCTGGATCTGGTTGCACTCTTCGACGACTTTGCGCACGCCGTCGATGTCGGAGAAGTCCAATTGCGGGTCGAGACCCTGGGTGTACATGTTCAGTGCCACGGTGACGAGATCGACGTTACCGGTGCGCTCGCCGTTGCCGAACAGGCAACCTTCGACGCGGTCGGCGCCGGCCATCAGGCCCAACTCGGTGGCGGCCACGCCAGTGCCACGGTCGTTGTGGGTGTGCAGGCTGATGATCACGCTGTCACGACGGTTGATGTTGCGGTGGAACCACTCGATCTGGTCGGCGTAGACGTTCGGGGTTGCGCATTCAACCGTAGCCGGCAGGTTGAGGATGATCTTGTGCTCGGGTGTCGGGTTCCAGACCTCGATCACCGCGTCACAGACTTCCTTGGCGAATTCCAGCTCGGTGGCGCTGAAGGTTTCCGGCGAGTATTCGAAGGTCCACTCGGTGTCCGGCTGCATGGCAGCATATTTGACGAACAGCTTGGCGGCGTTAACGGCGATGGCCTTGATCCCGTCCTTGTCCTGGTTGAACACGATGCGACGGAAAGAAGGGGAGGTCGCGTTGTACAGGTGAACAATCGCTTTCTTTGCCCCACGCAGGGATTCGAAGGTGCGCTCGATCAGGTCTTCACGGCCTTGAGTCAACACCTGAATGGTGGTGTCGTCCGGGATGTGGCCGTCTTCGATCAGGGTACGCACGAAGTCGAAGTCGGTTTGCGAAGCGGCCGGGAACGACGCCTCGATTTCTTTCACACCTACCTGCACCAGGGTTTTCCAGAAGCGCAGCTTTTTCACCGCGTCCATCGGCTCGATCAGCGACTGGTTGCCGTCACGCAGGTCGGAGCTGCACCAGATCGGCGCGGCATCGATGGTTTTCGATGGCCAGGTACGATCCGGCAGATTGATCACAGGAAACGCGCGGTATTTCGAAGACGGGTCTTTGAGCATGCTCATCGGGAAATTCCTTATTGTCTGGGCCGAAAAGAGGCGGCCTGCCGGTGGACGAACGTTCTTGGAAAAGCGTGGGACGAGGCGCAGCGATTCAGCCCGGCAGTCGTGCGCTGACGAGGCACAGGCTGCGGTGCTGGCGAAGCTGAATGAGGGTGTGAGAGGTTTTCATGCCTTCAACCCTAACCGCGGGGGATGAGGATGGCAAGCAGTCGAAAAAAATTGAGAGGAATACCCGGAAAGCGGTTTTTTCCGAGATTTTATTCTTGATATGGCGATAATTGTTGGCGGGGATTGCGCGGACCATTCGTCGTGCGCAATCCCTGCTGGAGGGTGTTCAGCCTGGAATCAAGGCTGGAATGCGCCAATGAAAATCGCCGGATCGACCCGCGCATCGTTCAGGCTGACGTTCCAGTGCATGTGCGGCCCGGTCGCCCGACCTGTAGCGCCCACCTTGCCCACCACTGCACCGCGCGCCAGTTGCTGACCGTTCTGCACATCGATCTTCGACATGTGGCAGAACATGCTGATGAAGCCCTGGCCGTGGTCGACGAACACTGTGTTGCCATTGAAGAAGTAATTACCGATCAGGATCACTTTGCCCGCCGCCGGAGTCTTGATCGGTGTGCCGGCCGGCACCGCAAAGTCGAGGCCTGCGTGCGGATTACGCTCTTCACCGTTGAAGAAACGGCGCACGCCGAACTTGCTCGACAGCGGTCCGTTGACCGGTTTGTCCAGCAGCAGATTGCTCGGCGTGTTCGGGCTGAAGCTGCGATAGGCTTTGATCTGTTCGGCCAGTTCGCCCTCGATGCGCTTCAGATTCGCCGGGTTCGGATTGACCTGCTGGGTGTTCTTCAGGGTGATGTGTTGTTCCGGGTATTTCTTGTTGCCGACACTGAAGCTGAGGTTACGGCCGCCACTGCTGATCTGTTGCGCACCGGGTTTGACGGTCAACGGAACGCCGACAATCGCCAGCCAGTTGTTCTGTTCCTTGACCACCAGCACCGGTTTGCCCTGATACGTGGCTTTCGGCGCTTGCGCAGCGGTCCCCAGATCGACGACAGCCACGCCGCCCGGCACCGGTTTGTTCAGCAGGCGGGTGATGTAACTGTCGGCATGGGCGTTGAAGGTCAGGCACAGCAACAGCAGCGGAGCAAGAAAACGCGGCATGGATCAGTCCAGTAGAGAGAGTGTGACAGGCGTCAGGTGATTGTCCTCGACGCGCACTTGCAGTTCGCCTTCGCCCAGTCTGGCCTTCAGACGCTGGCCGGTGTGGGTCTGCGCGGCGTTGCGGATTGCGTTGCCGCGCTCATCCAGCAGGATGCTGTAGCCACGGCCGAGGGTCGCCAGGGGGCTGACCACGTGCAGGGTCTGCATCTGGCTCTGCAACTGTAAACGGCGTCGTTTCAGGCCTTCGTTCATGGCGCGGGGCAGGCGCTCGGCGAGACTGTCGAGGCGCTGGCGCAACAGGGCCAACTGGCGTCCCGGATGTTGCCCGGCGAGACGGGTTTCCAGGCGGATCAGGCGTTCGCGACGGGTGTTGAGCTGGCGCTCGAAGGCACGGCGCATGCGCATGTCCAGGTCATCCAGACGCTGTGCCTGCTGGCGCAGACGTTCGCCGGGATGACGCAGACGACGGGCCATGCCCTCAAGACGCAGCCGATCACGCATCAGGCGGTCACGCATGCGCATCACCAGTCGGCGATGCAGGCTTTCGACCTGACGGATCAGGTGGCTGGAATCCGGGGCAAGCAGTTCAGCAGCAGCGGACGGTGTCGGTGCGCGCACGTCCGCCACGAAGTCGCTGATCGACACGTCGGTTTCATGGCCGACTGCGCTGACAATTGGCGTAACACAGGCATCGACCGCCCGGGCCACGGCCTCTTCGTTGAAGCACCAGAGGTCTTCCAGCGAGCCGCCGCCACGGGCCAGGATCAGCGCGTCGAAGCCACGGGCATCCGCCAGCTTCAGGGCGCGGACGATCTGCGCGGTGGCTTCGCGGCCCTGAACGGCGGTCGGAATCAGCGTCAGTTGCACTTGCGGCGCGCGGCGGCGGAACACGCTGATGATGTCGCGGATCACCGCACCGGTCGGTGAACTGATGATGCCGATGCGTTGCGGGTGCGCCGGCAGTGGCACTTTGCGCTCGGCACTGAACAGGCCTTCGGCGCTGAGCTTTTCCTTCAAGGCATCGAAGGCCAGACGCAGGGCGCCGTCACCGGCTGGCTCCACGGTGTCGAGGATCAGCTGATAGTCGCCACGCCCTTCGAACAGCGAGACCTTGCCGCGCACCTTCACCGCCAGGCCATCCTTCAGCGCCTGACGCACCCGCGCAGCATTCTGGCGGAACAGTGCGCAACGCACCTGCGCGCCGCTGTCCTTGAGCGTGAAATACACGTGGCCGGACGCCGGGCGGGCGAGGTTGGAGATTTCGCCTTCGACCCAGATGTTGCTGAACACGTCTTCGAGCAACACCCGCGCGCGGCCGTTGAGCTGGCTGACGGTCAGGACTTCGCGGTCCAGGCCGAGTCTTGCAAAGGGATCTTTAATCATGGGGCGCAGTTTAAAGGCTTTCGCCGATGAATGTCTGGAGGAAGTGTTGCACCAGAGGTGTGGGATTTTGCCGAGAAGCGAGGGCGACGGTACTTCGGCAATCGCCGGTCAGCGGCAGAAATCGCACACCGGGCGGAGCGATGTCCTGCATCGATTCCGGCAGCAAAGCGATGCCGAATCCGGCCTGGATCAATTGCAACTGCGTGGTCTTGCGCGACATTACCCGCGCAGCCTGAGGGAAAAAGCCGTGGCGCATGCACAGTTCGGCGCACAAATAACTCAGCCCGCCGCGTTGCGGGTGGGGGATGGAGATGAAGGCCTCGTCCTTCAATTGCGCCAAATCGACGACCTCTGCCAACCCCAGTCGATGATCCTCCGGCACGGCAAGCAGCAAACGTTCGGTATAGAGCGGCACAACCTGAACATCCTCGCGCTGGCGCAGAACTGGAAGGCGCAGCAAGCCGATGTCGAGCCGGCCCTCTGCCAGTTCTTCGAGCTGTGCCTCCGAGGAGAGCGTGCCGATGTCCAGCGAAACCCCGGGTTGTTGCTCCAGGTAAGTACTCATGTCGCGCAACAGTCGGCCGCTGATCGGCACGGTGCTGGAGTGACACACGCGCAAAGTACCGCGCTGCCCTTGGCCAATTTCCGTGGCCAAAGTGCTGGCCTTGTTCAATTCATTCAGCAGGTTTCTCGCCCGGGGCAGGAACGCTTCGCCTGCGGCGGTGAGCCGGGGCTGGCGCGCGGTGCGTTCGAACAGCGGCGTTTGCAGGCGGGTTTCCATGTCCTTGATCTGCCGGCTTAACGCCGACTGAGCAATGAACAGGCGTTCGGCCGCGGCGCTGAAGCTGCCGCTCTCGGCGATTTCCACGAAGTAGCGCAATTGACGGGTTGAAAGCACGAGACATGCCTTTTCGAGATGGCTTGGCGGTTTCGATGATATTAGTCGCAACCCTCGGCGCTGGCTAAAGTCATCGCAGGCTTATAAAGGAAGCGAGCGAATGAGTGTGGCGGGGTTGTTGAGCGAATGGTCGTGGGGCGCGCAGGGCTGGGTGGTGATCGGACTGGCCATCGCGCTGGCCTACATCGTGTTCGGGATTGCCGGTTTCGGCACTGCGCTGGTGGCCGGGCCGATCCTGATTCTGTTCATGCCGCTGTCGAAGATCGTGCCGTTGCTGGTGCTGCTGGATTTCGTCGCGGCGTTCGGCAACCTGCTGCCATCGCGGCGCGACGTGGCGAAACCGGAATTGCTGCGGTTGCTGCCGTGCATGGCGGTGGGCTGCACGCTGGGGGTGATTTTTCTGCTTAACCTCAAGTCCGATCTGCTGTTGCTGCTGATGGGGTTGTTCATCAGTGCCTATGCGGTTTACAGCTTGTGGATCAAGGCCCGGCCGGCGCAGTTATCCGCCGTGTGGGCGTTGCCGATGGGCACCGTCGGCGGGCTGTTCGGAGCGTTGTTCGGCAGTGGCGGCTTTCTTTATGCAATCTACCTCAACAGCCGACTCCCCAAAGACGCGGCGCGGGCCACGCAAAGTGCGCTGATCAGTTGCAGCACGGTGGTGCGTTTGAGTCTGTTCGCCATCGCCGGGGTGTATGCCGAGCTACCCTTGTTGATGCTTGCGCTGTGCCTGTTGCCGGCCATGGCGCTGGGCTTGTGGATCGGGCGGCGGTTGACCATGCGCCTGTCCCGCGAGGCCTTCGTACGGCTGGTGACCTGGCTGGTGCTGGCGAGCGGGATTGCGCTGATCGGCCGCTATTTAAGCACTTGACCGGATTTTGTCAGGGATTAAGCTGCCGGCCGCGTTCGTCGCCGAACATCCTTTGACGCAGCAGGCTTGCACCATGAATTCCCAAAGCATCATCGTCCCGAAAATCTCCAACCTGCCGGTGCACGAACCCCGGGCCCGGGCGATCCTGCGCTGGCTGGTGCGCAAGAACATCGTCAAGGAAGAGCTGAGCACCTGCGGACGTACCGGCAACCGCATGGCCTACGCCATCGCCGATGGCGCCCGCGCAGTGGTGCTGCACCCCGAGGCGCTGCCGTTCGGTGAGCCGATCAATGGTCTGGAAATTATCACCAAGCGCTGCATCTTCACACCGGCCAAAGGCTTTCTCGAGGAGGCCGGATGTGCCGAGTGCCGACAGGAAATCGGCGAGGCACTGTTCGAAAGTCTGGAAGACTGGATGCCGGGGCGCACCGACAACTTCACCTGCCCCGAGTGCGGGCATGAAGATGACATCAATGGATTTCTTTATTTGCAGGAGTGCGCGTTTTCCAACCTCGGGTTCATCTTCAACAACTGGCTGGAGGCGGGGTTCAAGCAGAGTTTCATCGACGAATTCGCCGACTGGCTGGATCAACCGGTGAGCTGGGTCAAGGTCGAGTTGTGAGGGGCGTTTTTCCCGTACATCAGCAACATTGATATAAGACAAGTTTTACATTGAACCCGAAGGGGTGTCTGACTATAATGGCGCGCTTCCATTTTCCCGCTCGGGAGCCCCCGCGATGCTGCGTATCAGCCAAGAAGCTCTGACATTCGACGACATTCTCCTAGTGCCCGGTTATTCCGAGGTGCTTCCTAACGAAGTCAGTCTGAAGACCCGCCTTACCCGTGGCATCGAGCTGAACATTCCTCTGGTTTCTGCCGCCATGGACACCGTCACCGAAGCCCGTCTGGCAATCGCCATGGCTCAGGAAGGTGGCATCGGCATTATCCACAAGAACATGACCATCGAGCAGCAAGCTGCCGAAGTTCGCAAGGTCAAGAAGTTCGAAGCCGGTGTGGTCAAGGATCCGATCACCATCGAGGCTGACGCCACGGTTCGTGATTTGTTCGAACTGACCCGCATGCACAATATTTCCGGCGTTCCGGTCCTGCACGATGGCGACCTGGTCGGCATCGTCACCTCCCGTGACGTGCGTTTCGAAACCCGTCTGGAAGCCACCGTTCGTGAAGTGATGACGCCCAAAGAGCGTCTGGTCACTGTTCGCGAAGGCGCCGACAAGAACGAAGTCCGCGAGCTGCTGCACAAGCACCGTCTGGAAAAAGTCCTGATCGTCGACGACAAGTTTGCCCTCAAAGGCATGATGACCGTCAAAGACATCGAAAAAGCCAAGGCCTACCCGCTGGCCAGCAAGGACGATCAAGGTCGTCTGCGCGTCGGCGCTGCGGTCGGTACCGGTAAAGACACCGGTGACCGCGTTGCAGCCCTGGTCAATGCCGGTGTGGACGTAGTGGTGGTCGACACCGCTCACGGTCACTCCAAAGGCGTGATCGACCGCGTTCGCTGGGTCAAAGAGAACTTCCCTGAAGTGCAGGTGATCGGCGGCAACATCGCCACCGGCGCAGCCGCCAAGGCCCTGGCCGAAGCTGGCGCCGACGCAGTCAAGGTCGGTATCGGCCCTGGCTCGATCTGCACCACCCGTATCGTCGCCGGTGTCGGCGTTCCGCAAATCAGTGCCATCGCCAACGTTGCCGCTGCCCTTGAAGGCACCGGTGTTCCGTTGATCGCCGACGGCGGCATCCGTTTCTCCGGTGACCTGTCCAAGGCCATCGTGGCCGGTGCGTCCTGCGTGATGATGGGCTCGATGTTCGCCGGTACCGAAGAAGCGCCGGGCGAGATCGAACTGTTCCAGGGCCGTTCGTACAAGGCTTATCGCGGCATGGGTTCGCTGGGCGCCATGTCCCAGGCCCAGGGTTCTTCCGACCGCTACTTCCAGGACTCCTCGGCAGGCGCCGAGAAACTCGTTCCGGAAGGCATCGAAGGCCGTGTTCCTTACAAGGGCACCCTGAGCGCGATCATTCACCAGTTGATGGGCGGTCTGCGTTCCTCGATGGGCTACACCGGCAGCGCCAACATCGAAGAAATGCGCACCAAGCCAGAGTTTGTGCGGATCACCGGTGCCGGCATGGCCGAATCCCACGTCCACGACGTGCAGATCACCAAGGAAGCGCCAAACTACCGCGTAGGTTGAGGCTTCAAGCAAAACGTTAAATGACCGGGGCTGTTTTATTCAGCCCCGAGTCGTTTCTGAATCAAGACTGTTTCTGAATTACTTAGACGAGACTGAATCATGGCCCTCGACATTCACGCTCACCGCATCCTGATCCTCGACTTCGGTTCGCAGTACACCCAATTGATCGCTCGCCGCGTGCGCGAGATCGGTGTGTACTGCGAACTGCATCCGTTCGACATGGACGAAGATGCGATCCGCGAATTCGCTCCAAAAGGCGTGATCCTCGCCGGCGGTCCCGAGTCTGTGCACGAAGCCAACAGCCCACGCTGCCCGCAAGCGGTGTTCGATCTGGGCGTACCGGTCTTCGGCATCTGCTACGGCATGCAGACCATGGCCGAACAACTGGGCGGCAAGGTTGAAGGCTCCGAGCTGCGTGAGTTCGGTTATGCCCGCGTTGACGTGGTCGGCAAGAGCCGTCTGCTCGACGGTATCGAAGACCACATCGACGCCGACGGCCTGTTCGGCCTCGACGTATGGATGAGCCACGGTGACAAGGTCACCAAAATGCCGAGCGATTTCCACATCCTGGCCAGCACCCCGAGCTGCCCGATCGCCGGCATGTTCAACGACGAGCGCGCTTACTACGGCGTGCAGTTCCACCCGGAAGTGACCCACACCAAGCAGGGCGGTCGCATCCTGTCGCGTTTCGTTCTCGACATCTGCGGCTGTGAAGCCCTGTGGACTCCGTCGAAGATTGCCGAAGACGCCATCGCCAACATCCGCGCGCAGGTCGGTACCGACAACGTGCTGCTGGGTCTGTCCGGCGGTGTGGACTCCTCGGTAGTTGCGGCACTGCTGCACAAGGCCATCGGCGATCAGCTGACCTGCGTCTTCGTCGACAACGGCCTGCTGCGTCTGCACGAAGGCGAGCAAGTGATGGCCATGTTCGCCGAGAACATGGGCGTCAAGGTGATCCGTGCCAACGCCGAAGACCAGTTCCTGAACAACCTGGCCGGCGAAGCCGATCCGGAGAAGAAGCGCAAGATCATCGGCCGCACCTTCATCGACGTGTTCGATGCCGAATCCTGCAAACTGGACAACATCAAGTACCTGGCCCAGGGCACCATCTACCCGGACGTGATCGAGTCGGCTGGCGCGAAAAGCGGCAAGGCCCACGTGATCAAGTCGCACCACAACGTGGGCGGCCTGCCGGAAGAGATGAACCTGAAACTGGTCGAGCCACTGCGCGAACTGTTCAAGGACGAAGTCCGTCGTCTGGGTCTGGAACTGGGCCTGCCGTACGACATGGTCTACCGTCACCCGTTCCCGGGCCCGGGCCTGGGCGTGCGGATCCTTGGTGAAGTGAAGAAGGAATACGCCGACCTGCTGCGTCGCGCCGACCACATCTTCATCGAAGAACTGCGCAAGGCCGACTGGTACCACAAGGTCAGCCAGGCCTTCGTCGTGTTCCAGCCGGTGAAATCGGTGGGTGTGGTGGGAGATGGCCGTCGTTACGCCTGGGTCGTGGCCCTGCGTGCCGTGGAAACCATCGACTTCATGACCGCACGTTGGGCACACCTGCCTTACGAATTGCTGGAAACCGTTTCCGGCCGCATCATCAATGAAATCGAAGGCATCTCCCGCGTCACTTACGACGTGTCGAGCAAGCCGCCGGCGACGATTGAGTGGGAATGATCCCGCGTCGCGCCCTCTAGAATTCAAGGTTGGATTCGCAGAGGCATAAAAGGGGTTATAGAAAATGCCAGTCAGTTAATCTGACTGGCATTTTTTTGGGCGGAAAGTGTGGAGGCGGGCGCAGGTATTAGAGGAACTGTGACCGAATCAAATCCGTATCGAACGGTGTTATCCCTTGATCAGGTGCAAACACCGCTTGTGCCTGCTGCGGCGAAGCCACTCGTTCGCCTCGTGCTCGTACATGCAAATCGAATAATGTCTCCAGATCAGGCCGCGGCGTATGTACCAAAGCCCGCAGCATCAACGATATTCCGCTGAGGTTGTTCCCGACATTGTTCCATCGGGGAGCTGAGGTCAGTCCCAGGTCGGCCCAGATCACGCGCCGCTCCTGCAAGTCCATCACGAATGGCAGGCAGATCTGTGTATCGGATGCGATATCGATACGATCGAACACGGTTCGCGGTTCGAATACTTCGCCCGATGCCGTATCGGTGCGGGCCATCCAGCCAGCAAAGCATTCTGGAAGATCGCAGTACGGCTGTTCGGTGAACGAGTTGATAGACGTGACGACGTAACGGATGCCTTTCTCGACGAGGACTTCAAGATCGAGGTCGATGAACTCCGAAGCCCCTTCGGGTGCGTCGACGATGTCGCCGCTGTGGCAGCCGCCGTAATCTCTCAGGTTGTAGTACGCAACCGTTTCTCTGAACACGAAGTTGGCATCGAAAAATGCGGCGGACAAATCGATGTCAGTGCGTGATCGACCGTTTTTCCACCACAGAAAAAGGCGAATAAAACGTGTGTCGGGCATCGGCAATCGACTGCCCCGCACCAGTGTCCGTAGCGATTTCGAAGAAGCGCGTTGTGCCAGCGGTACCCTGTATTCGCGTAATTCTGGATCGATGTAGCAGCGCCCCAATGGCGGTAGTGTCGCAAAACGCGTAACCAGAGCGACCTCGCAGATTCGGGCTGCACGAGCCAGCACCTCGGGTGCGAGAAGCTCTCGGTCATCCTTGATGCCATAGACTTTGGCGAATGAACCTTTGGGTGTGAACGCCCGAAGTGGCAGGGGGCGCGGTGCACGTGACTGGGCCAGCAACTGCAGCAGGACAGGTGAGGACACTTGTGGTGCAACAGCCTCGAACGCATCGAGAACCGGCTCTGGTTCCGTCGCGCGCCGCAGGGTAGCGTCCAGCCGTCGGGCGAACTCACCGGGACGACTCTGTAGCACGTGTACAAGCTCGGTAATATCACGCTGGGCGAATAATGTTTCGACACGTGAACCGAATGAGGCAGGCGCTTCGTTGCGACGCGCTGCGTTGATGGCGGCCAGCGCTCTTGGGTATTTATCGGCGTAATCGCCCGGATGAAGTACTTCAGCCAAGCGTTTCCATCGCTCGGTTTGTCGCATCACGTCTTCCGTAGCGTCGGGTATACGATCGAGCAGACTCAACAACAGACGGCGCATCGATCGCTTCATCGCTTTGAAACGTGTCGTAGCGGTCGCCAGTGACACGTCTCCACCATTCAGCGCGATCGCAAGTCGTAGCACGTCAGTCGCCGTTTCGACGTTTTGCTCCAGAAATGCATTCACCCGTGCATCGCCAGCTACATGCAGGATCAGTGCGCCGCCAACCTGTGCGCGGATCTCCCGGAACGGGACGACCTCAGGCAGCAGGCGGAACACATCATTTTTGTAGTCGCGGATAAACCGGATGACATCGGCCGCTTCCTCTTCGGAGAGCGAGGTGCGTGATGAAACCAGTGGCTCGAGCAGTGACTCGAACTCAGGGATGCTTCCCGGTTCGATAACACAGGGGATGAAGTTGCCTTCAAGCAGTGGAGGTCGAGATTCTTCAGTCGCGGGTAAACGTCGAAGCGTGAGGTAATGCATGACGGCGTTGAGGTACAGCTCGGCTTCCGAGGCCGTCAGAACCTGCTCAGGAAAGTCAGGATAGAACGGCCGGTGGTGTACATGAGCGCCACTCCTGCGCCGAAGAACTCCGACAATGTCACGCAACCAGTACTTGAGTTCTGTCGGTGACAACAGGCCGATTTGCTCAATCAGAGCTTCTGACAGTACGCATCGGAACGCCGCGATTTCCCGGACAGCCGACGCGACCTGAGCGCGCGTGGCACCGCCAGTGCCCATCGGGACGTGAACTTTGCTACGGCGACGCAGGAACAGCTCCTGATCCATGCTTGATTTTCTCCCTGAGTCACCGTCGTGAGCGAGCTGCAGCGTCATGTCTACAGCCGATATGAAAACGCCTGCTAGGAGCAGGCGTTGAGTGGAGAGCGGAACCCCTAGTTCATAGGGTTTAGAAGGAAGGTGTTCCATAGCCACACCGACATTCTACGGAAGGTTTTCGCTTTTTGTCAGGTTGCTATGTCTTACACACGTAACAAGCTACTTCACCGCGCGTTAGGCACACATCATCAATGAAATCGAAGGCATCTCCCGCGTCACTTACGACGTGTCGAGCAAGCCGCCGGCGACGATTGAGTGGGAATGATCCCGCGACACCGGCTGCATTGATGCAAGGAGAAACCCTGGCTATGGCCAGGGTTTTTTTTCGTCTGTCGCCATGGACAGGTCAGTGGGGAAGGCGGCTTTGCAGTTGCAGCCCCATCTGTTTCAGTGCGTTGGATAATTGCTCAAGATTATCGTAGGGCACGCGGTGTACCGAGCCCCAGGACGGGCGATCAATGAAATAGCGCCCGTCCGCGAAGGTCTGGACAGGGGTTTGAACAAGCTCGCCGCTCACACTTCTGTGGAACAACCGATAGGCGCCTTGTGAACGTTCGAAAACATACATGCCCGAGCGATAAAGCAGTCGGTGTATTTGCAGTTCGCTTCGGCTGACCGGCGCCGCTTCCAATTGCAAAAGCACATCGACGTAATGCGTATCGACAGTACCGCCTTGTACTAGCGTCCCTGAATGTGGGCCCCGTTCTATATCGATGCCCGGATCCAGAGAGACACGTTCCCCCAGTCCCGGATCGACCTCTTCAATCCGTAGACCAATACCGCCTTCCAGTTCGCTGATACCGGCAACGCCCCTGAACGTATTGGTGTTTTCCACCCCTGTCAGAACCACCCACTTACCCACGTCATTCAGGGTTTTGTCCATGAACATGATGTCGGCTGTCAGGTGATTGGTCATGATTTGCTCCTCAGGCAGTGTGAGCGAAACGGGCTTGTTGTAAGTCGCCGCGCAATCGGTCGCCTGGACTCGAATACCGTTTTCCCGGGCGCTCTTCACCAGTGCCAGTTCGTCGAACTGCTCTGCCGGATCGGTACCGAGTCGGCTCAGGTACTGCTGCAGGTCATCGGTCATGACGCCGGACTTGAAGTATGCATTCAGGTCAGCCTGGGCAAAGTCGCTGAGCAGTCGGCGCACATAAAGGGTCTTGACCCCTGCGCGCGCCAGAGCAGGCATGTTTTCAATGATCAGTCGCATGCTTGTGATGCGACCCGGGGTTTCGCCGATAACCAGGCCGGACGCTTCCTCGAGTGCCTGCGCAACGAAGTCCGTGAAGGTCATTGAAGAGGTGATAGCGGGTATCGGCGGACGTGGCGGCAGGTTCGCCCAAGGAAGGTTCTTGTAGAAGCGTCTGGCGGAGATCTGAAGTGCCCGGGCTTTTTCGGCGAAATACAGCGCATAGCGGTTTGGAGCGACTAACCCGCCATCAGGGCCAATGCGCAATTGAATGTGGGTTTCGCGCAGTTGCAGGGCCCATCGCCTCAGTTCGAACTCATGCTGCGGGTCTACCGCGTATGGGGTCTTGAGCAGCCGGATGTTGTTCGAGGTCGATGGCTGGGGCTCGATGGGTGCAGGGTTGGATGGGGCAGGTGGTGTTACGGACTGCTCTGGCTCTTCGGCCGAAGGCTCGTGCGCATCAAGCTCAAGTGCCACATCTAAAGTGCATTGCTTGCCCAGACACTGACCACCCCCCTTGAGTCCCAGTTGGGTCATACGTTCCCATAGGCCTTCGCTGTTCAAACGCACGGGTATTGCGTGGATCAGCTGGTTGGGTTTTACCGGATCGATGATTGCCCAGAATCCGCCGCCCTCTGAATCGTTGAAGTAACGGACGCAATAGGCCGTGTCGTTCATCAGGATGGCATGGGGCGGATGGGTGTTCAGCCTGTAGATTCCCTGGTATTTGCCTGGCTCGGTAACCGGATTCAGGCCCTCGAGTATTTCGTTGGATTGAAAGCGTTGCGGAATCTGTCCGGCTTGTACGGTTTCGGAGGAGAGCGAGGGCCGCTCCTGCAGAACAGGCAGAATCTCGTTCGGTTCTTCTGGCTCCAGCTCCGCTGTTGTTTCGGTTTCTGCCAGTTCGTCTGCCTCGTAGATCTCTGGAGGCACGTCAAACTCGGCCAGTGCACCGAAGCCCTTGAGAAACGGAATGTTAAACAGCGCATCGATACCGCTGAAAATGGCCCCCAGGACACCTTCCTTGCGCTGCGCGGAGGTTTTGCCGTTGACGGCCTTGTCGATATTCAACCCCATGTTGGCGAGGCTGGCGCCAATCACCGGCAATGCGACGGGCCAGCCGACCATGGCCATCGGGCCGAAGACTTTCAGTCCAGCGCTCAGATAGCCGATCCAGAGTTTCTTGCGCAGATCACCGTTCGAGATCAGGGAAAGATCTGCTTCGTCGAACATCGCGTTATGGGTGCAGTCACGCAGCCAGCTGAATGCATCTACCGTGACGGTGTGATCGTTGCGGTTGATCAGATGATGATCCGATTGCCCCCAGGTGCTGACCAATCGGTTCATCAGGTCGCTGATGTGTTCGCTCATCCAGTGCCGGTCTGCCAGCGAGAAATGGTTGAGAAACAGTTCGCGCGGCGCTTTCTCGTTCAACTGTTGCAAGGCCCACCAGTGCATGTCAGTGGGAGTGTCCAGCACATGAAATGGCTGGTTGTCGCCAGGCACGTAAAGGATCTGGCGGCCTGACGAGTCGATGATGCGCAGGATATCGGTGGCCGTGCGACCGTCGATATCCAGCGCGCAAACCCTCAGGCCATGGCCGGGGATGAACTCGGTTTGCAGACTGTGCAGGCTCACAGGCCAGGTCAGCGGGCCGATGACCGCCCTGATTGCAGTCTGGAAGTCCTCGTCGTTCAGGTGGCCGAGCTCCCGGGCTTCAACGGCTTTGCCGAGGAAGTTGCATTTGGCCAGCGTGCGGAATTGGCTGGAGTGCTGGTCCCAGAACGAGTGCAGCTCGTTGCGGTAACGCTCGCTGAAGTTGATGTTCCAGAAGTCGTTGAGTACCTCGTTACCCTGCAGCCGGACTTCGTTGGTTGCATCGAAGTTTTCGGTGTCCGGCCCTGCGCTGTAAAACCCGCCGTATACGTCGAGCAAGTCGGCGTTGTCCTGATCCGTGGCGCGGAACCGGTGTATCACCAATTGCGTCAGGGTCAGGCTTTCATAGGGCTTCTCACCATAATGCTGCCAACCGGTGAATGATATGGACTGACTCTGAGCTGTTCTGAATCGATGGTAATAGACGTGATCGGGGTCGAGACCGGTAATGCCATGTCTGGCGAGCACTTCGATGGCAACCTGACGGGCCGTATCGTTCAGGCTCGGACACGCCGTGACCACCTGTGTGGCCATGACCTGAAGTGCGGCTCTGTCGGTGTCGTTGGGCTGCGGGCGTTGTTCTGTTGGGTTCATTCGCTCTATTCCTTGAGAGAGAGGAGGGAAGGGTGATCCACTCGCTCAAGGGACGTGCGGTACATGATTACCGCCCGATATTGTCCCGGATGTGCGGCCATCCGCCGCTCCGCCCTTACCGTTTCGCAGGCGCAGGTGTATCGTATTCGCCTTTTGCGGGCACCCAGGCCTGCGGCTGATACGTGAGGTAGTTGTGTCCAAATCCTTTACCCGTCGACAGATACTCGGTGGTCTGGCCGGTCTTGCAGTGGTTGGTGCGGGAGCCGGTGGTGCGACGCGTTACTGGTTGGGCAAGGTGGCGGATGCCAACGCGGGGCACGACTACGAGCTGATCGCTGCACCGCTGGACGTAGAACTTGTGCCAGGCCACAAGACCCAGGCCTGGGCGTTCGGCCCGTCGGCGCCGGGCACTGAATTGCGCGTGCGTCAGGGCGAGTGGCTGCGGGTGCGGTTCATCAACCATCTGCCGGTCGCAACGACCATTCACTGGCACGGCATTCGCCTGCCGCTGGAAATGGACGGCGTGCCTTACGTATCGCAACTGCCGGTACTGCCAGGCGAATACTTCGATTACAAATTCCGTGTGCCGGACGCCGGCAGCTACTGGTATCACCCGCACGTCAGCAGCAGTGAAGAACTCGGTCGCGGCCTGGTCGGGCCGTTGATTGTCGAGGAGCGCGAGCCGACCGGGTTCAAGTACGAAAAGACCCTGAGCCTGAAAAACTGGCATATCGACGACGAGGGCAACTTCGTCGAGTTCAGCATTCCACGCGAAGCGGCCCGTGGCGGTACGGCGGGGCGGCTGTCGACCATCAACGGCGTGCCTTTGCCGGTCATCGAATTGCCCGCCGGCCAGATCACCCGCGTACGCCTGCTCAACCTCGACAACACCCTGACCTATCGCATCAACATTCCCGGCGTCGAAGCGCAGATCTACGCACTGGATGGCAACCCGGTCGAGCCGCGCCCATTGGGCAAGGAATACTGGCTCGGCCCGGGCATGCGCATCTGCCTGGCGATCAAGGCACCGCCGGCCGGTGAGGAACTGTCGCTGCGCAACGGCCCGGTTCGCCTCGGTACTTTACGTTCGGTGGCCAACAATGAGGCGCCGACCGACTGGCCGAAAGCACTGCCGGCCAACCCGGTGGCCGAGCCGGACCTGGCCAATGCCGAGAAACTCAACTTCAATTTCGAATGGGTCGGTTCGGTGTCGGTGAATGTCGACAACGGCAAACCGCCGAGCCTGTGGCAGATCAACGGCAAGGCCTGGGACATCACCGACAAGACCTGCGCCGACCGGCCGATCGCCAGCCTGAAACTGGGCCAGAGTTATATCTTCGAACTCAAGAACATGACCCAGTACCAGCACCCGATCCACCTGCACGGCATGAGCTTCAAGGTGATTGCATCGAATCGGCACAAGATCGTGCCGTACTTCACCGACACTTATCTGCTGGGCAAGAACGAGCGCGCGCAAGTGGCGCTGGTGGCGGATAACCCGGGGGTATGGATGTTCCACTGTCACGTGATCGACCACATGGAAACCGGCCTGATGGCCGCCATCGAGGTGAAGTGATGCGCCAGATTCGCCCCGCGGCGATCATCGACCGCAGCCGTGATCGCGACTTCATGCGCGAAGCCCTGACATTGGCGGCGCAAGGCGCCGCCCTCGGCGAGGTGCCGGTAGGCGCGGTGCTGGTGCAGGACGGCGAGATCATCGGTCGCGGCTTCAATTGCCCGATCAGTACCAGCGACCCCAGTGCCCACGCGGAAATGGTCGCGATCCGTGCGGCGGCGCAGGCGGTGGATAACTATCGTCTGCCGGGCAGCACGCTGTATGTGACGCTGGAGCCGTGCAGCATGTGCGCCGGGCTGATCGTGCATTCGCGGGTTGCTCGCGTGGTGTACGGCGCGCTGGAGCCCAAGGCTGGAATTGTGCAGAGTCAGGGGCAGTTCTTCACTCAGGGTTTTCTCAACCATCGAGTGTTGTATGAAGGCGGGGTGTTGGCGCAGGAGTGTGGGGCGGTGTTGACCGAGTTCTTCCGGGCACGGCGCGCGAAACCGGCAGACTGAACACAAAACCAATGTGGGAGCGAGCCTGCTCGCGATAGCGGTCTGACATTCAATACTTCGTTGGCTGTCAGATCCAATCGCGAGCAGGCTCGCTCCCACAGGTTTTTTTGGTGTTTGGAAGATTTACTTCTTCGCGACAATCACCGCCCGCATCGGCGCCGGCAACCCTTCGATCGTCTTGCTGTGATCCTCCGGATCGAGGAAGTCGCTCAACGACTGATACTTCATCCATTCAGTCCCGCGCTGTTCTTCAACAGTGGTGGTGCTCACATCCACGCATTTCACATCCGTGAAACCCGCACGACGCAGCCACAGCTCCAGCGCCGGCACAGACGGCAGGAACCACACGTTACGCATCTGCGCATAACGGTCTTCCGGCACCAGCACTTGGTGCTTGTCACCCTCGACCACCAGCGTCTCCAGCACCAGCTCGCCACCCTTCACCAGGCAATCCTTGAGCGCCAGCAAATGCTCGATCGGCGAGCGACGGTGGTAGAACACACCCATGGAAAACACCGTGTCGAAACCTTCCAGATTCGGCGGCAGGTCTTCGAACGGGAACGGCAGGTGCCAGGCATTCGGCTCTGACAGATAACGCTGCACTGCCTGGAACTGGCAGAAGAACAGCCAGTTCGGATCGACGCCGATCACGCTGTCGGCGCCGGCACCGAGCATGCGCCACATGTAGTAACCGTTGCCGCAACCGACATCGAGAATGCGTTTGCCCTTCAGGTCCAGATGCGGAGCGACCCGCGACCACTTCCAGTCCGAACGCCATTCGGTGTCGACGTGCACGCCGAACAGATCGAACGGCCCCTTGCGCCACGGCGACAGACCCATCAGCGCGGTGCGCATTTGTGCGCGGGTTTCGTCGTCGCAATCGGTGTCGAGTTTCAGGCCGTCGAGCAGGTCGACTTCAGTCGGCTGGATCTTCGGCAAGGCGTCCAGCGCACTTTGCCAGCGCTCCAGATCGCCGTGACCCTTCTCCATTTTCTTGTCGAGCTGCACTTGCAGGGTGTTGGCCCATTCGGCCAGCGGCGTGCCGGCCAGACGGCGGGCGAGGGGGGACAGATCAATCATGGCAAGGCAATCAACGAGGCAAAGTTAAGACACTGGAACCACGGCACGACTTTCGAGAACCCGGCGGCCAGCAGGCGTTCGCGATGTTCTTCGAGGCTGTCGGGCTTCATGACGTTTTCGATGGCGCTGCGCTTCTGGGCGATTTCCAGTTCGCTGTAACCGTTGGCGCGTTTGAACGCGACGTGCAGGTCGGTCAGCAGCGCGTGTTCCTCGGCATCGTTGAAACGCAGCTTCTCCGACAAGATCAGCGCGCCGCCCGGCAGCAACGATTGGCGAATACGCGACAGCAGCGCCGTGCGCTGATCCGGGGCGATGAATTGCAGAGTGAAGTTCAGCGCCACCACCGAGGCCGGTTTGAAATCGAGGGCGAGGATGTCGCCTTCGATCACCTCGACCGGCAGCAACTCCTGGAACATCGAATCCTGACCGTTGAGGTATTCACGGCAGCGCTCGACCATCGCCGCCGAGTTATCCACCGCGATCACCCGGCAACCGTCGGTGCGCACGTGGCGGCGCAGGGCCTGGGTCACAGCACCCAACGAAGCGCCAAGGTCATAGAGCACGCTGTTCGGCTGGGCGAACTGCGCCGCGAGCACGCCGAGGTTCTCGACGATGGTTGGGTAACCCGGCACCGAACGCTTGATCATGTCCGGGAACACCCGCACCACGTCTTCGTTGAAGGCGAAGTCAGGCACCTGGGCCATCGGCTGGGCGAAAATGCGATCGGGTTCTTTGCTCACGGCGGTTCCGGCGGTGTCGATGAAAAGGCCGGCATTTTAGCCAAACTGGCGCGCAGATGCGCGGGTTGTCTGATAAACCGCTGGTTCAAAGCTCCGGACGTTTGCTCTGTGAAAACGCCGACGCCGCAATCCCCCACTGCCCCAGCCAGTAACTGAGAATGATGATGTAAGGCGCCGCGTTGAACGGTGAGACAAAGCGGTTGATGCCGATCACGCTGTCGGAGAACACGAACGCCACTGCGCCGCCCGCCGCCAGCAGTGCCGAACGTTGCGGTACGTCGCTGCCGAGGCGGGCGAGAGCGCGCCAGAGCATGGCGCTGATGGCTGTGCCGTAGACGATCACTGGCACGGTCAACGGGCCGAGTCCGCTGCCGATCAATATGCCCAACAGCACGGCGCCGACGCTGAGTGCCAGGATCAGCGGCAGCAGGGCCAAGCGCCGGCAATCGCTGAGGTAAGCCTTTAGATACGCCAGATGCGCGACCAGAAATGCGCCCAGGCCAAACACGAACAAATCCCCCGGCCACGCCAGCAACACATCGCCGATCAACGAGAAAATCAGACCGAGACTGATCCAGCGGCGATAGTCACTGGGCGGCGCATCGTGCAGCCAGCCAAGCAAGGCCAACACCGGCAGCGGTTTGACCAGCAGACAAAGCAACGCCGCATGGGTGCTGACGCCATAGAGGAAGGTCACGGCGCCCATCAGTGCGAGGATCAGCCAGCCCACGGTCAGTTCACCGAAATGGCGCAGTCAAAGGTTTCCACCGGCAACACTTCCGGTGCCCACGGTTGCTGCGAGGTCAGACGCAGGCGCCCGGTGCCGGTGGCGAAAGCCTGGAAGCGCCAGGTCGAGAGACCGGCTGCGCCGACCACACCGGCATCTTCCGGATTGCTGTAGACCTCGGGGCTGAGGGCGCGCAATACGCCGCCGGCAGAATCCTGGATGGCCCAGCGGTAACCGGTAGTCGGGTTGCTCGGGAGCATGACGATCAGGTTTTGCCCGTTGGTCAGCCGTACCGGACATTCGCTCTGTTTTTCCACGGTCACGTTGTGTTTCGGTTGCGTGGCGCAGGCGGCCAGCAGGGCGAAGGACAGGGGGACAAACAGGCGAGTGGGGGACATGGATTCAGTGGCTCCGGTGTTGGCGACGAACGGCGAGCATAACTGAAGATGAGACAAAGTGTGACCAAAGCCGCGCAGGCAAAGGCTGCGCGCTGCTGATTAGCCTGAGACTGGGGAGCGTTTATCCGCTAACGTCGAGTTGCACGTGAATAGCATCGTGATTGCCGTGAAACTCAAGTACGAAACTGATCCGGTATTTCCTGTTGGTGTTGTCCAGCTCGGAATTGAAGGTTCCCCTATAGGCGTACTGCGTTCCTTGTCTGTTGAGGTAGTAAACTTCTACCAGCTTTTCACCCCTCTTGAATTCGTGCTCGCCGTTAGTCGTGGATGGATCAATTGTAAGTTTGATTGCCTGTCCATCTGGAAGGCCCAGTTTCCTGGATCCTTCGATAGTTATGTAGCCTTGTTCGTGCTTGACCTCTATATGGTCGGTTTCGAAGAGTTTTTCGCCGTTTTGTGTAGCCGTAAAATAATCGGAATTATTCGTGGGTGTTGACATCAATGGACTCCCTGAATGACTAAATTCGAGAGAGCAGTCTGAGGGGGGGATGTGGCGACGGGCTACTGTAAGAGTTGACAGGTTTTTATCGTTTTTTGCGATAGGGTTTGTTCGCTTGGTTATTTAGGCCAAGGCATTGCCAATCCGAGGCAATGCCTTGGTTGCATCGGGTTAAAACAAGACTTTCGCCACATCCGAAAACTTCTTGGCGAAATGCACAGTGATGCCTTCCTTCAAGTAATCCGGCAGTTCCTCGAAGTTACCCCGGTTCGGTTCCGGCAGAATCAACTCGAAAATCTTCTGCCGCCGCGCCGCAATCACTTTTTCGCGCACCCCGCCAATCGGCAGTACATGCCCGGTGAGCGTCAGTTCGCCGGTCATCGCCACGCCTTTTTTCGGCGGCTGATTACGGGCGAGGGAGAGCAGGGCGCTGGCCATGGTCACGCCGGCACTCGGGCCGTCTTTCGGCGTGGCGCCTTCCGGCACGTGCAGGTGGACGAACGCCTCGTCGAAGAATTTCGGATCGCCACCGAAGGATTTGAGGTGCGAACTGACGTAGCTGTAGGCGATCTCCGCCGACTCCTTCATGACATCGCCCAGTTGCCCGGTGAGTTTGAAACCACGGTTGAGCGTGTGAATGCGCGTAGCTTCGATCGGCAGGGTCGCGCCGCCCATGCTGGTCCAGGCAAGCCCCGTGATGACACCGGTGCCGGACAGCACTTGCTCGTTGCGAAACACCGGATGGCCGAGAGACGCTTCGAGGTCTTTCGGGCCGAGCTTGATCACGGCTTTCGGCTCGTCGATCAGCTTCATCACCGCTTTGCGCACCAGTTTGCCCATCTGTTTTTCCAGCTGGCGCACACCGGCTTCACGGGCGTAACCGTCGATCAGGGCCTTGAGCGCCGTGTCGCTGATGCTCAGGCTGCCCTTGGACACGCCGGCCTTTTCCAGCAGTTTCGGCCACAGGTGACGCTTGGCAATGGCGACTTTTTCTTCGGTGATGTAGCCCGACAGGCGAATCACTTCCATCCGGTCCAGCAGCGGGCCGGGAATCGAATCCAGGGTGTTGGCGGTGCAGACGAACAGGACTTTCGACAGGTCCATCCGCAGGTCCAGATAGTGGTCGAGGAATTCGACGTTCTGTTCCGGGTCGAGGGTTTCGAGCAGCGCCGAGGCCGGGTCGCCCTGGTAGCTCTGGCCCATCTTGTCGATCTCGTCGAGCATGATCACCGGGTTCATCACTTCGACGTCTTTCAACGCCTGCACCAGTTTGCCCGGCTGCGCGCCGATGTAGGTGCGGCGGTGGCCCTTGATCTCGGCCTCGTCGCGCATACCGCCGAGGCTGAAGCGGTAGAACGGCCGGCCGAGGGATTCGGCGATGGACTTGCCGACGCTGGTTTTACCCACGCCCGGCGGGCCCACCAGCAGCACGATGGAACCGCTGATCTCGCCTTTATAGGCGCCGACGGCGAGGAATTCGAGAATGCGGTCCTTGATGTCGTCGAGGCCGGCGTGGTGTTTGTCGAGCACCTTGCGCGCGTGCTTGAGGTCGAGTTTGTCCTCGCCATACACGCCCCACGGCACCGAGGTCGCCCAGTCGAGGTAGTTGCGGGTGACCGCGTACTCCGGCGATCCGGTTTCGAGGATCGACAGCTTGTTCATCTCTTCTTCGAGGCGCTTCTGCACCTGCGTCGGCAGGACCTTGCCCTCCAGGCGCTGCTCGAACTGTTCGAGGTCGGCGCTGCGGTCGTCCTTGGTCAGGCCGAGTTCCTGCTGGATGACCTTGAGCTGTTCTTTAAGGAAGAACTCGCGCTGATGCTCGCCGATCTTGCGGTTCACTTCGGCGGAGATTTCTTTTTGCAGGCGCGCGACTTCGACTTCCTTGCGCAGCATCGGCAGGACTTTTTCCATGCGCTTGAGCATCGGCACGCAGTCGAGCACTTCCTGCAGTTCATTACCGGTCGCCGACGTGAGGGCGGCGGCGAAATCTGTCAGAGGCGACGGATCGTTGGGGCTGAAGCGGTTGAGGTAGTTCTTCAGCTCTTCGCTGTACAGCGGATTGAGCGGCAGCAGTTCCTTGATCGCGTTGATCAGCGCCATGCCGTAGGCCTTGACCTCGTCGGTCGGCTCGGTGGGCTGGTGCGGGTATTCGACCTCCACCAGATACGGTGGGCGATGGTGTTTGAGCCAGGTCTTGATGCGTACACGGCTCAGGCCCTGGGCGACGAATTGCAGTTTGCCGTTTTCGCGGCTGGCGTGGTGCACCTTGACCAGGGTGCCGTATTGCGGCAATGCCTTGGTGTCGAAGTGGCGCGGGTCTTCCTGGGGCGTGTCCATGAAGAACAGGGCCAGGGAGTGGTGTTCGGATTTGCTGACCAGTTCGAGGGTTTCGGCCCAGGGTTCTTCGTTGACGATGACCGGCAGGACCTGGGCCGGGAAGAACGGGCGGTTGTGGATCGGGATGATGTAGACCTTGTCCGGCAGGTTCTGGCCGGGCAGGGCGAGGCCTTTGCCGGGGACGTGGTGTTCGATGTGTTCGGCGTCGGTTTCGGTGATGTCGTCGGGGTTCTCGGGGAATTCTTGCTGGTCGCTCATGGGGCACCTGCGCAATTGGGTATGGCTGTTAGATGGGGCAGGGTTTGGGTGGTTTCAATGGGGGTGGGTGTTTCTGCTTGTGTGTTCAGGGTTTTGACAGGGTTTTGGGGAGTGGGCTTGGCGGCCTTTGGGCCGACCATGCTCTGGGTGTTTTTTGTGAATATAGGTTGCTTCGGGTGTTGCCGCTGGCGGTTTCGCCCTTACGGCGAGTCCCTTTGGCAAACGCCCCAAAGGAACCAAAGGTCTAGGCCCCAACGTTCGGCACCTCGCTGTGGCTCGGTGTTCCTTCGTTCCGGGATTCATCCGGGGGCATCGCCTCCGGTTTGCTTCGCTGCACCTCCTCTCGATGTGTTCGACTTCGTCGAACGGTCGCTGCGCTCCCACCCCCGGATAAATCCCTCCACTCAGCCTGCCGACGGGGCCAGCACGTCAAAAGCGGTACTTGAGCTAACGCTCATCGTGTTGAGTGGTTAGAGGCAGATTGGTGGTGGTGGTGGTGGTGGTGGTGGTGGTGGTGGTGGTGGTGGTGGTGCGAGGAGGGAGCCGATTGGGGGCTCTAAAACCTGAGTTCGACTCGGTATCTCACGTCGGCGTACCTCTCCGAAACAACGCGGTCAGTCCCCTCTCCCTCCGGGAGAGGGCTAGGGTGAGGGCAGCGTCCTGACTGACTCACCACAAGCCTGACTCCCGCAGAGATCTCATTAGCATTTACGCCGGATATCGACTGACCTCGACATTGTCCAGCACCCGGTTCACCGCCAGCTCGGCCAGCATGATGATTTGCTGAATGGCCAGGATTGTCCGCCGTTGCGGGAGGTCGATGTGTGAGGCGATGTCACTGGTCATGAGGCTGGCCTGTGCCAGTGATTCGCAGGCGTGGACCAGCAGGCTTTCGCTGTCCTGATCGGGTGCGACCTGGAACATGGTGCTGGGTTTATGGAAGCGCAGGGTGGTGGCGTTGGGTTTCAGGTAGTGGTCGAGCGCGCGCTCGGCGGCGTCGTGGAGTTTTTTGGAATCTGGCGATTCGTAGGGCGATGCGTCGTTTGATTCGGGGGGATTGGGTGTTGGTTTTTTCATTTTTTACTCCTCAGGAATTGGACCATTCCTCTAATTGCCGCGACGCAAAAAGAGGGGTGGCAGCTGTACGCGGGTTCGCGGACCGACCTGAGGCATTCGGCATACCCGAAGGTATCCCGCGCACAGCCACCATAAACAAGCACTCGAGGTGCTGCTATTAAGCGGCGGCAATTATGCCTCAGAAGTTGGGCCGCGACGCCCCATCGCTGAATTTGCAGCGACCCCCAAAGCCTATCCACCCCGTTTCCTAGGGACAACCGACGCGACATGTCAGAAACATCCCCTGCAAATACCCTGTCTGTAGGACATACACATCCCGTGTAGGAAAACGCAGCCCACAAAAAAAGGCGACGCCCCTCACAGGGCGTCGCCTTCTTTCTTACTGCCGTTACAACTTATTCCGGCAGTTTGTAAGCAATCACATAGTCACCCATCTTGGTGCCCAGCGAGCCGTGACCACCCACTACGAGCAGGACGTATTGCTTGCCGTCCTTGCCGGTGTAGGTCATCGGAGTCGCTTGACCACCCGCAGGCAGACGCGATTTCCACAGCTCTTTACCCGTGTTCACGTCGTAGGCGCGCAGGTACTGGTCCAGGGTGCCGCTGAGGAAGCCGACGCCGCCGGCAGTCACGATCGAGCCGCCCATGCTTGGCACGCCCAGGGTGAAGCCGATCGGGATTGGCGAGCTGTCGCGGCTGGTGCCGTTTTTGCGTTTCCAGACGACTTTGCCGGTGGTCAGGTCGATACCGGCGACGTAGCCCCAGGCCGGGGCCTGGCACGGTACGCCCAGTGGCGACATGAACGGGTGCATGATCACCGCGTATGGCGCGCCGGTGTTCGGTTGCACGCCAGCGGTTTCGCTCTCGCGTTTGCTGCCGGCCGCGACTTTTTCGCGAGGCACCATTTTCGAGACGAAGGCCATGTAGTTCGGGCTGGTGAACAGCATCTGGCGAACCGGGTCGACCGAGACGCCGCCCCAGTTGAACACGCCGACGTTACCCGGATAGATCAGGCTGCCCTGTTCCGACGGAGGCGTGTATTGGCCTTCGTAGCGCAGTTCCTTGAACTGGATGCGGCACAGCATCTGGTCGAACGGGCTGGCGCCCCACATGGCTTTTTCGGTGAGTTCCGGGGCCAGCAGGTTCAGGTCCGAACGGGCCTGGGTCGGTGCGGTGTGGTCGCCTTTCACGGCGCCTTGCGGAACCGGGATCTCGCGGATCGGGATGATCGGTGTGCCGTCGCGACGGTCGAGTACGTACAGGCTGCCCTGTTTGGTCGGGGCGATCAGCGCAGGCTTGATGCCGTCGGCGGTTTTCATGTCCAGCAGGGTTGGCTGGCTGCCGACGTCCATGTCCCACAGGTCGTGGTGGGTGAACTGGTAGTTCCAGCGCACTTTACCGGTGGCCAGGTCCAGCGCGACGATGCCGGCGCTGAATTTCTCGGCGCCTGGAGTGCGGTCGGCGCCCCATTGGTCCGGTGTCTGGTTGCCCAGTGGCAGGAAGACCATGCCGAGTTTTTCATCGACGCTGGCCAGCGACCACATGTTGGCCGAGTTGCGGCTGTAGGTCTGGCCTGGAGCCAAGGGTTCGGTGGCGTCCGGGTTGTTGCTGTCCCAGTTCCATACCAGATGACCGTCGCGCACGTCGTAGGCGCGGATCACGCCGGACGGCTCGTTGGTCGATTCGTTATCGGTAACGTGACCGCCCATGATCACCAGATCGCGAGTGATCGCGGCTGGCGAGGTGGAGTAGTAGCCACCCGGGGTGAACGGGCCGATGCCTTGAGTCAGGTCGACCACGCCTTTGTTGCCGAAGCCTTCGCAGATTTTGCCGGTGTCGGCGTTCAGTGCGATCAGGCGAGCATCGGCGGTTGGCAGGTACAGGCGACGCGGGCATGCCTGGGCGACGGCTTTGCCGGCCTCGGAGATGACGGCGGACGCAGCGTTTTCAGACTTGGCGTAAGCGGCTTCGTCGTAGTACGACACGCCACGGCAGGTCATGTGGGCGAAGCCCTTGAAGCCGACCGGGCTCTTGATCTGCGGGTCGAAGCGCCACAGTTCCTTGCCGGTGTCCGGGTCCAGCGCCAGCACTTTGCTGTGGGCGGTGCAGGCGTAGAGCATGCCGTTGGCTTTGAGCGGGGTGTTTTCGTTGGTCAGCTCCACCGGGTCATCAGCAGTCGGCAGATCGCCGGTCTGGATGCGCCAGGCTTCTTGCAGCTTGCCGACGTTGGCCGGAGTGATCTGCTTGAGTGGCGAGTAACGGTCACCGAATTCGGTGCGGCCATAGGCCTGCCAGTCGCCGTCCGGCATTTGCGGGGCGGTGCTGGTGGTGTCGGCGGTGTCGCGACCCAGTTCGCCAAAGGTTTCGCCCGGGTGGGTGAACAGGCTGGCCAGGGCGGTGACGCCGGCCAGAATCACGGCCACGGTCAGGCCGCCGGTGCCCATCGGCGCCGGGCCTGCGAGCAGCAGCGGACGACGGAACCATGGCAGCAGCATCACGAAGCCGAGGACGAACCACAGCGCCAGACGCGGCACCAGTTGCCACCAGTCCAGACCGACTTCCCACAGCGCCCAGACGGTGCTGGCAAACAGCACGATGGCGTACAGGCCCAGTGCCGCGCGACGGCGCATCAGCAGCAGCATGCCGGTCAGCGTGATGCCGATACCGGCCAGCAGGTAGTACAGCGAGCCGCCGAGCGTGCTCAGCTTGATTCCCCCGGCCAGCATGGCCAGGCCCATCAGTAGAAGCAGAATGCCGAGCAGGCTCGGAAGCAGACGGCCTCGACTCGAAGCACTTTCGGTGCTCATAGTGTGGTTCTCCGTGACGTTTCAAGTAGTCCCGCGCTGTAGTCACTGTAGATGACGATTGGGCGCGGGCATGGTTCAGATAAAAACTTGTGTAGCTATCGAATTTCCTGTGCAGGACTGAGTCGCCTCCAGGCGGCTCAGTCCTGCATGGGATTAGAACGACGACTGAATCTTGATCCCGCCGATCAGCGCGTCATCGACCTTGTCCACACCGCCCGGATGGCGGATGTATTGCAGGTTCGGGCGCACGGTCAGCCAGTTGGTGACGTGCACGCCGTAATAGAGTTCGGCGCTGTATTCGGTGTCCTGCGGTGGCAGGAAGGACGGATCGTCGTAGTCATAGACGGCACGGGCCTGGTTGGTCGCTTCGGCGTTCTTGCGGTAGGCCGGGTTGACGTGGACGCGGGCCAGGGCGAAACCGATGTCGTCTTTTGCGCGGGCGTCGAACAGGCCTTTGTAGACCACGCCGGCCTGGACGTAGTTGTCGATGGCGTTGGTCTTCTTGTCGTGCATCGTGCCGTTGGCGAACACGCTCAAGCCGCGGGAATTGTCGCTGGCGACGCTGGTGATCTGCTGCTGCACGCCGAGCCACACGCCGTGTTTGCTCGAAGCGCTGCGATAGGCCTCGCCGCTCAGGGCCGCCGGCTGGCCGTTGCTGTCTTTATAGGCGTCGGTGGCCTTGGCGTTGCTGTAGTAGTAACCGGCGCGGTATTCGCCCGGCAGGCCGTTGAGCTTCGGTTTCCACACCAGTTCGATCGGCAGGATCGCGCCCTGGGTGCCGTTGCCGCTGAGCTTGAAGCCGTTGCCGCGGTCAAGGTTCGACGGGTTCTGCTCGTAGGCGCCGATTTGCGCGTACAACTCTGGCGTCAGGTGATATTTGACGCGCAGCGCCCATTGGCTGACCGGCCAGTTGTACCAGATGCCGCCGACCCAGTTGCCGACCTGCGAGCCGCAGAACGCCAGGTTCTGGAAGTCGCACGGGAAGCTGTTGAAGTCTTCGCCTTCACCGAAGCGGCCGACCTTGATGTGGAGCTTCTGATCAAAGAATTTCTGCTGGTACCACATCTGCGTCAGGCGCGTGGTCTGGCCACGACCCCAGACTTCCTGGGCGGAAGTGAAACCGCCGACGCGCGGGTCGTTGATGCGGTCGTTGCTGATGTTGTTGCCACTGCGTTTGGTCACGGTCAGCTGGAATTCGGCATCGTTCCAGCCCAGCAGTTTTTGCAGGTCCAGATGCGTGCCGAGGCCCCATTGATCGCTGTAACGCGCGGTGCGGTCGTGATCGTAGCCGCCGTGCAGATTGCTGCCCATCTCGCCGGTGTAGTCGAGCTTGAAGTCGATACCTTTTGCCGCGAGTTCGCTGCGGGTGCCGTTCCAGTCACCGAGCATCCACGGGGATTCACTGTCGAAGGCCGGGGCGGCCTGGGTGCAGGTGGCGAGGCCAAGAGCGGTGCAGCCACCGAGCAGGCGCAGCGTGGAGATAGCGCTGTCTCGGGAGAACGGAAAATCGGGCATGAATAGGGTCTTTCTTGATCTTTTTGGGGGATAAGCTGGCCGCTACGATTTGACGCAGGCAGTGAAGCGGTTCAGCAGAAGGGCGGCAGGATAATGTCCCGTTACAAAAACACAAAGTGCTTTTGCAGACATGAACCCTTTCGGATTCGGTAACAGTGCGGCAATACAGCGCATTGCGGGCGTTGGCGCAGGCTGCGATCTTCTCCGGTTGGCCTACATTTAACCCAAGGCCTTCCACCCGCCCATGCCCTCGGCTAAGGTGCGCGGCTTCTGCATTTTCACTTCGCCCAAAGGCCCGGCATGAACGACCATAACCCCGATCCGCTGCACGGCGTGACCCTCGAACAGATCCTCAATGCACTGGTGACCCATTACGAATGGTCGGGGCTGGCCGAGCGCATCGACATTCGTTGCTTCAAGAGCGATCCGACCATCAAGTCGAGCCTGACCTTTTTGCGCAAGACGCCATGGGCGCGGGAAAAGGTCGAACGCCTGTACGTGAAGCTGATGCGCACCAAGCGTCCGCTCTGAGATGAACGCCGTATGGCGGCGACGCCTGATCACTTCGGCCGCGGTATTGGGCTGGGCCGGGCTGGGGATTCAGCTGTACCTGATTTTCTTCGCACGCCTGAGCGTCGGCGCCAGTCTGCTGGGCGGGCTGGTGAGTTTCTTCAGTTACTTCACCGTGATCACCAACACGTTGGTGGCGGTGGTGCTGACCTGCGCGGTGACCGATCGCGAATCCGCTGCACGGCGCTGGTTTCTGCAACCCTGGGTCAGCAGCGCGATTGCCGTGAGCATTGCCGTGGTGGGCCTGGCCTACAGCATTCTGCTGCGGCATCTGTGGCACCCGCAGGGCTGGCAGTTTATCGCTGACGAATTGCTCCACGACGTGATGCCGCTGGTGTTCCTGGCCTATTGGTGGCTGTGCGTGCCGAAGGGCACCCTGCGTCTGAAGCATCTGCCGCTGTGGCTGATTTATCCGCTGGTGTACTTCGCCTATGCGCTGCTGCGCGGGCATCTGCTGGGGGCTTACGCCTATCCGTTCATTGACGTGGCGCTGCTGGGGTATCCACAGGTATTCGTCAATGCCGGGGGGATTCTGGCGGGGTTTGTGCTGGTGGCGTTGCTGGTGATGGGAATCGACCGTTGGCAAGGGCGGCGCCAATAGCGCCGCCACTTTTAGTCACTCTTGCTCGGAGCCTTCGGCACGCCAGTAACCGACGGCTTTGACGAACTGCTCATCCAGCCCGTGCTCATCGAGCAGCACCCGGCGGATCTGCCGCGAGACTTTGGTTTCCGTCGCCACCCACGCATACAGATTGCCCTTGGGCACCTGCAATTGTTTGACGGTGGCCAGCAGATTGTCTTTGCCCCCCTCGCGCAAGACCCAGATCACGTTGACCTGAGCCGCGCTTTCCAGGATTTGCTGTTCCTTGCCGTTTTCCACTTCGACCACCACCAGCGCCTTGCGATTGGCCGCCAGGCCTTCGAGGCGGCGGGCGATGGCGGGCAGGGCGGTCTCGTCGCCGATCAGCAGGTAACTGTCGAAGATGTCCGGCACGATCATCGAGCCTCGCGGACCGCCGATGTGCAGGAACTGCCCCGGCTTGGCCTGTTCAGCCCAGGTCGAGGCAGGGCCGTCGCCGTGCAGGACGAAGTCGATGTCCAGTTCAAGCTTGTCGAGGTCGTAGCGGCGCGGGGTGTAGTCGCGCATCGGCGGCATCGGCACGTCGCTCTTGCCGGCACCCAGCACCAGGGTTTCCAGCGCGGCGGCCTGTTCGGCGTTCTGCGGGAACAGCAGTTTGACGTGATCGTCGGTACCGAGGCTGACGAAGCCTGCCAGTTCCGGCCCGCCGAGGGTTATGCGGCGCATGCGCGGGGTCAGGTCGACCACTCGCAACACCTCGAGTCGGCGGCGTTTGATTTCATGCATCACACGGTGGATGCCTTGGGTCTGGACTTCAGTCATTCGGCTTTCTCCGGGGCAGATTGAACGGCGGGGCCGTCGACGATGGCTTTGGCGGTGTCGTTGAGCAGGTCGCGCACTCGCAGGATTTCTTCCGGGCTCCAGCGCCCGTGGTGCATTTGCAGGGCGTGTCGCAGGTTGTGCACCGCTTCATGGATTTCCGGCGGCCGGTCGTGGCCGCGCAATGAGCGCTTGCTGACGTCGATGCGCATGCGCACGCCGTCCAGCGCCACAGCTTGCTCGCCGAGGGACTGGCGGCCGGCTTCGGTGACGCTGTAGCGCTTTTTGCCGCCCTCGGCGTCGCCGGTGATCATTTCGCTTTCTTCGAGAAACGTCAGGGTCGGGTAGATCACGCCGGGGCTGGGGCTGTAGGCGCCGTCGAACATGGTTTCGATCTGGCGGATCAGGTCATAGCCGTGGCACGGCTGTTCAGCGATCAGCGCCAGCAACAGCAATTTCAGATCGCCGGGGGCGAATACCCGCGGGCCGCGACCGCCGCGCTCTCGGCCATGGCGTTTTTCGAAGCCGTCACGGCTGTCACCGTGGTCGCGGTGGGGGGAATGATGGTCTCTCATTTCAGTCTTCTCTCGTCGTATTTAGATACAACTTAAGATATATCTTTTGGTGTGGGCAAGCGGTTTTTTACCGAGCGCGCCTCCGCCCTGACGAGCGGCGTGCAGACCTGGAGGCGCATTTCCCCCATTCGGAAACACCACGAAATATTTGTATCAATGACTAAAAAGTTAAAGTTTAAACTCTATAAGTGATTGAGTAGATGCTCTAGAAAGTGCAATTATCCCCGCATTGGTTAGTTGAAAATGCTGTATGGTTTTTTGTCTGAAACTGTAGGTAGGGTATGACTTACAGCTATTGTTTTGAATGTTGAAAATATTGCGTTTTTTCTTTCTGGCTATGAGCTGTTTTAACTACAAGCTTGTGGGAAGTTGCCTGCTTACATTCCAGAGTGAACAGTCGATCATGCCCCGGCGTTGAAACTCAGGATCAATAAAGCCCTTGTTGGCTTGAATGACTTGAACGTTCAACGCTTCGATCCTTTAAAAGAAAACAGGTAATGACCGATGTTCAAGAAAATCGCTTTCGCTGCTCCGCTGGCTGTTCTGGCTTTGAGCTCTTCCGTGGTCTTCGCCGCCGGTGAGGCACGTCACTCCATCAGCCTGGTGGCACATGTGCCGACCAATGGTTTCTATGTGGTGCCGACGGATGCTGATCTGGTCAACAAGGATCAGGACATGAGCTTCAGCCCGATCACCGGCACCATGAAACCGGTGGAAGGCTTCTTCGATGTGCGCAACAACAACGGTTCGGTTCACGGTTCCCTCGAAGGTGTGCCGAAACTGATCGGCGGTTCGAGCGCTATCGATCTGAAAGTCGAATTCAACGGCAAGGTGCTGACCCAGACTCCGCAAATGGTCGTGGGCGAAGCCGAGTCCGATGTGAACTATCGTGCGCCGTTGCGCATTACCGCTTCCGGCACCGACTTCACTCCGGGGGATTACACCGGCGCGGTCACCATGATGTTCGACGCGGTTCCTCCGATCGGCGGCGCGCTCTAACCCGTGAAGTAACAAAAGCCGGCTGACTGAGGCGAATGCCTGTCAGCCGGACTTTTTCCGTTCGCAATCAGAGTCCGTGTTCATGTTCCCGATGACCCCCATCGCGGCTGCGCTTGCGTTGTTGTTTTGTGTTGGCGCAGTAGCGGCCCCCGAACTTGCCGGTACGACACCGCGTAGTTTGCTCGCGCAGGCCAAAGGTTTGCCGAAAGACTTCGAGGAGCACTTTTTTGATGTCCCTCTGGCCGTCCGGGTCGAGCTTGACCAACAGCCGCTGGGTGAAACGATGATCGTGCTGTCTCGCGATGACCGCCTCACCTTGCTTGAATTTACCGATACCAGCGAAAACCGTTTCGGCGCCGCCGAACGGGAAAAATGGGCGAGCTACCTCAAGCCCGGCGTAGCGCTTGGATCCTGCACCGGTCAATGCCCCGAGCAAATGCTGGCGGTGCATTACAACCTGGAAAACTCTTTGGTTTCCATCCTGACTGAAAATGCCGAGCGCGATACCGAGGCCAAGCGTTTTCACGAGCAGCCGGAACGAGGCAGTACCGGTCTGATCGTGCGCAACCAACTCAATCTGAACGGTGGCCAGGAGCAGGATCTGGGCGGTCGGTTCGGTCTGGAAGCCAGCAGCAGCCTGGGCAACTGGAGCCAGACGTTCAACATGCAGCTGGCCCGTCTCGGAGGCCCCGACGACCAGCTCTACCACGCCGTCTACGAGCTGCACACACAGCGCGAACTGCAAGGCCGTTTTCTGCGGCTGGGCTATTTCACGCCCACTTCGGAAGGCCTGACCCGTCAGCCGCGTTCTTTCGGCACCAGCCCCGATACCACCGTGGGCGTGATGTACGGCAGTTCCGACAGCCTGGCGATCGACTTGCAGAATCCCAGCGTCTACCCGATCTACGTCACCGCCAACCGTCAGGCATCGGTGGAAATCTACCGGGATGGACTGCTGATCAATACCCAGTCGGTGCCCGCCGGATTACAGACCCTGGACACCCGGCCATTGCCCGGTGGCATTTATGAGGTGGAGGTGCGCCTGATCGAAGATGGCCAGACCACCTCGACCACCCAGGAGCTGGTCTACAAGCCGAACAACTGGCGCAACCCCGATGAGCGCTGGCGCTACAACCTGTTTGCCGGTCAGGAGACCAAGTTGCTCAGCAACTGGGACAAGCAGGCCAGCGGTGATGCCACGGCCGGCGCTTCGCTCAACTACTTGCTGCACCCACGGGTCATCCTCGGGATGTCGGCGCGCCAGGTTCGGGAGAAACTGCAGTACGGCACTTCTATCGACTGGACTCTGGCCAGCAGCACCAGTGTGTACGCCAACTTCTACCAGACCGAAGACCACGGCACCGGCCTCGACCTGCAGGGCCTGTACAACTACGGCGCCGGCAGCCTGGTGATCAGCCACAACCGCAGCTGGCTGGACACCACCGATCTTTACGACACCTTGCCGGATGGCACGCGCATTCGTCAGCGCAATGTGTTCGTCGGGCAGACCAGCAACTCTTCGCTGGCGCTCAATCACCGTATCAGCCGCAACAGCTCGCTCAACGCCCGAGTGTCTCACAGTGAAGGCAATGTCGAGGGCGTCGGCGTTGACCTGGGCTGGACCCAACGCACCACCGTGTTCGGCAGTGATTCGAACTGGCGGTTGTCCGTGTTTGATCGCCCCGGCAGTTTTAGCAGCGGCGATGCGCGCAACCGGGGCGTTGACCTGAGTCTCAACGTGGCGCTGGGCGGCCCTGGCCAGCAGGTTTCCGGCAGCATCGGCACGCGCACGGCCCGCGATGGCAGCCGCGACAACAACGCCTCCCTTGGTTACCGCAAGACCCTTGAAAACCACGTACTGCAAAGCGTGGCGGGCACCGTGATCACCGACACTTACGGAGTCGGCTTGAACGGTCAGGCGTATTTCAGCACCGACACGATCAATGGCGATGGTTTCCTCCAGCGCTCGTCCTATAACGGTAATTACACCGGCGGCCTGAACCTCGACAGCACGGTCGCGATCGGCGCACAGCAGATCGTGATGACCAGCCAGCATCAGGGGAGGGGGGCGGGAATGATCGTGGATGTCGAGTCCGATATCGACGGCATCGCCCTGCGCGCCGATGACTTGAGCGGTGGCAGTGCGGCCTTGCGGCCGGGTCGCAACTTTATTCCCCTCACGGCTTACAAGAACAGCTCTGTGAGCTTCGACTTCGAAGGCAATGATGTGCCGGCAGCGTCCATCGAGCCGACGCGCACCCGTTATCACCTGAACAAGGGCGGCGTGGAGTACAGGAAGATACGTGTGATGAAAACCCTGACCGTGCTGGGCCGCCTGCTCGATCCTCACGGGCGTCCGCTCAAGGGGCACCACGTCATCAATCACGCCAGCCGTGGAGTGAGCGAAGTGGATGGATTCTTCTCCATGGAGATGAATGCAGGTTCACCGACCCTCGAAGTCCGCTACGCCGATCAATTGCTGTGCCAGTTCCGCCTCGATCCTGAACAGGGGCGGGTGGAAAACAACGTGCTGATGATCGGGGATCTGCGGTGCAGCCCCGACACCCTCGCCGATGCCACGTTCACTGATCAGAAGGCGGGCTGAACCATGAAGACAACAGCATATTGGCTGGGCTTGTCAGCGGTGCTGGGCATGTCGGGGGTGCAGGCGGCGAGTCAGGAAATCCGGGCACTGTTCCAGCCTGATTCGTCGCAACCCCACAAAAACGTGTTCATTAACAAGACGCCGAACAGCGGTTATTGCGCGAGCTATCCGGCTCAGTGCGCGGATAACAACATGTTCAGTATTCAGGTGCCGATTCGCTTCAGCACCGTCAGCCCGTTGTTTGCCAATAACGGCGTGTGGGTAAAAGCGCCCTCCGAGTGGCGTCAGTTGAATGTGACCAATCATGAGACTCAGGAATCGAGCGTCGTTGAAGTGCGCATCAGTGGTATCGGGTCCAGGTTCCAACTGAGCAAACCGGTCACCGAACTGACGGGGCAGTCCGATGTGCTCGAGGGGCATCGAAAGTTGTGGACCGGCAACTCCTGGGTATACGCACCGCCGCCTTGCGAGTACAGCGGCGTTGGCTTTTTCAGTCCTACCACCTACCAGTTTTTCTGGAAAACACCCCAGCCGGGAATGTGCATCAAGACGGCCGCATTCGATGTCGGGCACATGTCGTTCGAATACCTCGATATTGCCTATGAGTTACGCACGCCGAATCCCTTGAACATGTCTTCCGGGCTGTACACCGGATCGCTGACCTACAGTGTCGGCCGGGGCAGTGCCGACTTCACCATGGGACCGTTCCTGGGGGCGGATGACGGCAGCCTGACGCTGGATTTTGTGCTGGATGTGCAGCACACGCTGAAAGTGGATCTGCCACCGGGTGGCAACCGGATCACGCTGCAGCCCGAAGGCGGGTGGCAGCGTTGGTTGAATTCGGGGCAGGTCCCGCAACGGCTGTTCAGTGACCAAACCTTCCATATATCCGCCAGTTCCAGATTCAAGATGTACCTGGAGTGCGGCTCCGGAACGGTAACGGCCTGTGGATTATGGAATGAGGGGACCAGTTACGGCACACCGATCATCGTCAGTGTGACCCTGCCCAACGGTTTGACCGACACCAGTGGACGGCCAGTCAAGCGACAGGAACTGTTCCCGCAGGAGTCGAGGGCCATCGTTTTTCAACCGGGAATCTATGTCGATCGCAAGCCCGGAACCCTGCATTTCGAAATCGACAAGGCTAACACCGAACGAATACTCAAGGCTGATCGTGGAAACAGGTATTCCAGTACGGTCGTGGTGATTTGGGATTCGGAAATCTGATCGAGTCACTGTACTCAAATCGAGGTTCTGCTAATGAAACAACTCGTTGCTCTGCTGGTGGCAGGTCTGCTTTTCCAAAGTGCCTACGCCGGCCCGAACATCAATATCGGAGTGGTCTACGACTATCTGGCCGGCGATAAAAGTACCTATCTGAAACGGGTATACAACAGCGGTGACAGCACGGCGTTCGTCAAGATCAATGTGCTGGAAATCATTTACAACGCCGATGGCACGTCTTCCGAAGTGCCGGTCAAGGTGCAGGCCGATGCCAGTGCCCGGGATGGCCTGATGGCCAGCCCCGCCCGTTTGATCATCCCGGCCCAGGGCATGCAGGGCACCCGGTTGCTGTTCATGGGCGAGCGCGACAGGGAGCGTTATTTCCGGGTGCGCTTCATACCGGTAGTGCCGGAAAAGGAGGACGAGTTCGCGGTCTCTCATGAAGAACGGGAAGATTACAAAAAGACCCTGACCGCCGGCGTAAACGTGATGGCGGGGTTCGGCACGATCTTCTTCGTGCGTCCGGCCGACGCGCGATTCGACAGTGTGATCGAAGACCGTGCCGGCACTTACAAAGTGCGTAACAACGGCAACACAGTGGTCGTGATCGACGAGTTCAAGAGTTGTTCGAAAACCGACGAGACCGATTGCGAGCCGACCACCAAGCACCATGTCATGGCCGGTAAGTCATTTGAATTCGAAAAGCGGCCGGGGCGTGATTACCGCTTCATCCTCGTCGAAGGCGACGCAAAGAAAAACCTGCGGGTCGCCGGGTGACAGCGCTCGCCGGCGTGCGCGAACGTGTTCATTCATGCAAGTAACGGGTATCGGAAAATGATCAGACAGTGGATCGCTCTGACATCGGCCAGCGGGCTGGCGTTGACGAGCGCCTGGACGTTTGCCGCGCGCGAGGAAATCGAATTCTTCGTTTCGGTGGACATTCCTGCGTTGAATTTCTATGTCATTCCCAGCGAGCCGGACTGGATACATCGCGAGCAGCGGCTGCACTGGAATGTGAACACCTCGACGCTGGGCACACTGCGGCGCAACTTTGATGTGAAACACGACAGCAGTGCCATAGAAGCGCGCCTGGAAGGCTTTCCGTACCTGACCAATGGCCGGGACTCTCGGGAAAACATCAACTTGCGTGTGACTTTCAACGGCAGGGAGCTCACCCACAATCCCGTTCCGTTGCAAGTGGTGTCGGCCGAAGACGCGAGGGCCGGGGTGCGTGTGCCGCTGGAGATCGAACCGAGGGAGCAGGCAGGAGGCTATAAACCGGGGGATTACTACGGCACCGTCAATATCATTTTCAACGCGGCAGCTCCGGCGGGCTGACCGAAGACCACCCCCCATGAATTCACCACGGCTTTCAGTGCAAGGAAGGGTCAATGGATTTCAGCTTTGGAACAGTCAGGACGTTCGGTAAAGGTTGGTTGTTCATGCAAGTGCTCGCCGGAGTGTTCTCGTCTCCGGCGCAGGCGGTCACGCAGGAGATACGAGCCAGCTTCGTTCCCGATTCCGCCAATCCGCACAACAATCAGTTCATCAACCAGACCCCGCAAAGCGGCTATTGCGCCAACTACGTCAACGATTGCAAGACGTACAACCTGTCCGGTCTCAGGTTGCCCCTGCGTTTTGCCGCCATCCATCCCATCGAGCCTGGCGCGCCGGCACGTGCCGGGGCGACGCTCAAGGCACCGGCGCAGTGGCGAAGCCTGAATGTCTCGAATGTGGTGACAGGGGAGTCGCATTCCATGGAGATCCGGATCGGCGCGCTCGGGTCACAGTATGTCCTGAGTGACACCGCGGCCAATCTGACGGGGGCATCCGGTGATCAGGAAGGGCATAACCGATTGTGGATCGGAGGCTCATGGGGAGGGGCGCCGGGGGCCTGTCAGAGCGGCGCGATGGCCAGTCTGGGACCTGACAGTTACACCTTTTTCTGGCGGACACCGAACGAGTCGGCCTGCAGCAAGGGCGCCGCCTTCACGATTCCGTGGATGTCCTACGACTATCTGGACGTGGGCTATGAGTTGCGTACTCCCGACCCTTTGGCCATGTCGTCGGGGCTTTACACGGGCGAACTGATTTATTCCATCGCGCCGGGCGGCGACTTTGACATGGGCGACAACATGCTGCCGGACAATTCGAGCCTGACCTTTCGCTTTGTCCTGGATGTCCAGCATGTGCTCAAGGTCGCCCTGCCGCCCGGCGGCAACAGGATCGAACTGGTGCCGCAGGGAGGCTGGCAGGCGTGGCTGCAGGAAGGACGCCGGCCGGCACGCCTGTTCCGGGATCAGACCTTCAACATTTCGGCCTCTTCGAAATTCAAGATGTTCTTCGAGTGCGAGCATGGCGGAATCGGTGCCTGTGCCCTGCGCGATACCGAAAGCGGCTCGACATTTCCCCAGGTCTACATGAGCGTCAGCCTGCCCCACGGCATCACGGACATGGCGGGCCAACCGGTCAAACACCGTCCTCTGACAGATGATGCGCAAGGGACGGTCTTTCAACCGGGGTATTTTCTGGATCGGGCGCCCGGCACGCTGCACTTCGAAATACCGGCGTTCTATCTTGAGCAGATGTTGCAGCCCGGTCGGGCCAGGCGGTATGCCGGCAACGTCACCGTGATCTGGGATTCGGAAGTGTAGGCCTGGCCACCGTTGTACCGTGAAGGCAATCGATCCACGCCTTCACGGCTCCGTCGAGTGGGATCAGATCCCCGCCCGAACCATGGCCTCGCGTGTCAGCGTTCTGGGCAGTTCCTTCTCCTGATCACCGATGGCCTCCAACCAGCGAGAATAGGTTTCCTCGCTTATCTTCTCTTCTGTGAACACCTCTTGATCGGGTATCGACAATTGGCGCGCCAGCTCGCTGAGTGCGTGCCTGCGCAGGTACTGTTGCTGCGGTGGCAAGTGCGCCGCTTCAACCCAGTCGTGCTGGGCCGCCTGCAAATCGATCAGCAGGTCGCCCTTTGCCTGATGAGCGCGGGTGTTGGCGAGGAGTTCTCCTGGCCAGGTTTCGCGCAAATATTGGCCCCAGAACGGTTGCTCGATCATTTGGTTGACCAGCCCGTCGCCGGCCTCCTGGCCGATGATCCTGTCGTAGGCCTCGGCGATGGTCTCGTCGTCGACACCGGCGACCGGACGAAATTTCATGGCTTCGGACTGCCAGGGCAAATCCAGGCGTTTGGCCAGCCCCGTTTCGTAGGCCAGGTGAACCTCGACCTCATCGGGATCGCCGTTGCGAGCCTTGATGTCGTCTCGGGCGATTTCGCTCACTTGTCTCAGGCGTGCCGCCCCCTTGGCCAGTGTCACCAGTTTGCGCTCCAGCTCGGCGTGACTGGTGGAGAACAATCGGGCTTCGGACGCCAGCACCCGTATGCCCATGTTGTTGAACAACTGGGCACTGGCATCCTCGCAGCCTTCAGGATCGGTCGACATGAGAAACAGGTCTTCGCGCAATCGGGTGTCGATGTCCATGGCGGCAATCATCCGCCAGACCCGGTCGGTCAATTGATCCCGCGCCTTATCACCGGCCAGATAATCGGCGGAGCGGGTCAGGGCCTGCAGCACTTTCAGAAAGCCGTCTGAATCGGGCTCGCTGGCCACCGCATGCCACGCTTCGCCGCGATAGGCGCCGATGCCCGCGCTGTCTTGCGCCAGCGAGGTATCCAGGGAAATGGGCCACTGCTGGAGTAGGTCTTCGGCGGCGGTGGAGTAAGTTTCATGGGCGGATATCCCCACTGACGTCCGGTAGGTCTCGAAGGTTGCACGCGCCGAAGTCGACAACCTTTCTCCATGAAGGCGAGTACGCGCAATCAGCCATGCCTTGTCGGACCCCGGAGCAACCTGGGGCATCTGCGTAATCGGATTTGACCTCAGATCCAGGAAAAAACCCCGTGGCCGGGCTTTCAAGAACAGCCCCACGGGCCAGTCACTGATCTGTGTGTTGACCAGACTCAACACCTTGAGTCTCGGCATCCGTCCGATATCCGGTGGCAGGCCCAGTGGATTGTTGTCCAGGCGCAGGGTTTCCAGGCGTGTCAGATTGCGCAGTTGCTCCACCACCGCAGGCGTCAGGCGGATCTGATTGTTGTTCAGGCGCAGGGTTTCCAGCAGGCGCATCTGACCGACGCCATCGGGCAAGGCATGCAGTCCGCAATTTCGGGCGCTGAACTGCCGCAAATGGCGAAAGTCTTTCAACAAACCGGTTGCATCCGGGGAAAATCTCGATCCATCCACACTCAGGGTGGTGATCTGATCGAGCCAGGGTTTCAAACCGTCCGGCAGTTGTCGCCACCAGCGCTGGAGATCGCGAGACAGGTATCCGCTGGAGAGGTCCAGCGCATAGCCACTTTCCAGGCTGGTGAAGCGCTCGCCGAACAACTCGGACTTTCGCTCGAAACATTCCAGCAGCCGATCGGCGATGTCACGACCGCCCCTGTGCAGATAGTCGAAGTAGGACCTGGGCAGGTTAGTGTCGGGACTGTCGGCGTCCCAGCTGCTCAGAAAACTCTGCCGCCATTGTTCGAGTTTCTGTTTCAGGCTATTCAGTTCGCGCTCAAGGCGTTCGATCCCGGCGTGGGGATCGCCGTTGCGCTGCAGCGACCGGGTGAACGCTGCGACTTGCGCTTCATTGAAATGCGGATAGAGATTCTGCACTTTCTCTTCCACGGTTCGAGCGCCTTTGGACAGCCAGCCACCGCGCAGCAACAATCCGGTTTCCAGCGGTACGACCGGACGGATCGGTGGTCGGGCCAGCAGGGTCCGACGTTCGGCCGGCGGCTCGGTTTTGGCGATCAGCCATTGCCTGAACCGTTCTCCCTGCCCGGGTCGATATCCCAGTGTGTTGCGCAGTTCGGAAGGCAGGGCCAACAGAATGGCTTCGTACAGATTATTGCGTTCAATGTGCGCGCCGTTGCGCACCTCGTAACGGCCGTACTCGTCCCTGATCAATATTCGCTGTTGGGCTGCGTCCGGGGCGCCGGCGCTGCAGCGCAAGGGGCCGTCGTAAGTGCCGGCGCGTACCTCAATGCGCAAATCGGCGAAGGTGTGGGTATGGACTTTCAGGGTGTTGAGCACGAGGCGTTCGGTGTCCAGGCCCAGCAGCGCTGGCTCGTGCAGGCCTTCGACCGCGCGTGCGGCCATCACCTCGAAAGCGCTTTCCCGTGCCTGATCCTTCAGGCGCAGGGGAATTCGATGTTCTTCGAGCATCACGTTCTGTTCGTCGGGGGTTGCCTTTGACAGCAGGATTTCAGCGACCCTGGAAGGCAATGGCGGATACTGCCGTTGCAGCAACTGGATACGCGCATCGCCGTTGTAATCCTTGAGCCGGTACTGGTAGTCGAAAATTTCCGGGAGGCGCCTTTGCGCGGCATCGGCCAGTTGGTTGCGCAAGGCCTGTGCCCGTTCGGCCTTGGGGTAGTTGCCGCCCAGCAAAGATTTCATGTCGGCATCGTCAAGGAAGTCCGCCAACCGTTCCGGCAATCTGCCAGCCATCATGTCCGAGACACTGATGCCGAGCGTCTGAGCATCCGGTGCCTGGGGATTTCCATACTTGCGAAAGCCACCGCTTGTATCGCCGTTCTCAAAGACCTTCAAGGCCTTGTCGGCGGGCCAGCCGGGCAGGTCCGGTGCCATGCGCTCGAACCAGTATGAGGCCGGATCCAGCGGCTGGCCGGTACGAATCCGCTGACTGAGGCTTTTCGCTTCCTCCCAGGTATTGAAGCGCGTCACCGTGTCGGCCAGCAGCGGTGGGGGAGACGTGTTTTCCACATGGATCCTGCGCAAGGCTGCAGGTGGGGTGCCACTGATGGCGCGCAGGTTCTCCTGCTCGGCCTGGGTGTATCCCGCCACGGAATGCCCCAGGCGCTGCATCAGCGTCGGCCCTTCCCAATCTTGTGGGGTTTCCGCTTCGTGAGTCCATGCCCCCTGGCCGTTGTGCCGCAACTGCGGAGAATAGGCCTGCGGCCGAACGGGGTGCTGAACGCGATGATGGCCGCTGTTGCGATCGTATTTCACCTCGTAATGCTTGCCCTCCAGGGGCAGAACGGTCTTTCCGGCATGGTGATGCAAGCCCAGGACATCTGGCCTGGAGGTGTCGGGCGGAGCCAGCGCCGGTTGCTCGTAAGGTGTCAGGTCGGGATTCCAGAGCCGGGTCTTGCCGTCGAACGACTGAACCGGTTTCATGTTCTCGACAAACGGGGAAAGCTTGAGGCGAAATGAACTGCCGATGGCATGGCCGGCACCCAATGCGGCGAACTCAATCACATCGGTCACCACGCCGACCACGTGTTGCGCCGCGTCGGCCCAGTGGGCGTGAGTGAGGTCGACCACGCCTTCAACGACTTCGCTGGTCAGTTGATAAGCGGTATAGGCCAACATCAGTTCGCCCAGTCCCGGAACGAATGGCGTCAGGACCAGTAGCGCGGCATTGAAGATGTCCGAGGCGATCTTCTTGAAATTCTCCCACCAGGCCCAGCGTGCGTTGTTGTCGGCGTCGGCAGTCGACACGGCGATGCTGCGTGCGTCATTGAGGATTTTGTTGAGCCGTTGTCGGTAGAGATAAGTCCACAGAGGCGCTGTGATCGGTGGTGCGCTGAATTGCAGTTGAGGCTTCTCGACCGGCGTTTCCCGCCAGGACGGTCGGGCGTCACCCGGTTCCTTCGCATACCATTTGACGAAGGTCAGGCGCTGTTCGAGTCCGGCGAAAAAATGACCGCGCTGTTCGTGGTCGACAAACTGACTGAAAAACGTCCGGTAGCCGATACCCGAAGACGGCAACGTTCTGTCTGCCCGCAACTGGCGGGTCAACTCGTCCATGAATGCCAGTGTGGAGGCATATTCCTTGAGCGGGTGATCGGGGTCGTGCGGCACGTAGGCAATCATTTTCTGCGAGTGTTGCGCCTGCGCCGGATCGGGGCGGATGATCACGACCCCGGTCAGGGTCAGGTCCATCATGCCCAGATCGCACACGCACATGGCCTGACCATCGAGCGTCAGGTTCTGCCGGCCCAGCAAAAGGTCGCGAATCAGCGCATAGGCGCCGGGGCCAATGTCCTTTTTGATCTGCGCCATGCGGGCGGCAGCCTTCAGTGCGGCTTGCAGGCTTTGCTCGACCCTTGTACGCAAATAGGTTTCGGCAACCGGTTCCGGATTCAGCAGGATTGTGTCGAGATGGGCCCTGTACTGCGCTCCGATGTCCAGTTGCCGGCACAATGCCTGAAACTGACTCACACTCAGGGTCTTGCCAATTGGCGAGATATCGAACAAGTCACGGACAGCGTCGGTTTTTATAATGAATGTTGAGTAGTGTTGATAAGTTTCATCGCGCGCGAAGTTCTGCAACGCAGCGTCAAGCATTGAAACGGTACGGGCTTTGGAACCCTTCGCGATATCAATCGCATACCAGGGTGTTGTTGCTGCAGCGTAAAGCCTTACATAGGTATTCCTGACGTCGACGTCGATATTGAACTGTTCAAGCAACTTCGCTTTCAGCAGCGGTTCGGCAAAGGCGTAAATGTCCTGGAGACGGCCGAGCAGGCGGTCGATGCGATTCTGCGCTCCCCAGGCGCGACGGTTATCGTCGGACAGGCGTTCCAGCCTGGCTGCTGGCGTCGCGATCATCCACGACTCACGGTTTGGCGATGTCTTTGCCAGCGCTCGGGCACGGTGCAACTGCATATCGCTGAATACCGGATCGATCCGCGATTTAATTAAGTCGTAATGTTGCCCTTTATATGTGGATGTTGCAGTCATTGTGCAGGCCTTGAATAAGTAAAGAGTTCTCAGCCTAACGTTCAAAGTCCTGATTAATTAGTTTAAAAGCCTGCTGTCTCGGTGTCGGATTAATACGTTAATGATTGAATATTGAAATGCATAAAACACATAACTACTACCCGGCATCGGCTTCAAATGAAGCGGATGCCACAGTAGGTGTCTGCGGTGCAAGGCACTGTGAATCACTGCCCGGCTGCAAGTACGGCATCAGAATCGGCGCCATGCCCTTGAGCACCTGCACCGGCAGGGCCGAGGTGAACTTGAAGTTCTCCGCCGAGCGCCCCGGCACGAATGCGGTGAGCGTGCCGAAATGGTGGTCGCCGATGTAGAACACGAAGGTCGCCGTACGGTTGATCGACTTGGAGCTCAAAATGCGTCCGCCGGAACCGATGGCTTCGATGCGGTTGTCACCGGTACCGGTCTTGCCGCCCATGGTCAGCGGTGTTCCATCGTTCAGTTTGAAACTGCCGGAAACACGTTTGGCCGTCCCCGAGTCCACCACTTGCGAAAGCGCTTCACGCATCGCCGTGGCGACTTCGGACGGCATCACCCGTTTGCCGACGTGAGGGTCATTGACCAGTTTGGTTTCGTAAGGCGTGCCGGCGGCGAAGTGCAGGCTGTCGATGCGCAAGGTCGGCATGCGAACACCGTCGTTGAGGATGGTGCCGATCAACTCCGCCAGCGCGGCGGGACGATCACCGGAACTGCCGATGGCGGTGGCCAGCGACGGCACCAGGTGATCGAACGGATAGCCGACTTTCTGCCAGCGCTGATGGATGTCGAGGAACGCCTCGATTTCCAGCATGGTGCGGATCCGGCTGTCGCGGGCGCCCTTGTGCTTGCTCTTGAACAGCCAGCTGTAGACTTCCTGACGTTCGAACTGACTGGCCTTGACGATCTGGCTCCAGGTCGCGTCCGGGTGGTTGAGCAGGTAGCCGATCAGCCACAGGTCCAGCGGGTGGACCTTGGCGATGAAGCCCTGATCCGGCAGGTCATAGGTGCCGGGCCCGTAGGCCAGATAGAGCCGTTCCAGGCGTTCGTCGGTGAGTTTTTCGGTAATTTTTACGCCCTTGAGGTGCGAGCGCACAAAGGTGTTGAAGTCTTCCTGACTGGCGTTGGGCAGCAGGTAACGGTGCACGGCGGCCATGCGGATCGGGGTCGGGCGCATGCTGTCGAGGAAGGTATCGAGGCGGGCCTGGGTGTCCTTGTTCCGGTACTTTTTCCAGAACTTGAGCAGGAACGAAGTGCCTTCGCGGTCGGCGAACGAGGCGAGGTATTCCTGACGCCGCGGGTCGCGATCGTCCTTGAGCAGCTCGGCGCTGTTGTTGGGGCCGGAGTAGGTGGTGTAGCGAACCAGATCGCGCATCAGGCGAATGAACGGCAGGTTGATCGACTCGCGCAGAGCATCGCGCAGGGTCGGCATGCGGCCGTTGTCTTCCTTGCGAAAGTTGTGGAACACATGCAGCCCGCCGCCGGTGAAAAACGCCTCGCCGGGGCTGGCGGAATATTTGCGGTCGAGGGCTGCGCCGAGCATCTTCGACAGGTCGTGATCCTTGTTCTGGATCAGGTAATCGATCACCCACCGGGTCAGGCGGTCCTGATCCGGTACGTCCACTTTCTTCAGCTCCGGCACGGTCATGGCGCCGTACTTGTCATGCAGCTCAGAGATGATTTGCAGGTAGGTGGTCAGCACCCGCATCTTGGCGGTGGAGCCCAGTTCCAGCTTGCTGCCCTCGTTGATGTCGAACGGCTGGTCGGTGCTGTCGGTCTGCACCCGCACCCGCGAACCGTCCGGTGTCAGCTCGAACAGGGTGAAGCTGTAGCGCACTTGCGTGGTGCTGGTGGGCGTCAGCAGACGTTCGCCGAGCAGGCCGATTTCGGCGGCGTAGGCGGGGTCGGCGAGTTTTTTCAGGTAGGCGGTGGCCTGGGTTTGCAGCTCGCCTTGCAGGGTGCTGGTGGCCGAGAGGTCGAGGCGGTCGAGATCGTAGAGCGGACGATTGAGCATCGAGGCCAACCGGCTGCGGGCGACGCTGATGCCTTTGTTGGTCTCGATCGGCTGGATGGTCGGCTGGGTCTGCCAGTCGCGGTAAGTGACCTTGCTGGCCAGGGCGGCATCGGCCAGCGCGTTGTCGATCACGCCGTTCTGCTTGAGCAGCCGCAGGTGGCTGTCGGTGAGGTCGGCCAGCTCTTCCCGGCCCTTGGTCAGGTAATGCGAAGGGCGACGCTGGGCGATCATCAGCGAGAGCATTTCGCGCAGGGCCAGGCCCTTGTCGGCCATGGCCTTCGGATCGGTCGCGGTGCTCGCCAGTTTTGCGTTGGCTTCGTTGAAGTCGGCGCCGTACCAGACCCGCAAACCTTCGGCCATACCGTGGACTTCACCATGCCCCGGCACCGCTGACAACGGCACGCTGTTGAGGTAATCACGAATGATGTTGCGCCGTGCCGACAAGGTGTCAGGGCCGGCCTGATAGGCTCGCACGCTGGCGGAAATCATCTGGCGGATTTTCTCGGCGCCGCTCACCGTCCGTCCGTCAGGCGAGTGGCGATACTTTTCCAGTTGCGTGGCCAGGGTGCTGCCGCCGGCCGACTGTCCCGGCAAGTGCAATAACTTGGCGACCTGCGACCACGCGGCCATGCCGAAGCGCGGCCAGTCCACTGCCGGGTTGGCCAGCGGTTGTTGGGGGTCTAGCAGAAAGCGGTTTTCGATGAACAGCAGGCTGTTGACCACCACCGGCGGGATCGACTCGAAACTCGAATACAGCTGCTGTGGATAGTTGTACTGATACAGCGGCGCGGCGCGGCAATCGGTGATCGACAGCCCGGCCTGGATTTTCTCGGAGTAGGGCACGAACAGGCCCTTGTCGGTATAGCCGAGCAGCGCTGGCGAGAAGCGCGTCTGTTCGGTGATCACGTAGTTGCGCTTGAGCAGCCGAGGCAGAAACTCATCCAGCGAGCTGTAACCCAGACGCAGATCGAAAGGCCCGTTGCCCGGATAACGAATGGCTTCGCTGGGCCCCGGTTGCAGTTCATAGGTCAATTTGGCGGCGTACTGGCTGACCTCGCGGGATTGAAAACGCGAGGTGCGCATTTCCTTCATCGCGGCCAGGCCCACCACAATCGCAATGATCACCAGCAACAGCCAGAAAGCCTTCCACCCATGCCGGTTGCGACGGGGTTTCTCAGGGACAGGCGCTTCATCCACACGTTCAGTCGGAACCACTTTTTCACTCGAATCGGTTTGCCACAAAGCGCCCATAGTCGATTGATCCATTCACGCAGATTGATCGGACTTGACTGAAGCTTAGTCGGTGGTTGGCGCGGGTGAAAAAATTGTGAAGCCTGGACCCTGAACAAATCTGCGCGGCGGGCAATCCGGCAGCGACGGGTGTGCAGGTCCTGGAAAAGGGCGGAACAGAGCGGTTCTCGGGTAAATACGACTTGGGTAGGGGCATGACGATGCACCATTGCTGTGCAATACTCGGCGCCCATTTCGGCAGTGAATAATCCGGTTTTTTCAGGAGTGTTTGTCTCGAAATGCCGATTTATAACGATGCTTGTCGCTGAATATGTCGGTTTTTAGAGTGAAATTTCCTGCGGGAAGCTTTTTATACTGCCAGCCCCTCTGATCCTCAGGCCCGAACCTGCAGGACGCGTCCGCCCACGAGGCCGGCGCGGTGTCGGGAAGCCATGGCTTATCGGCCGACGCTTCGACACTCGGTGGTCTATCCAATAACAAGACGAGGAAGTCCCCCATGCCAGTCGGCAATCACCCGCCCCATGGCGAGACCGCTAACGGCGGTCCACTCAAACGCGAACTTGGTGAACGGCACATTCGCCTGATGGCGCTCGGCGCCTGTATCGGTGTCGGTCTGTTTCTCGGTTCGGCCAAGGCCATCGAAATGGCCGGCCCGGCAATCATGCTGTCTTACATCATCGGTGGTCTGGCGATCCTGGTGATCATGCGCGCCCTCGGCGAAATGGCCGTACACAACCCGGTGGCCGGCTCCTTCAGCCGTTACGCACAGGATTACCTCGGCCCGCTGGCGGGTTTTCTGACCGGCTGGAACTACTGGTTCCTGTGGCTGGTGACCTGCGTCGCCGAGATCACGGCGGTGGCGGTGTACATGGGCATCTGGTTTCCCGATGTCCCGCGCTGGATCTGGGCGCTGGCGGCGCTGGTCAGCATGGGCTCGATCAACCTGATCGCGGTGAAGGCCTTCGGTGAGTTCGAGTTCTGGTTCGCCCTGATCAAAATCGTCACCATCATCGCCATGGTGCTGGGCGGCATCGGCATCATCGCCTTCGGTTTCGGCAACGACGGTGTGGCGCTGGGGATTTCCAACCTGTGGGCCCACGGCGGCTTCATGCCCAACGGCGTGACGGGCGTGTTGATGTCGCTGCAGATGGTGATGTTCGCTTATCTGGGTGTGGAAATGATCGGTCTGACCGCCGGTGAAGCGAAGAACCCGCAGAAGACCATCCCCAATGCAATCGGCTCGGTGTTCTGGCGGATCCTGCTGTTCTACGTCGGCGCGCTGTTCGTGATCCTGTCGATCTACCCGTGGAATGAAATCGGCACCCAGGGCAGTCCGTTCGTGATGACCTTCGAGCGTCTGGGCATCAAGACCGCCGCCGGCATCATCAACTTCGTGGTGATTACCGCTGCGCTGTCGTCGTGCAATGGCGGCATCTTCAGCACCGGGCGCATGCTCTACAGCCTGGCGCAGAACGGCCAGGCGCCGGCCGGTTTCGCTCGCACCTCGAGCAACGGCGTGCCGCGTCGGGCGTTGCTGCTGTCGATCTTCGCGCTGTTGCTGGGCGTGCTGCTCAACTATCTGGTTCCGGAAAAAGTCTTCGTCTGGGTGACCTCGATTGCCACCTTCGGCGCAATCTGGACCTGGGTGATGATCCTGCTGGCGCAGTTGAAATTCCGCAAAGGCCTGAGCGCCAGCGAACGGGCCGGCCTGAAGTACAAAATGTGGCTGTTCCCGGTCAGCTCCTATCTGGCGCTGGCGTTCCTGGTGCTGGTGGTGGGGCTGATGGCGTACTTCCCGGATACCCGTGTGGCGCTGTATGTGGGCCCGGCGTTCCTGGTGCTGCTGACGGTGTTGTTCTACGTGTTCAAGCTGCAGCCGAACGATGCGTCACAGGGCGCGGTGCGTTCGGCGTCCTAAAACGTCAGCGCTGAAACCTGAAAGCCCCGGCCGATAGGCCGGGGCTTTTTTGTTGGAGGCACGGTTGAGGCCGCTTGTCTGAAAGCGTTGCAAAAAACGACCTCTGACCTCGTGCCATGTTCCAAGCTTTATAGACGCAGTTTCCCGCGCAGCAGTGCACAGAGGCGCCGGTATGAGGATCAGCGATTTTCTCGTACGAGAACTCGGCCGCCGTCAGGTCGTGCTGTTTTTCCTGCTCGCCACGACGCTGTACATCCTGCCGCTGATCCTCGCCGACTTCCCCTACATCGATGACAACTGGCGCACCCTGGCTGCCGGCAATGTGTGGGCCGGGCAGGGACGCTTGTTCATGGATTGGCTATATAAAGCGCTGACTTTCACGGGCGCTGCGCCGAACATTTTTCCACTGCCGCTGTTACTCGCCACGCTGGCCATGTCACTGGCTCTGACCCGACTGACCTTTCACTATTTTCCAGAGCCGACGCTTGCCTGTTGTCTGGTTCCGTTGCCGCTCTGGTACAACCCGTTCCTGTTGCAGAACCTGTCCTACCAATACGACGGGGCCGGCATGGCCCTGAGTCTGGTCGCGGTGATTTACGCGATCACGTTTGGCGGTACTTCGCGAATACAGCGATGGCTGGTCCCTTCGGTGCTGCTGGCGCTGGCGATCGGGCTGTATCAGATCAGCCTCAATGTGTTTCTTGGACTGTGTTGTGTGGAGTTGCTCAGGCATGTTCACGCGCGAGTGCCATGGGATGAGCTCTGGCGCCAATCAGGCTGGCGGCTGGCGCAACTGGTGCTGGGCGTGTCGATCTACGCGGTCACGGCCTATCCGTTCACGGATTCCACACGCACCGAATTGCTCAACCTCAGTGCTGATCCACTGCTGCAGATCAGCATCAATTTTGGCCGGGTCATGGAGAAGGTGGCGCTGCTGTTTCACAGTGGCTACACAGCAGTGTTCGTCGTATTACTTCTGTGCGCATTGTTCGGTGGTGTACGGATGGGACGGCAAATTCGCCTGCGCCAGGAACCACCCGCAAAGGGCCTGCTCCTGAGCGTTGGCTGCCTTCTGACTTTGCCGCTGATTGTGTTGCTGGTGCCGGGGATGACGCTGTTGTTTCGCGATTTCAACGAAGGTGCCCGAACTCTGATGGGGTTTGGCGTACTGCTGATGATGCTGTTCTATCTGGCCTGTATCGGATTGAAGTCGCTGCACTCGCGGCTGCCCCTGTTGTTGGCAATTCCGCTTCTGGCCACGCTGTCGCTGTCCTTCGCGTACGGGCGGGTGCTGACGATGGAAAAAACCTTCGCCAGCAGTGCTCTCAACAGCCTGAGCCACGACATTTCATCCCATCGCGAACTGCGCGAAGCCAAACGGATTTATATCTCGGTGACGTACTCCGACCGCTGGCTGGCGGGGGCGGTGGGTACGTTCAAACAGTTGCCGGTGCTGCAATATCTGCTGAACATCGATTACTTCATGCTCGCCGAAAATCTGCCTTCGGCCGGCATCACCAACGTGGTCGCCGAGCGGGAGCGGCGCAACGCGACCCGCGTCGGTCTGATGGGCTATCCACCCTTAGTGGACAGCCTCTATTACCGGCTTTACCTGATTGGCGACTACGGCTTCATCGTGATGAAGGAGCCGCCCCACGGCCGCTTGCTGCAATGGTGACCGTTCAGAGTCTAGGCCGCCGCGATTTCCTGCGGCTCAAAACTGTCCGCCCGCGCCATCTGCCACATCCGCGAATAGAACTCGCCGTTCACTTCCCCGGTGAGCAATTCCCCAGGTTTCAAAAACACATGCAGTTGCGAGAACAGTTTGATTTCAGTCGCCGACATGCGCCGTACCAAGTGCTTGGCCGACAGTTGCGACGGATGATCGAGGCCGGCGGCGGCGAGCATTTCCGCCAGCGCCTTCAACGTGTTGCGATGGAAGTTGTAGACCCGCTGGGCCTTGTCCGGCACCACCAGCGCGCGCTGGCGGAGGTTGTCCTGGGTGGCGACGCCGGTCGGGCATTTGTTGGTGTGGCAGCTTTGCGACTGGATGCAGCCGATGGCGAACATGAAACCGCGCGCCGAGTTGGCCCAGTCGGCGCCGATGGCCAGCACGCTGGCGATGTCGAAGGCACTGACGATCTTGCCGCTGGCGCCGAGCTTGATCTTGTCCCGCAGGTTCAGGCCGACCAGCGTGTTGTGTACGAACAGCAGACCTTCGCGCATCGGTACGCCGATGTGGTCGGTGAATTCCACCGGCGCGGCGCCGGTGCCGCCTTCCTTGCCGTCGACCACGATGAAGTCCGGCAGGATCCCGGTTTCGAGCATGGCTTTGGCGATGCCCATGAACTCCCATGGATGACCGAGGCAGAACTTGAAGCCCACCGGTTTGCCGCCAGACAGTTCACGCAGTTGCTGGATGAAATGCATCATCTCGATCGGCGTGGAGAACGCGCTGTGGCGGGACGGTGAAATGCAGTCTTCGCCCATCAGGATGCCGCGGGTGTCGGCGATTTCCTGGGTCACCTTGTGCTTGGGCAGAATCCCGCCGTGGCCGGGTTTGGCGCCCTGGCTCATCTTGATTTCGATCATCCGCACTTGTGGGGTCTGTGCCTGGGCGGCGAAGCGTTCCGGGTCGAAGCGGCCGTCGCTGGTGCGGCAACCGAAATAGCCGCTGCCCAGCTCCCAAGTCAGGTCGCCGCCGTGTTCGCGGTGATACGGGCTGATGCTGCCTTCGCCGGTGTCGTGGGCGAAGTTGCCGAGTTTCGCACCCTGGTTCAGCGCACGGATCGCGTTGGCACTGAGGGAGCCAAAACTCATGGCCGAGATGTTGAACACCGACGCCGAATACGGCTGGGTACACTGCGGGCCACCGACGGTAACGCGAAAGCTGCTCGGGTCGCTCAACGGCGCCGGGCGCATCGAGTGGCCGATGAATTCGAAACCGGATTGGTAGACGTCGATCAAGGTGCCGAACGGTTTGTCGGCGCTTTCATTCTTGGCTCGCGAGTACACCAGCGAACGCTGGGCGCGGGAGAAGGGCAGGGCGTCGCTGTCGGATTCCAGCAGGTACTGGCGGATCTCCGGGCGGATGCCTTCGACCAGGTAACGGATGTTGCCCAGGATCGGGTAGTTGCGGCGCACCGCGTGGGGGCTTTGCATCAGGTCGAACAGACCCAGCAGGCTCAACACGCCGGTAACGGCAGTGATCGGCCACAGCCAGTCGTGTTCGAGAAAGGGCAGGCTGGCGAGGGTGAAAATCACGCAGACGGCAAAGAAGGCGTAGCGGCTCAGAAGTGACAGGCTCATACGGTTTCCTTGGTTCGGACGGTTTTTTGCGGCAGTCAGGCGTTCTGCGCCTGCAGAAAGATCGAAAACAGCTCCGACTGGGATTTGATCCCCAGCTTGCTGTACATGTGTTTCTTATGGACTTTCACGGTTTCAACAGAGATTTCCAGCTTACGGGCGATTTCTTTACTGGAGCAACCGCTGAGCATCAAACGCCCGACATCCAGTTCCCGGGCGGTCAGTTGCGCGCCCTTGAGTTGCTGCACCGACGCTTCGAGCTGCACCCGCCAGTCCGGTTGCGCAGGCGCCGGTGCCAATGCCAGGGTTTCATTGATTTCGTAGGGCAGGCGCTGGCGCAACAGGCCGAGCACCCACGGCTGGATCAGCGACAGCAAGGCAATCTGCTCGCCGCTGAAGCGCTGCTGGCTGCCCAGTGACAGGCACAGCGTGCGGTCGCCTTCGAGCTGGCAATTGAACTGGATTTCGTCGGCCACCACATTCAGACGAAAGTATCGCTGGTAATACTCGGTCAATTCGAAGTGCTCCGGTGCGACCTCCGAAAGGCGATACAACCCGGTGCGCGATTGCTCGCGGCAGGCGATGTAGAACGGGTCGAGCAGGTACAACCCGCGCAGGTAATCCTGGAACAACTGGTCGGGACTGCCGTCGGCGCCGGGGCATTCGGCGAACACCTGCGGATGGCGGTCGGCGCTGAACAGCAGCGCCACCCAGCTATCGAACGTGACGTACTGGTCGAGCAGGCGCACCAGTTGCGCCCAGAAATTCGGCTTGTCGAGGGCGTCGATCAACTGCCCGACGGCGCGGTGCCAGGTGATGTCGTCAAACGAAACAGTCATGCCTCTACCCCTATCGGGTTACCCCGGCCGCGTAATTCCCTGGCCGGTCGAATGCGAAGCATACTGGCCCACAGACAGTCGCCGGGCAATCTTTCGGCACCCGGCGCTCATAACAAGGACTCCCCATGAAAGTCGAACTCGCCCAACTGGCGGGCCGTGACAAAGACACGGCGTACAACCTCGAACGCGCACTCGCGGCGATTGCGGCCTGCGCCGCCGACACGCAACTGATCGTGTTCCCCGAGACTCACCTGATGGGCTTCCCGACTGCCGACACTGTGGCGCAGATCGCCGAGCCGCTGGACGGCCCGACCGTCAGCGCCGTGCAGGCTGCCGCCCGTGAACGCAACCTCGCCGTGGTGATCGGCATGGCCGAGAACGACAACGGCCGCTTCTACAACACCACGCTGCTGATTACTCCGGAAGGCATCGCCCTGAAATACCGCAAGACCCACCTCTGGGCGTCGGACCGCGGCGTGTTCGAGGCCGGCGACCGTTACGCCACGTGCCTGTGGAACGGTGTTCGGGTCGGTTTGCTGATCTGCTACGACATCGAGTTTCCGGAATCGGCCCGGGCCCTGGCGCAACTGGGCGCCGAATTGCTGATCGTGACCAACGGCAACATGGACCCGTACGGCCCGACCCACCGCACCGCGATCATGGCCCGGGCTCAGGAAAACCAGGCGTTTGCGCTGATGGTCAACCGTGTGGAAACCGGGGATGACGGGTTGATGTTTGCCGGCGGCAGTGCGCTGGTGGATCCGCTGGGCACGCTGCTGTTCGAGGCCGGGCGTGAGGAGGGGCGGTTCAGTGTGGAGCTGGATTTCGCTCAGCTGGAGCTGGCGCGCAAGGATTACCGGTATCTGGATGATCAGCGGTTGAGGTTGCCGGGGGAGGTGGTTGAACACGCTTCTGGTCTGCGGGAGTTCCTGATCCCTTCGCGATGATCCGACGTCTTTGTCGATCGGGTCGACGCCATCGCGAGCAGGCTCGCTCCCACAGGGGGACGCGGTCACTGTGGGAGCGAGCCTGCTCGCGATGGGGCCCTGACAGACAACACATCTGTTTGACTCAAGAACAACAACGCAACACACGAAACATTCGCCGAACTCGGCCTCTGCCATAAATCCAATAAAATCCGGAGTAAGTCGCCCATGGCTCGTTTGCAACGCACCCTTTCGCTGGGGTCGGTGGTGCTGTTCGGCATCGCCTACATGACGCCGATCATTGTCCTCGGCACGTTCGGCATCCTCGCCCAGTCCACCGCCGGCATGGTGCCGGCGGCGTATCTGGCGGCGCTGGTGGCGATGTTTTTCACCGCCATGAGCTACGGGCGCATGGCCGCCGCGTTCCCGGTGGCCGGCTCGGCTTACAGCTATGTGCGCAAGTCCATCAGCCCGAAACTCGGCTTCATCGCCGGTTGGGCGGTGCTGCTCGATTATCTGTTTCTGCCGATGGCGATCTGGCTGATCGGCGCCGCGTACCTCGCTTCGGCCTTCCCCTCGATCCCGCAGTGGATCTGGGTGCTGGCGTTCATTGGCATCACCAGCGCCATCAACGTCATCGGCCTGAAGCTCGCCAACGGCATCAACGCCTTGCTGATGCTGGTGCAATTTCTGGTGCTGGTCGCCTTTGTCGCGCTGTGCGTGCACTACGTCGGTGGCGATGCCAGCACGCCGCTGTGGTCGATCAAACCGTTCTTCAATGGCGACATGCAGATGCCGCTGATCATGAGCGGGGCCGCCATCGCCTGCTACTCGTTCCTCGGTTTCGACGCTGTCAGCACCCTCACCGAAGAAACCCGTGATCCACGCCGCACCATCCCTCGGGCAATCATGTTGATCACCCTGATCGGAGGGCTGATTTTCGTCGGTGTATCGTACTTCGTGCAGATCGCCCACCCGTCGTTCCAGTTCGACAGCGTCGACTCGGCGGCCTACGAGATTGCGCGCAACATCGGTGGCGACCTGTTCGTGTCGATCTTCCTCATCGGCCTGATCGTCGGTCAGTTCGCCTCGGGACTGTCCGCCCAGGCCAGCGGTTCGCGACTGTTGTTCGCAATGGGGCGTGACGGTGTGTTGCCCAAGTCGTTTTTCGGCACCTTGCACGAGCGCTTCGGCACGCCGGTCAACAGCATCCTGCTTTGCGCCGTGGTGGCCTTGCTCGCATTGAAACTCGATGTGACCACCTCGACCTCGTTCATCAACTTCGGTGCTTTCCTGGCGTTCAGCCTGGTCAACCTGTCAGTGATCTTCCATTACTGGATTGGCGGCGAGAAGAAAGGCCCGCGCGAGCTGCTTCTGTTTCTGGTCTTCCCGTTCATCGGCCTGGTCGCGGACTTGTGGCTGATGGTGAGCCTCGATCACCTGGCGGTGTATCTGGGCCTGAGCTGGCTGGCGATTGGTGTGGTGTATCTGGCGGTGCTGACCGGCGGTTTCCGACGCCAGCCACCGGAGATGGATTTCCAGGAGGCGACCTGACCTCAGGCCGCAGGCCGGGTCTGGCGCAACGGCAATTGCACGCGAAACGTCGTGCCGGCGCCCAGGGTGCTGCTGACTGAAATGTCCCCGCCGTGCTTTTTCACGATGCCGTAGGACAGGGACAGACCCAGGCCTGTCCCTTGGCCTACCGGTTTGGTGGTGAAGAACGGATCGAAGATTTTCTGCAGGGTCTCGGGGGCGATGCCCGAACCGGTGTCGGCCACTTCGATGATTGCCGTTTCGCCCTGCACCCCGGTGCGCAGGGTGATGGTGCCGCGCTCCGGACCCATGGCCTGCGCCGCGTTGACCACCAGGTTCATGATCACCTGATTGATTTGCGAGGGCAGGCATTCGATGTCCGGCAGATCCTGGTATTCCTTGATCACATCGGCCTTGTACTTGAGCTCGCCGGCAACGATGTTCAGAGTCGATTCGATGCCCTGTTGCAGATTGGCCCACTGCCATTCCTGATGGCTGTCGACCCGGGAGAAATCCTTGAGATCCCGGACGATCTGTCCGACGCGGCCGATGCCTTCCTTGGATTCCCGGATCAGCGTCGGGATGTCTTCCAGCAGATAGTCCAGTTCCAGGTGCTCGCGCAATTGCTGCAACTGCGCGGCGGCTTCGGCGGGCAATTCCTGCCCGGCGCTGTGATAGGCGCCGAGCATGGCCAGCAGTTGCTGGAAGTAACCGTCGAGGGTGCCGAGGTTGGAGGAAACGAAGCCGATCGGGTTGTTGATTTCGTGAGCGACCCCGGCGGCCAGTTGCCCCAGCGAGGCGAGCTTTTCCGACTGCACCAGCTGGCCTTCCAGTTGCTTGCGTTCATCGATCTCCCGCTGCAAGGCTTCGCTGGCCTGCTTGAACTGAGCGGTGCGCTGGTCCACCAGGTGTTCCAGGTGATGCATTTGCAGCGAGGCGCGTTCGGTCATCTGCCATTTGGTCAGCAGGGTGTTGGCCATCTGCTGGACTTCGATGTTGTCGAAGGGCTTTTTCAGGATCAGCAGCCGGTCATGGGCGTGCAGGCGATCCAGCAGTTCGTCCCAGGAATAGTCGGAATAGGCGGTGCAGACCACCACCTGCAGTTGTGGATCCTGCAGCCACAATTGCTCGATGGTCTTTGCTCCGTCCCAGCCATCGGGCATGCGCATGTCGACAAAGGCCAGGGCGTACGGGCATTGCTCCTGCAAGGCCAGGTTGAGTTTGGCCAAACCTTCTTCGCCGCCATAGGCCGAGTCCAGTTCGAACATCGCCCGTCGGGGCTTGGCAGGGGCACCGAACAGGGCGGCTTCCATCTCGTCCAGTTCCGCCGACTGCGCCCGGTTCGGGGTGAGGATCTTGCGAAAGTCTTCATGGATCGACGGCATGTCGTCGATCAGCAGGATGCGGCGGTTTGACAGTTCGCTCATGCGTTCTCCGTTACCGTGATCAGCGGGATCTGCAAAGTGAACAGGGCGCCCTGGCCAGGCCCGTCGCTGTGGGCGGTGAGATGGCCGTTCATCTCGATGGCCGCCAGGGCGCAGCTGTGCAGACCGAAGCCGTGGCCGTCCTTGCGGGTGGTGAAGCCGTGGGCAAAGATCCGCGTCATGTTCTCCGGTGCTATGCCCTCGCCATCGTCCCTGACGCTGATCTCCAGAAAGCCGTCATCGACGATCTTCACCCCCAGGGTCATGGTCCGCGGGCGGTTGCTGAGATCGGACATCGCGTACTTGGCGTTGCTGATCAGGTTGATCAGGATCAGCAGCAGACGGTGCTTGTCGCCCATCACCTGGGGCACGTCGCCGTATTCCTTGACCACCGTGACGTGATGTCGGGTGAGCGCCCCGGCATTCATGCGCAGGGCGTCTTCGAGCAGTTCGTTGATGTACAGCGGCTCGGTCATGCTGTTGGCCCCGGCATAGGATTGCTGGGTGGCGACGATGTCCTTGATGTGATCGACGCTCTTGTTCATCTGGGTCAGTTCGTCGGCCATTTCCTGCTGTTCCTGGGCGATGGCGCCCACCAGTTGGTTGAGGTAGCCGGGCAGCAGCTTGCCCTTGGCGTCCTCGGTCAGAAACGACCCGAGGTCGTCGGGGTGTTCGTTGATCAGCTGCATCGCCTTGCCGAGTCCCAAGGCCTTGCTGCTGCGCAGTTTCCGCGAGATCAGGTCGGAGGAAATGTTCACGCTGTTGAGCACGTTGCCGACGTTGTGCAACACGTTGGTGGCGATTTCCGCCATGCCGGCCTGGCGTGCGGCGTCGAGCAGTTCGCTCTGCACGTTCTTCAGTTCGCGGGTCCGTTCGTCGACCCGTTGTTCGAGCACATCGTTGGCCGTTTGCAGGGCCGCGTTGACCCGGTTGATCTCGGCAAAACTGCGGATCAGGCGGATGGCCAGCCACAGCAGCGACAACATCAGCAGGACAGAAAACAGCAGCAGGTAGAAATGGTATTTCTGGTCGGTTCGTTCGGCCTGTTGCTGATCCAGGTCGAGCATGTTGGTGATGGTGTCCAGACGCTCGTCCACGGGAATTGCCTCGATCTGATCGAGCAGGCGGTTGACGATCGGTTGCTCGCGCAGGATCAGGGCGATGTGATTGCTGAGGATCCTGATCGGGGTTTGAAAAACCGCCGGCAGACGTTGTGCGTTCACCGCCAGTTTGTTCAGGCCCACCTCGATGTCGGAGGCCTTGTCGGCGGAGGCGACCTGGGCAAATTCCAGTGCACTGAGCAACAGGTCATAGGTGTCGGTGACGATGTTCTGCAATTGAATCTTGTCGAGGTCGGACAGATTGGCCAGTTGTGCCTGAATGTCATCCTCGGCACTGGGCAGAAAAGCCAGGGAGTTGCGCAACAGCGCGTTGTGCGACTTGAACTGTTCCACCAGGCGGGCTTTTTCCTGCCAGGCGTCCAGGTAGCGTTCGTGGGCATCAGCCCATTGCGTGGATTCGTCCCGTCCATGCCCGGATTCCATGGATTCGAAACGTGCCCACAGGCGATTCATCTCGTTCATCGGCGAGATCAGCGGGTCGTAATTGTGGGTGATCGCCACCCGGGCCTTGAGGACTTCACTTTCCCACTGCGAATCCTGTTGCTTGATCTGACGGATCAGGTCCCGGGATTCGGTGTAGGTGGTGGTCTGCTCGGAACTGGACTTGAGGTACAGAAACACCAGGATCGAGGCCAGCAATACGGCGAGGAGGCTGAGCAACAGCAGGCTGCGCCGCCCCGAGACGGTTTTCATCATGGCTGACCCTCCCAGTGTCCGGTCAGGGTCTTGAGAAACTCAATGATCAGTGCCTTGTCTTGCTCGCTCGGCATGCGGCCCAACTGATACTGGAACATCACGTCCACGGCCCGTTCGAGGGTGGGCGCCGAACCGTCGTGGAAATACGGCGCGGTCAGTGCGACGTTGCGCAGGCTCGGCACCTTGAACACGGCCCGATCGTTTTCGTCACCAGTGACGTTGAACCGGCCCTGGTCGGCCACCGTCGGGTTGCCACGATCGGCGATGTAGTCACCGAACACCCCGAACTTCTGGTACATGTTGCCGCCTATGTTCACGCCCTGATGGCAGGCAATGCAGCCGTAGTCCTTGAAGCGCTGATAACCGTATTTCTCATCGAGGGTCAGGATGTCGGTGTTGCCCAGCAGGTACTGATCGAAGCGTGAGCCGGGTGTCAGCAGTGTGCGTTCGTAGCTCGTCAGGGCGTTCTGGATGTTGGCTTTCGTCACGGCATCCGGGTAGGCGGTGCTGAAAGACTGGCGATAGCCGGGGTCGTCGGCGATCCGTTGCACGACGGTGTTCCAGTCATTGCCCATTTCGTGGGGGCTGGTGATGACGACGTTGCTTTGCTCCTCCAGCGTCTCCACGCGACCGTCCCAGAACTGGCGGAAATTGAGGCTGGCGTTGAGCACGGTCGGGGTGTTGACCGCCACCGGTTGTCCATCGAAGCCCAGGGAAAGGGCCCGGCTGTCAGCGCCGTTCTTGTCCAGTTGATGACAACTGGCGCAGGACAGGCTGTTGTTCACCGACAGCCGTGGATCCTGGAAAAGCCGGCGACCCAGTTCGACGCGCTTCGGGTCCTGTTTCGCAATGTCAGGCAGCGGCTTCAGTGGCTCGTCCAGGGGCGCGGCTACGATATTGACGCCGGGAGCGAAAAGCATCAGGAACAAAACGCTGCGTGACGGGCATGTCGTCGGTGTGTTCATGCAACGCTCCAGGGGTCAGGCAACCCGTCAACCAGAAGGTGGGCAAAGGAGTCTGCCGGCAAGGCTTTGCTGAAGTAGAAGCCCTGGCCCTCCTCGCACTCGTGGGCCCTTAGAAAGGCCAGCTGTTGTGCGGTCTCCACGCCTTCGGCGATGACGTTCAGGTTGAGGCTCTTGCCCAGGCTGATGATCGCACCGACCAGGGCCGCGTCGCTGCTGTCATGGCTGAGGCCGCGAATGAACGACTGATCGATTTTCAGCACATCGATGGGAAACCGCCGCAGGTAGCTCAGGCTGGAATAACCGGTGCCGAAGTCATCGATGGCCAGCCGGACACCCAGGGCTTTCAGCCGGTTCAGCGCACTCATCGTTGCGTCCACGTTCTGCATCAGCACGCCTTCGGTGATTTCCAGTTCCAGCAGACGGGGATCCAGCCCGGTCTGTGCCAACACCTGTTCGATACCCTCGACGAAGTGCCGCTGGCGAAAGTCGATGGCCGAGGTGTTGACCGACATGCGGATCGACGGCAACCCCGCCAGTTGCCAGTCCCGGGTCTGCCGACAGGCCTCGGCCAGCACCCATTTGCTCAACGGCACGATCAGGCCGCTGTCTTCGGCCACTGGAATGAACTCCGATGGATACACCCAGCCATGCCCCGGTTTTTGCCAGCGCACCAGAGCCTCGGCGCCGACCACCCGGCCGCTGGTCAGCTCGATTTTCGGCTGGTAGTGCAGGACGAATTCATGGCGCTGCAGGGCCTGGCGAATACCCGACTCGATGCCTTGCTGCTCCCGGGCGCGCTGGTTCATGGCTTCGATGAAGAAGCCGATTTCGTTCGGTCCGTTTTCCTTGGCGCTGCGCATGGCCGTTTCAGCTTTCTTGATCAGCTCGATGGCCTCGAGCCCGTCATCGGGGTAGAGGCTGATGCCCAGACTGGCCGTGACGCTCACGTCATGCCCGACGATTGTCTGTGGAGCGCGGATGGCGCTCAGTAGTTTCTCGGCGATGCTGCGGGTCTGCTGCGGATGCTTGATATCGCTGAGCATCACCACGAACTCGTCGGAGCCATAACGAAAGACCGAGTCCGATTCGCGCACGCAGGCCAGCAATTGCTGGCCGACCCGCTTGAGCATTTCGTCGCCCGCCGGATGGCCCAGGGCATTGTTGATGCGCTTGAAGCGGTCCAGGCCGAGAAACATCACCACCAGTTGCTTGTCGTGACGCCGGCAAGCTGCCAGCGACTGGCTCAGGCGATCGCCCAGCAAGGTGCTGTTGGGCAGGCCCGTGAGGCTGTCGTATTGCAGCAGGTGCGAGACCTTGAGCAGTTCATGCACCCGCGCCTCGATGGTCTGCTCAAGGTTGAGCATCTTCAGCGCTGCGTCCTGGGCCAGTTGCCATTTCCAGGTCAGGGCATTGGCCATCTGGCGGATTTCCAGGGTGTCGAACGGCTTTTTCAGGATCAGCAACTGATCGCCGAATTCCAGGCGCTCGGCCATGGCCTCCCAGCTGTAGTCGGAGTAGGCGGTGCACAATGCAATTTGCAGGTTCGGATCGACTTCCCAGAGTTTTTCGATGGTTTCCAGTCCATCCCAGCCGGGCGGCATGCGCATGTCGGTGAAGGCGAGGGCGTAGGGCCGGCCTTCGTCCAGCGCGTGTTGCACCAGTTTCAAGGCTTCCTGGCCCTGGTAGGCGGAGTCGAGCTGGAACGTCAGGTGCGTTGCCTGACGGGTGCCGAACAGCGTCTGTTCAAGACCACTCAGATCCGCTTCGCCACCGGTCTCGGGGGCGAGGATCTTGCGGAAATCGGCATGGATCGCCGGCGTATCGTCGACGATCAGAATGCGCCGGTTGGTCTGGGGAAAAGGCGTTTTCATCCTTCATCCTCCTTGGGCAGCGGGGCGGCCGCACTTGCGTCCTTCAGCAGTCGGGCTGCCTGTTCGGGGCTGACCGCTTCCCTGAAGCAAAGGCCTTGCACGTTTTTCAGGGGGGCCGAAGAGGCGAGGGCGTCATCCCGATCTGCGGGCTGGACGCCTTCGGCGCTGATGTCGATCGCCAGATCCCGGGCGAAATTGACGATCGCTCGCAGGGTATTGGCGCTGCCTTCATCCTGGGCCGCACTGTCGATCAGGTATTGGGAGAGTTTGAGGTGATTGACCCGGTAGGTTTTCAGGTAATCGAACGATGAGTATTCGGTGCCGAAATCGTCGATGGCGATCTTCACCCCAAGCTCACTCAGGCGCGGCAGCACATCGTTGTGGGTCCATTTGGTCTGGGCCAGGGTCGCTTCCGTGACATCGAAACGCAGATCCCACGGTGCCAGCTCCCAACGGGCGGTGGTGCGCAGCACGTCATAGATGAGCTCGGGGCCGCTCTTGAGCTGCGCCAGAGAGATCTTGATCGCCATCACCGGCGGCGCCACGCCCTCGTTTTGCCACTGGCGCATCTGCCAGCAGACGTGATCCAGTATCCAGCGACCGAGCGGGATGATTGCACCGGTCTTTTCCGCTGCCGGTACGAAGGCCGACGCCGGCAGCAGACCAAGCCTGGGATGTTGCCATTTGACCTGCGCGGCCATGCCGAGAATCTTGCCGCTGTGCATGTCCACTTCCGGCGTGTAATCGAGCTTCAGTCCTCCCTGAATGAGCGCTGTCGTCAACTCTTCGGCAAGGGTAATGCGCTCGGCCACTTCCCGAGTGATTTGCTCGGAGTAGAACTGGTACTGATTGCGCCCGGTTTCCTTGGCGCGGTACAGCGCCATGTCGGCGCCGCCCAGCAGACTGTCGGCATCCAGACTTGTGGGCCGGTAGAGGCAGATGCCGATACTGGCGGAGGTGTGCAAGGCATTGCCCGTCAAGTGGTAAGGCTGCGACAGTGCATCGCGGATCTTGGTGGCAACGGTGGCGGACTGGGTCGGGTCGCTGACATCCAACTGCAGGATCGCGAATTCGTCACCGCCCAGCCGTGCGACCACGTCGTTTTCCCGCACATTCGATTTGATCCGCTGCGCCACTTCCTGCAAAAGCAAATCGCCGACCGGATGGCCGAGGGTGTCGTTGATCCGCTTGAAATGGTCCAGATCCAGATAAAACACCGCGAAGGGGGCCGCACCCCGGCGAGCGGCGGCGAAGGCCTGATGCAGGCGCTCGATCAGGGTGGCGCGATTGGCCAGCCCGGTGAGGCCGTCGGTGCGGGCCAGCAGGTTCATCTTTTCTTCGGCCAGCCGGCGCTCGGTGATGTCAAGAATGATCCCCTCGACTTCCAGCAGTCGGCCGTCGTGATCGCGTACCGGGATGTAGCGGTTTTCCACCCAGCGCCAGCCACCCTCGCCGGTTCGCAGGCGAAACTCTATGGAGGCGCCCTCTGCATGGCGATCGAGCACCCGGCCCATGGCGGTATCGACACTGACCTGATCGTCCGGGTGAATCAGCGTCTGCGCCCAGTTGGCCGAACCCACCAGATCAGCCGCAACATGGCCGTATCGGGTGATGTTGTGGGAGATGTACATCAACGGAAACGACGGCTCGCCGCGCAGCCGGTACAGGATGGTCGGGCTGTTCTGCACGATGATGTTGGCGTCGGACAACTCCCGCGTGCGTTCCTGAACAGCCTGCTCCAGCAGGTTCATCTTCATGGCGGCGTCTTCGGTCATTTGCCACTTGACCGTCAGGGCGCTGGCCATCTGCCGGATTTCTATCGCGTCGAAGGGTTTTTTCAGGATCAGCAGGCGATCGGTCAGGGCCAACCGCTGGTCGATGTCTTCCCAGGAGTAATCGGAATAAGCGGTACACAGGGCCACTTGCAGCTTGGGGTCGACCTGCCACAGCCGCTCGATGGTTTCCAGGCCATCCCAGCCCGGCGGCATGCGCATGTCGATGAAGGCCATGGCGTACGGGCGCCCGGCGGCGAGTGCGGCTTCGACCTTGTCCAGCGCTTCGCGGCCCTGATAGGCCGAGTCCAGTTCGAAACGGTCTTTCGGTGCGACGGGGGCGGAGGACGCATCGCCGAACAGCAGGCTTTCCGTTTCATCCAGGCTGTCGGCTTCAGCCGTGGCCGGTTTGAGGATCTTGGCAAAGTCCTCATGGATCGACGCGGTATCGTCGACGATGAGCACGCGGCGGTTGGTGTGTCCGGGTTGCGCACTCATGACGCAAAACCCGTGTGTTCACGCACATTCGTCATCGGGAGCATCCCTTTCCCCTCATCCCATGCCTGCGCTCATGCCGATGGTGTCGTCCAGCCACTTGAGCATAGTTGCACGGGCGCAACTTTGCCTGTCGCGGTGTAACAGAGGATTTACACGCGCCCTGCGAAAATCATCTAGCCTGTGATTCAAGCGCGGGCAAGCAGGGGAGGTCTGCCGGCGCGTCAGTCATGTCCAACGTTTCTCACGAGGCTTCGCCATGGAAGAGCCGTCCGCCCCGATTTCGCCGCCCCGGCCCAAAGTGCTGCTGGTCGATGACGAGGAACCGATCCTCAACAGCCTGCGCCGCCTGTTGCGCGGTCAGCCTTATGACGTCTTGCTGGCCACCAGCGGTGCCCAGGCGCTGGAAATACTCGAGCAGCAACCGGTGAATCTGGTGATGAGCGACGCGCGCATGCCCAACATGGATGGCGCCACGCTGCTGGCTCTTGTTCATGAGCGGTATCCGGCGACCGCGCGGATCATGCTCACCGGCTACGCCGACCCTTCGGCGATCATCAAGGCCATCAACGAAGGGCAGATCCACCGTTACATCAGCAAACCCTGGAACGACGAGGAAATGCTGCTGACCTTGCGTCAGGCCCTCGAGCATCAGCATCTGGCACGCGAGCGCGAACGTCTGGAAAAACTGACGCGAGTGCAAAACGAACAATTGAAACTGCTCAACAGCACCCTGGAAAAACACGTCGCCGCCCGTACCGCCGAACTGCAGCAGACCGCCGACATGCTCGACCTGGCCTACGAAGAGCTCAAGCACAGCTATGTGACCGGCACTGAAGTGTTTTCATTGATCGCCAATCTGCGCCTGCCGCCGGCCAAGCAGACCAACCGGCAGATCATCGAGCTGGTGCGCGGCTACTGCAAGGTGCACCGGCTGGACGAAGCCGCCAGCCGCGACCTGACCATGGCCGCCGCGCTCTACAACATCGGCAAGCTGAGCTGGACCGACAGCATGATGACCACGCCGTCGGACCTGCTGCACAGCACCGAGCGCGACCGCTATCGGGCCTATCCGAAACAGAGCGAATCGCTGTTGATGACCCTGGACCCGATGAAGGATGCCGCGCGGCTGATCCTGCATCACCAGGAGCGCTGGGACGGCAGCGGTTTTCCCGACCGGCTCAAGGGCGAGGCCATCCCCTTTGGTTCGCGTCTGCTGAAACTGGCGGTGGATTTCGTCGAGTTGCAGCGCGGGCTGATTCTCGAGCGGCAAATGAACAGCGACGAAGCGTTGCTGTACCTGCGCCAGTACGCCGGCAAACTTTACGATCCCGAACTGATCGAGGATTTCATCAAGGTCTGTGCAATGGTCAGCGACATCACCCTGACCGATCCGAACGTCAAGGTCATGGGCACCCGGGAGCTGGCAGCGGGGATGATCCTGGCGCGCAACCTCAATGCCGACAACGGCATGTTGCTGCTCAATGCCGGCAAGGTCCTGAGCGCTTTGCTGGTGGACAAACTGATCAGTTTCGAAGCCATGGAGGGCGCTAAATACAAGGTATTCGTGAAAGTACCGGAGGAACTTGAGGCGACCCTCACGGCCCAGGGTTGATGACGCTGGCGGGGTCGGCATGGGATCCTTGCGGTTTTTCTCAAGGCCGGTGGCTGCCCCATGAGCCCTGTATCCGCTGTTTCCCCCCGCATCATTCGTATTGCCGCCGCGTTGCTGCTCAACCCCGACGGCCAGACCCTGCTGGTGCGCAAGCGCGATACCACCGCGTTCATGCAACCGGGCGGCAAGATCGAAACCCATGAACTGCCGGTGCATGCGTTGGCCCGCGAGCTGGAAGAAGAACTGGGGCTGGTGATCGATCCGGCGCAGGCGCGCTTTCTCGGCCAGTTCTCGGCACCGGCCGCCAACGAGCCGGGGTTCGTCGTGCAGGCCGAGATCTTTCAACTGACCATCGACGCCGACGTTTCTCCCGCCGCCGAGATCGAAGAGGTGATCTGGATCGACCCGGCCACCGACGGTGATGTGGTTCTCGCCCCATTGACACGCGACCTGATCCTGCCGTTTTATCGAGCCTCGCTGACCGCGATCGCCTGATCATTCGTGCAAAGGACTTCGTCATGATCCCGCTTCAAGACCTGCTGATTTTCGCCGCTGCCGCGTTGTTGATGGTACTGACGCCGGGGCCGAACATGATCTACCTGATTTCCCGTTCGATCTGTCAGGGGCGCAAGGCCGGGGTGACTTCGCTGCTCGGCGTGGTGGCCGGATTCTTCGTGCATCTGTTCGCGGCGGCGGCCGGTCTGACGGCGGTGTTTCTCGCGGTGCCGATGGCCTATGAAGTCTTGAAGTGGGCCGGCGCGCTGTACCTGCTGTGGCTGGCCTGGCAAGCGGTGAAACCGGGTGCCCGTTCGCCGTTCGAAGTGCAGCCATTGCCGGCGGACTCATCGCGCAAGCTCATCACCATGGGCTTTCTCACCAGCGCCCTGAACCCGAAGATCGCGGTGTTCTACCTTTCGGTGTTTCCGCAGTTCATCACGCCGGAACATGGCTCGGTGTTCAGCCAGAGCATCATTCTCGGCCTGACCCAGATCAGCGTCAGCTTCAGCGTCAACCTGTTGATTGCCCTGTCGGCGGCAGGCATTGCCTCGTGGTTCGTCAACAATCCGTCCTGGCTGGCGGCGCAACGCTATTTCATGGGTTTTGTGCTTGGGGGGCTGGCCCTGCGGCTGATGCTTGAGCAGCGCAAGGCAGCTTGAACATGTGGATCGAAAGGCTGGATGCCAGTCATGCGCTGGCCTATCGGGAACTGATGCTGGAGGCTTACGATCGGCATCCGCAGGCCTTCACCTCCAGCGTGCGCGAACGCGCAGCAATGCCGCTGAGCTGGTGGGAGTCGCGCCTGACCAGCAAGCTCGATGCGGTGTTTGGCGCGTTCGAGGCGGGCCGCTTGGCGGGCATCGTCGGCCTGGCGTTCGAGCCTCGGGAAAAGGCCCGGCACAAGGCAACGGTGTTCGGCATGTATGTGTCGGCCGAGTTTCGCCAGCGCGGGCTGGGGTTGAAATTGATGGAAGCCGTGCTGGGTGAAGCGCAGCAGCATCCGGCGCTGAAGGTCATTCAATTGACTGTCACCGCCGGCAATGAAGCCGCGTTCAAGCTTTACCAGCGTTGCGGCTTCATCCAGTTCGGCCTCGAACCGATGGCGGTGCGGGTCGGCGAGGACTACTTCGACAAGATCCACATGTGGTGCGCGCCTTTCGTGCCATCCGCCAGCCTCAACGAACCGCACTGACCCCATCGAGGGTCGAGAACGAGGTGTCCTTGGCCGTCAGCAGGAAATCGCGCATGTACGGCGCGTCCAGCATGTCGGCGCGGATCGCCGCGTACAACGTCGCAAACAGACCTTTCTCACCCAGCCGCTTGGCCTTTACGTAACCCCGTGAGCTGTATTCATGCAGCGCCCAGTGCGGCATGCCGCACACACCGCGGCCGCTGGCCACCAGTTGCATCATCATCACCGTCAGTTCCGAGGTGCGCACCTGCGCCGGCTCGATGTCGGCCGGTTCGAGGAAGCGGGTGAAAATATCGAGGCGGTCCCGTTCCACCGGATAGGTGATCAGGGTTTCGGTCAGCAGGTCTTCGGGGACGATGTACGGTTTGCTCGCCAGCGCATGCTGGTTGGCGACCGCCAGCATGGCTTCGTAGGTGAACAGCGGCACGTAAGTAATGCCGGCGATTTCCAGCGGGTCGGACGTCACCACCAGATCCAGGTCACCGCGGGCCAGCGCCGGCAGCGGGGCGAAGGAGAAGCCCGAGGCCAGGTCGAGTTCGACTTCCGGCCACGCATCGCGGAACTGGTCGATGGTCGGCATCAGCCACTGGAAGCAGCTATGGCATTCGATGGCCATGTGCAGACGTCCGGCGGTTCCCCCGGCCAGACGCCCGATGTCACGTTCGGCGGCGCGCAGCAGCGGCAGGGTCGCGTCGGCCAGTTGCAGCAGGCGCAGGCCGGCGCTGGTGAACCGCACCGGTTTGGTCTTGCGCACGAACAACGGCATGCCCATGCGCTCTTCCAGCTCCTTGAACTGGTGGGACAGCGCCGACTGGGTCAGGTGCAGACGGTCGGCCGCATCGACCAGGCTGTCGGCTTCGCGCAGGGCATGCAGGGTTTTCAGGTGACGGATTTCAAGCACTGCAGTCTCCATGAGGAAAATTTGTGATAAACACGAAAAGGTTGAGTTTGTCTCATGTTGTCCTGGCTGTCGACAATGGCGCCATCTTTTACGCAATGGAGAACACTCGACATGGCCGTGGCCCACACCCTTGGTTTCCCGCGCATTGGCGCCGACCGCGAACTGAAAAAAGCCCTCGAAGCCTATTGGAAAGGCGATCTCGATCAGGCGTCGCTGAATCAGGTCGGCCGTGAGCTGCGCGCCAGGCACTGGCAATTGCAGAAGGACGCCGGCATCGACCTGTTGCCGGTCGGCGACTTCGCCTGGTACGACCAGGTGCTGACTCACTCGCTGACCTTCGGTGTGATCCCCGAGCGTTTTGACGGTGCGCGTGATGTGCGGGGCCTGCCGACCCTCGACACGCTGTTCGCCATGGCCCGTGGCGCCACGGCGTCCTGCTGCGGCGGCGAGCACGGCAAGACCCAATACGCCCAAGAGCTGACCAAGTGGTTCGACACCAACTACCACTACCTGGTCCCGGAATTCACCGCCGACCAACAGTTCAAGCTGAGCTGGGAACAGCTGTTCGATGAAGTCGAAGAAGCCAAAGCCCTTGGTCACAACGTCAAACCGGTGATCATCGGCCCGCTGACTTACCTGTGGCTGGGCAAGGCGAAAGGCAACGGCTTCGACAAGCTCGATCTGCTTGAGCGTCTGCTGCCGGTATACAACGAAATCCTCGGTCGCCTCGCTGCACAAGGCGTGGAGTGGGTGCAGATCGACGAACCGATCCTGACCCTCGACCTGCCGCAAGCCTGGAAAAGCGCCTTCGAACGCGCCTATCACATCCTTCAGTACTCGCCGCTGAAAAAACTGGTGGCGACCTATTTCAGTGGCCTGCAGGACAACCTCGGCCTGGCCGTCGGCCTGCCGGTGCAAGGCCTGCACATCGACGCGGTGCGTGCGCCGGATCAGCTCGGTCAGGTGCTTGATCGTCTGCCGACCTACAAGATTCTTTCGGTCGGTCTGGTCAACGGGCGCAACGTCTGGCGCTGCGAACTGGAGCAGGCGCTGGCACAACTGCAACCGGCGCAGGAGCGTTTTGGCGACAACCTGTGGGTCAGCAGTTCCTGCTCGTTGTTGCACAGTCCGGTGGATGTCGAGCGCGAAGACAAGCTCGACCCGGAGCTGAAAAGCTGGCTGGCATTCGCCGTGCAGAAGTGCAGCGAAATCTCGGTGTTGCGTGATGCGCTGAACGACCCGCAAGCGCCGAACGTGCAAAGCGCACTGGCCGCAAGCCGCGCCATTCAACAGAGCCGCGCCCGTTCGCCGCGCATTCACAAGGCCGAAGTGCAAGCGCGGATCGAGGCGATCAACGCCAGCGACAGCCAGCGTCATTCGCCGTTTGCGCAACGCATCGCTGCACAACAGGCGCGTCTGAAATTGCCGACGTTCCCGACCACCACCATCGGCTCGTTCCCGCAGACCGGTTCGATCCGCCTGGCCCGTCAGGCGTTCAAGCAGGGCAAGCTGTCGGCCAACGATTACCACGACGCCATGCGCAGTGAAATCCGCCATGCGGTGCAAGTCCAGGAGCGCCTGGGTCTCGATGTGCTGGTGCACGGTGAAGCCGAGCGCAACGACATGGTCGAGTATTTCGCCGAGCAACTGGACGGCTATCTGTTCACGCGCTTCGGCTGGGTCCAGAGCTACGGTTCCCGCTGCGTGAAACCGGCGGTGATCTATGGCGATCTGTCCCGTCCGAGCGCCATGACCGTGGACTGGGTCACCTACGCCCAGAGCCTGACCGACAAGGTCATGAAAGGCATGCTGACCGGTCCCGTGACCATGCTGATGTGGTCGTTCCCCCGCGAAGACGTGTCGCGCAAGGTTCAGGCACAACAACTGGCGCTGGCCCTGCGTGACGAAGTGGTGGATCTGGAAAAGGCCGGGATCAAGATCGTACAGATCGACGAGGCGGCGTTCCGTGAAGGCCTGCCGCTGCGTCGTGAGCAATGGCAGGAATACCTTGATTGGGCGGTGGAAGCGTTCCGCCTGACGGCTTCGGGGGTGAAGGATGAAACCCAGATTCACACCCACATGTGCTACAGCGAATTCAACGATGTGATCAAGGCGATCGCCGACATGGACGCCGACGTCATCACCATCGAGACCTCGCGGTCGGACATGGAACTGCTGGACGCCTTCGAAGCGTTCGACTACCCGAATGACATTGGCCCGGGCGTCTACGATATCCACTCGCCACGGGTGCCGGACACGGCCGAGATGGTCAAGTTGATGAGCCAGGCGGTGAAACGGATTCCGGCGCAGCGTCTGTGGGTCAACCCCGATTGCGGTCTGAAAACCCGCGCCTGGCCGGAGACCGAAGCGGCGCTGGTCAATATGGTCGCGGCAGCGCGGCAACTGCGCAGTCAGTTGGCATAACACGCAAGAGACAGGGAGCGGTGAATCGCTCCCTGTGTCGTTTCAAAGCGCTTCGAACCAGGGCAGCACTGGCGACCGCTTGCCGATGTCGGCGTACGGCAACGTTTGATCGTCAGCATGGGTTTTGCCACGGTGCTCCGGCAGTTTCAGATGGGCTTTTTCGAACTCACCGAACCGGGGCCTGGCCTTGCTGTAGTGAAAGTGTGCATACCACAACAGACGGGGCGGCTGGATGCTCAAATCGCGAATTTCGTATTCCTGCAGGTAGTCTGGCCGGCCGTCGGCGCGATTGCGCAGTTGCTTCATCAGCGCAATCTTGCGGACCTCCACGGCATTTTGCCGAAGCAGGTCTTCGAGCATGCCATCGGTGGGTTTTCGGCTTGCAAGAGTCTGCCGGGTGCGCATTTGCCGTCCTTGAGTGCGCAATCGGGCAGCCATGGTGTCCAGTTCTTCGATCACCGGATGCTCGGCGGACAGGGCTTCGATATCTCTGGCGCGGCGCGACAAGTCATCGGCCTCGCTGATCATCATGTGTTCCAGATCCACCGGGAGCATGTCGCGTTCGGCATAGGTCTGCACTTTTGCTTGATAGGCCGGTTGTCCATCAAGCCGCTTGCGGGCATCGGTCAGCAGCGACGGGAGATGGCGGGTCGCAACCGGTTGCGACGGCTGCACCGTCAGCAGGCGATACCGGCCATTGCCCGTCTGTTCCCAGACTTCCTCCCCGGCCTTGCCGTGGTTCAGGACGAATTGCCGCTTGCGGGTTCTGAGTTCCCAGTTCTCCACACCGATCAGCCACTGATCGTCTTCGGTGCGAAAGATCTTCTTGTTGCCTTGCCCGCCAGTACGCGGGGGCACCGGATGGTCGATGGCCTTTCTGGCCTGCTCGGCCATGACCTCCACGCCGGCCATCAACGGTTCGAACTCCTCCATGTGAAAGTACTGCGGGTAACTGGCGGTCCATTGGTTCATTTCCCGGCCATATCTTGCATAGGTGTCGAGACATTCCGTCAGAATCTGCATGCGCTGTGCCCGCGTGGCGCTGACCTCCGACAGGCTGAACTGCGTAAAGAGCGCCCGGTCCATGTCGACACGCAATTGCCAGGCCCTTTCCTGCAGATATCGCCAGGACACTTCGCCGGTGTTTTCGAAGTTCTTGACCGTTTCCAGGCGCTGCGAAGTCTTGATGTATCCCAGATTGAAATCGGTCATGCGACTGTTCATGTCAGTGATCATCGGCCCCAGTTTGGCCCTGTCCGTTCGAGCGGTGACGAGGCTGAACCAACGATTGAGATCGCTCATCAGTCCTTCGACGTCCTCGATAGCGGCGATGATTTCGAGACGAATCCGGTGCATGTCCTGTAGTTGTCTCAATCGTTCCTCGATCGAGTCCGCAGGTAACGCATCGAGGACGTCGTGCCGTGCATCGAGCTCATCCAGTTTCTTGCGGATGCGATGATTGGTGATCAGCGCCCGGTGTTTGAGGCGGTCGGTGATCAGTGTGGCGTCGTGGCTCTGTATCTCCAGCAGCGCACGCAGTTTGTTGCCGTGAGAAAGGGCGCGCAGTTCGGCCACTGTCTGAAATTGCCGGGTGGCCAATGCAATGTCATCTCGACAGCATTTTTCTGCCGCCATTCTGAACAGCAGGTTATCGGGGTGCTCGTAGTGGGTGTTGATCACCACATCACTTCGTCGAACCTGAGCATCGATACGAGAGCTCAAGCTGTCACATTCGAGGGTCAGTCGATGGTGCAATCGATAAGTGCGATCGATCCACCAGCGTGGCAGGCGGTTACGTATCGCCTGCGGCCAGACCGGGTCGAGGGCATCGGCCATGTGCCCCAGCACGCTGCCACCCCCGAGGCCACCGCCCTCGAACGTGGTGCCGTAGACACCGAACCAGGTGTCCCACTCACCAGCCTCGTCCAGAGCGATGGGTTGCTTATAGGTTTTCCGGGCGGTGCCGCTCAGACGCCAGTTGCGAGAGTCATGACTCCATTCGACCTGGTAGATCCGGCCCTGGCGGACGATGAAATCCCCGTCGGCATGCCGGTAGATGTTTCGCCATAGGCCACTGTCGACCGGTTGCAGACCGGCCAGCGAGAGGGGCGACTCATATTCGTAACCGGCGAACCGTTCGACGATGCGCCGCGCCTGGTGTTGATTTCTCAGCGTCAGTGCAGCGGAGTCGGTCGCCAGGTTCCGAAGCAGGCGGGTGCGGGTCGCCGAACGGGCCTTGAGCGCCGCACCAGCGCCGGGCACAAGATCGATGGCGGCGTCGATCAGGCATAGCAACAGTGATTCGATCTCGGTCAGTCCATCGCCGACCTTGCCCCGCAGAAACGCCGCGACCGCCTGGTTGGCGGCACTCCAGGCGTCATACAGCGCGAGCGCCGTGCCGACGAAAGGTACCAGCCCCAAGGCCATTTTCAGGTAGTTGAATACCCGGGGACCATTGAGGGCGTAGCGCTCCAGATACAGCGCTTCATTCGAGCGCGATGTACCACGATGGGCCTCGATCAGGCGGCCCATATGAGCGTCCAGCAGGTGTGCGGCAAGTGACGTGGTGGACGGCCACTTCAGCCCGACGCCGATCATGCCGTCAAAGCGTCTTTCCACGGCCAGGGCGATACGGTTTTCGTGGGCGCGAACGCTGCCCTGCACGGCGCGGCCGGCCAGATAGCGGATCATCGTGTCCTGGCTACAGCGCTGGAACAGATCCTTGCGAGCCGCTTCGAGGCTGTCGTAAACACGCAGGAATCGGCCGTCGGGAGCATCCGGCAGGTACAGCAACGTGGTGCCGCCTGCCTGTTCCTCGATAAACGTCACCCCGGACAGCGTAGCGGGCCCTTCGCCCGGTGTGTCCGTGCCACCGGCGGCCAGGATCGCCGGGCGCAATACAATGCGTCGGTCACCGTTGTTCCAGGCTTCGTCGGTGTCGGCATCGATGGCTGTGTCGAGGATGTGCAGCGCAGGCGTGTCGATCTGATGCTGCAACCACGCGCATCGACCTTGCAGCCTGAGCATCAGGCGCCAGGGTTCGAGCAGGCATTCCCGACGATATTCGCGTCGGTAGGGTGGCTCGTCGGGCGTGCCTTTGAAGGTGGAGTAGATCAGTTGCTCGTAGGCCTTGGGCAGGTCCAGTTCCGGCAGCAGCCTGCGCAGGTAGGGAAGGGTGATCCCTGCAATCAGCGCCGAGTGGTCGCGGTCGTCGCTGGCACTGACTTCAACCTGCATGAAGCGAAGACGCATCAGCAGAGGTTCCAGATTCATCGACGCTGTGTTGTCGATGTTGAGTTGCGCCAAGGCCTCCAGCGACAGGCTGTTGCGAGTTGCGCTGGGTACCGGCACCAGCTTCTGAGGGGTGCCGGGAGCGCCGGGCGCGTTGAATGTCTGCTTCTGCAGTGCCACCGAATCCGGCAGGTTCAGATGCACCGAAAAATACCCTTTGAGGGAAAAGTCCCGGCGCAGCCGTTCATGCAGACGCTGGCGGGTGAAATCCTCGCGAGGCGGCAATGTGACGGTCAGCAATTCGTGACTCCGGTTCATCGCACCGATCCAGGCCTGGATCAAATCCTTGAGGGGGTTGCGTTCGGTGTCTGGCAGGTCGCGCAGCCAGTCAGGCATTTGGGTGGCGAGGATGGCGCTGCGTTGCTGATCCATTCGAAAGGCCAGGGCCTGGCGTCGGGCTGCGTGGATCGGCACTTGTAGAAGGGCAAGCGTCTGGTTGCGCAGGTGTTCCAAATCATCTGCACGGTGTCGGGCCTGTAACGGCTCGCTGTAGCGTTGGCGAATCGTGGCTGCCCGGGTTTCGAATTCGCCGGTCAACTGATTCAACGCGTAGTGCAGCGGATCGCCTGGAATAGGTATCAACTCCAGCACCTGACTGCCTGTGCTGGCGTGCAGTTTGAACAGTTGCTGTTCAAGGGCCTGAAGATCGGCGAACCGTTGCAGGCCACCGCCGCTGCCGGGCCAGTAGAGCAGCAGACTTTGTGTGGAGACTGGCCGGGGTTGCCTGCGCATCAGCACGAATGGGCCATTGATCTCTTGATGGTTGACCAGGGTTTTGTTTTCCACGGACTCGGTCAGTGACAGCTTGAGGCTGAGCGCTACGAAATCGGCATCGGCGCTGTCGGGTGTACCCAGCATTGATGTGAGCAGACGGTGTTCTTCAACGCTGATCTGATTCAGGGCCCGTTGCATCTGCGCTTCGGCAAGCAGCCCTTGCCTGTGAGCGTTGTGCAGCGCGGTAAACTGCCGATTGAACGTGGTGACGTCCAGTGTTCGCTCGCGGTAGAGCAACGCCCTAGCCGCGAGGTCGGCGGCTTGTTCGGCGTTTTCCTGCGTCGTTTGCAGCGCTCTGAACGATTGCAGGGCTTCACCGTCAGGCACTGATTCCAGTGCATCGCATTCACGCTTGACGGCAGCCTGTCGCAGGGACCTGGAAACATCGGCATGCAGGTCGCCGAACAGTGATGGTTCGTCTTCGTTCTCCTGCGTCGGGACAGGGCTGTCCAGGCCGGGAGGCGCGCTGAAGATGGCGAGGCTGCGCTGTCGGTCGATTCGCTCGGCAACGTCCAGCGAACGGGGGCCATGTTCAGCCAGGCCGCGTTTGCCGTCCGATCCGTTGCGCAGGGCGGTGATTTGCGCCATTTGCTGCTGCGACAGCCACTCATTGAAGACCAGCGTCAGTGAGCGGCCGGCGGGGACATATTCGATCTGGAGGTTCTCGACCGGCAGTCCGGCGGGCACGTAGGGCCGCAGCGCCAGCCGAGTCTGCACGTCACTGCGTCGGGCGAAGGCCTGGATCGCATCCGCCTGGCCGGGCGCGTACAGCAAGTGAGCGGCGTCGTCTGCGCGGCTGATGACCCAGGCAGCCGCCGGTTTTACCCGCACGCCGTTGTGCAGTCGCAGGGTCGGCAGTTCGATGCGCAGAGTATCGTCTGAACCGCTGCGCGTTGGCGTCCCGTCCATCAGCGACCACAGGGGTTCCAGCTGTTGAGCCGTTACCGTGCGCCGGGCAAAGGCCATTTGCGCGGACGCCTCGATATGCCCGCGGTACAAGCGGTCGGCCTGGTCCCGACGGGACAGAGGCGTGCCCGGGGCGCGGGATCTCCAGTAAGCCTGCCAACGCTCATCAAGCGCCAATGCCGGTTCGAGGGTTTTGATTTGTGCGAGCAGTTGCGACGGGGTGAGTGCCGACAGTGCATGGGCGTTGTTCATACCGGTCAATCGGCATCGGTTGTCGAGCCATTCCTCCAGTCGCGGATGCTGAACGACAAAGGCAAAGGCCGCCGTGAGGCTGACAAATCGCTGTGCATGCCCATTTGTCGGGTGAAAAAGCAAACCGCACTGCTGGCCGTTCAGACCCAGTTTCTCGTGGAGCAACCGGTCAAGGGTATCGCGAACCGAGGGAACGCCGGCGCACAGTTGGCGCAGTCCTTCGCTGCAGGCTCGCCGCCGGACTGCCGCGCCTTGCAGCAGGCTTTCATCGATAGAGACGGGCAGGCTGGCGAAGCCGGGCAGCGTGTACAACGGGGGAGGGGGACTTTCTAAAAAGGATCGTTCGACCATGACGACAGGCTCAGGCAGAGAGCGGCGGATCCGCTCATTCATGAGCTATTCAAGAGCAATGGTCAGACGGAGGGTGGTGCATGTTTATCGGGATCAACCGACCACTCGGCACTCTTCATCAAACTGTCATCGAACTGTGGCAGCGCGCTTGAACAAACTTCATCAGACTCGCGCTCTACTGGGGTTCTGCGTTTCGGTGTTTTTCATGTTCAAGGGAATTTTTGCAATCGCGGCGTTGTTGGCCGCGGTTTTTTTCGGGCAGGCGTCCTATGCGGCGTCGCGTTGCGACGTCAATGTACCGACCGAACGGGTCGATCTGGCGCAGGTGAGCCTGGCGTACCAGAGCATCGGCCGTGCGTCGGATCCGGCATTGCTGTTGGTGATGGGACTGGGCGGGCAGTTGATCCACTGGCCGGACGAAGTGGTGGTCGCCCTCTGTCAGCAGGGCTTTCGGGTGATCCGCTATGACAACCGCGACGTGGGTCTTTCGACCTGGCGCCAGGCACCGGCCGAGGCCAACCTGACGTTTGAAGTGCTGCGCTACAAACTCGGCCTGCCGGTGGCGGCACCTTACAGCCTGACCGACATGGCCGACGATGCACTGGGCCTGATGGACGCGTTGCACGTCGAGCAATTCCACGTGCTCGGCGCGAGCATGGGCGGGATGATTGCCCAGCACCTGGCGGCGATGGCACCGCAGCGGGTCGAGAGTCTGACGCTGATCATGACCAGTTCCGGTGCCGAAGGCTTGCCGGCACCGAGCGCCGCACTGGTGCAATTGTTGTCGCGCCGTGGCGCACCCAACCGCGAAGTGGCGCTGGAGCAACAGGCGGATCTGTTGGCGGCGCTGGGCAGCCCGATGGTTACCGATGATCGTCAGGTGCTGTTGCATCAGGCGGCGGTGTCCTATGACCGGGCGTTCAATCCCGAAGGCGTGAAGCGCCAGATCATGGCGATCCTTGCCGAACCGAGCAGGGTGGCATTGCTCAATCAATTGCGGGTGCCGACCCTGGTGGTACACGGCACGGCCGACCCGCTGCTGCCGGTGATGCACGGCGTACACCTGGCAGCGCACATTCGTGGCAGCCAGTTGAAGCTGATCCCGGGCCTGGCCCATCGCTTCCAGGAGGCGTTCAAGGCGCCGTTGCTGGCGGCGGTGTTGCCGTATTTGCAGCAACACCGTGAAGACACTTCGCACTGGGCGCAGATCGAACCGGTGGGCGAGCGCAACCTGCTCTAGCGGGTGTATCGTGCAGGTCTTTGACCACCGGGCAGCCGGTGGATACCTTTGTCGGGGCGGTCCCGGCAGATCATGAGCGAGGCGAAGGGCGGCACGGTGAATCGAGGCCGTGAAGATTCCCGGGCTCGGCCCGGGAATCCTGCTCAGCGGACGATCTTGTCCACGTGAATCCCCAGTTTTTTCAGGCGATACCAGAAGCTGCGCTCGGAAATCCCGATCAACTGCGCCGCCGCAGCCTGCACACCGTTGCTCTGCGCCAGGGCGGCGAGGATGTAGGCTTTTTCCACCTCTGCCAGTGCCGCTTCAAGGTCGGCCGGCACGCTGCCTTCGGCGACCAGAGCGCCGGGCTCGGTCGGCTGTGAGGCAAACAGATAGGCCGGCAGGTCGTGCTCTTCGATCACTGTGCCGGAGGCGACGATGGTGGCGCGTTCGACGCAGTTCTGCAGCTCACGAATGTTTCCCGGCCACGAATAGCGAGTCATCGCCTGCAATGCCTCGGCGCTGAAACCGCTGAAGCGTTTGCCCGCCGCGGTGCCCAGGGTGTGGGCGAAATGCCGGGCCAGCGGGGCGATGTCTTCGACCCGCTCACGCAAGGCCGGCAACGGAATCGGGAACACGTTGAGGCGGTAATACAGGTCTTCGCGAAACTCCTTGTTGGCCACCGCGTCCAGCAGGTTCTTGTTGGTCGCGGCGATGACCCGCACATCGACCTTGCGCTCGCGCGGATCGCCGACCGGTTCGATGATGCGTTCCTGCAAGGCGCGGAGGATTTTCGCTTGCAGCGCCAGCGGCATTTCGCCGATTTCATCGAGAAACAGCGTGCCCTTGTCCGCCTGCTGGAAGCGCCCGACCCGGTCCGATACCGCACCGGTGAACGCACCTTTGCGGTGGCCGAACATTTCACTTTCCAGCAGCCCTTCCGGGATCGCTGCGCAGTTGACCGCGACAAACGGTTTGTCCGCGCGATTGCCATGCTTGTGGATGGCCCGGGCGACCATTTCCTTGCCGGTGCCGCTTTCGCCGGTCAGCAGAATGGTGGCGTTGCTTTCGCGCACCGAATCGATCGCGCTCAAGACCCGGCGAAAGCTCGGACTGTCGCCCACCAGACTGTCGATCTGCTGGTGTTCGTCGAGTTCGGCGCGCATGCGCAGGTTGTCTTTGAGGATGTCGCGAAACTGAAGGGCCTTGCTGACGGTGATGTCCAGCTCATCGATGTCGAACGGTTTGGCGATGTAATCGAAGGCGCCGTTGCGCATCGACTGCACGGCATTTTTCACCGTGCTGTAGGCGGTCATGACGATGACCGGCAACTGCGGGAAGCGGTTCTTGATTTCCGCCAGCAGTTGCGGGCCGTCCATGCCGGGCATGCGCCAGTCGCTGATCACCAGATCGATGTCCTCGGATTCCAGCACCTTGAGCGCATGCAGGCCGTTGCCGGCGGTGAACACCGCAATGTCGTTCTGACTCAAGGCCGATGCCAGCAGGTCGCAGAGCTTGGGCTCGTCGTCCACCACCAGTACGTTATGCGTCATCGCTGTCCTCGTCGAAATCTTCACCGTTGGCCGGAATGTACAGGCTGAAGGTGGCTCCGGCATCTTTTTCGCTGACGCATTCGATGCGTCCGTCATGGTTTTCCATGATCGAGAAGACTTTGGCCAGACCGAGCCCGGTGCCGGATGCCTTGGTGGTGACGAACGGTGTGAAGATCCGTTCAAGCATGTCCGCTTCGATGCCCTGGCCCGTGTCGCTGATGCTGATGACCGTATTGTGCTCGTCGCTGGCGATGCCCAGGGTCAGGCGGCCGCCCTCGGGCATGGCGTCGATGGCGTTGACGATCAGGTTCAGGCCCGCCTGTTTGAGTTGCCGCGCATCGGCATACACGGTGGCACCCGGCGCGCGGTCGTCGATCTGCACATCGATGTTGTGGCTGGAAAGCTCCGGGGCGCAGAAACCCACCAGCTCATCCACCAGTGGCCGCGCCAGTTGGGTCGAACGCAGCGGCGCACTGGGTTTGGCGAAGTCGAGAAATTCAGTGATGAGGTCGTTGATACGGCTGACTTCACTGACCACATATTCCAGATGACGCTTGTCGGTCTCCGGCAGGTCGGCACGTCGGTGCAGCAATTGCGTGGCTGTCTTGATGATGCCCAGCGGGTTGCGGATTTCATGGGCCAGGCCCATCGCCACTTCGCCCAGCGCGTGCAGGCGGTCGCGGCGCCTCAGTTGCGACTCCAGGTGCTGCAACTCGCCGAGACGTTCGCTCATGTGGTTGAAGATGCTGCTCAGCTCCGCCAGCTCATCGCCGCCGGTGACCGGCAGGCGCTGACGGTAATCCCCGGCGATCACCGCTTGCACGCCTTTGGCCAGGCCGCGCAACGGTTTGGTCATGCGCTCCGATACCAGCCATCCCACCGCCAGCGAAGCCGCCGAACTGAGGATGAAGATCAGGATGAACAGATTGCTCTGGTTGACCAGCCCGACCAGCGTGGTGTGGCGCAGCAGGCCGCTGAACACCACACCTTGCAGCTCGCCGTTTTCGTTGAGAATCGGTCGGTAGATGCCGCTGTAGCGCTTGGTCGACTGCTCGATCGGTTGCTTGGTGTTGCGCAGTTGCTGTTCGATGTTTTCCGGAACGATTACCGGGTGATCTTCAAAGCGCTGAGTGGAAAAGATCTCGGAGAAATCGGCGTCTCTGGCCAGGTACAGACGCAGGTCCAGGGAATGTACGTCGGCGACGCTGGTGAGGAAGCTGTTGTCGAGGTAGGTCACCACGATCAGTTTATAGTCGGTGCCGTCCTGATCGCTCTCGAAGGTCGACACCACGGCGCCGGTCGCCACACCACCGACCTGCAGGGTCTGCAGCACGGCTTTGGGCGCGGTGCTGATCTGCCGCACGATGTCATCGGCGGCGGTGCTGAATACCACTTTGTGATCGCTGTTGCGCACCAGCGCGACCACATCGATGCCCATGGAGTCGGCGATGTCGGAGGTGAGCTTGTCGCGCCGGGCCGACTGGCGGTCCGTTGGCGGACGGGTGTAGCGCAGGAACAACTGCGCGGCGCGGGCATTGTCGCGCACGATCTCGCGGATCTCGTCCTCGACGATCTTGGTCGACTCCTGCAGCCAGATTCGCACGTTGCTGTCGAAAATCTGCGACAGGGTGGTGGCCGCCAGTTCCGCGGCGATCATGGTCGGAATCACGCTGACCAGCCAGAACGCCAGCACCAGTTTGCGTTGCAGGCTCCAGCCGGAAAGGGCGAAGGGTCGGGCGGTGGCGTGTCGGTCTTTGCTCATCATGCTCGCTTATTGTTGTTCGCTTATCGCGGTCGCCATGGCCGGATCGGTTCGATCCGGACGGATGAAAATCTTGACCAGCCGCAGCAGGTGATTGAGTACGGGGTGGCGATGGCGGAAAAACACCGTGTTGCCGATGAACGAACAACCCAGGCGCAGCTTACTGGCATAACCGGCCTGACCGCACGCGTAGATCGGAATCCGGTGCTCAATACAGTAGCCGACATTGGCCAGCCAACTGCGCATGTACAGTTTGTGCTCGCGGGTCCGGGCCAGATCATGGGCGAAAAACTTGTCCACCAGCCGCTGTTCGTCCAGCAGCACCAGATTGAATGCGACCAGCTCATCGCCGACCCAGTACAGGACGCAGGCGGCACGTTCGTCGAGGTGTTCCAGCACTTGCCGAAAATAGGCCGCCGGCAGGCATTCGAAGGCCAGGTCGCTGCGCGCCAATGTCGCTTCATAAAGCCGCATCATGGTCGGCAGCAGGTCGTCCACCGAACGTCGCCATTCAATTCGCGGGCCTGAGCCGCGCAGGGTCCGGCGCAGGTCCTTGCGGGTGGATTTGCCCAGGGTGCCGAGGTAGGCGTCGACCGAGGCGAATTTGATCGGCAGCTCGGCACCGGGCAATCCCGGCATGCTTTGCAAACCGGCCTCGCGGCAGGCCTGGAGCCATTGTGGATTGCGGTGGGAAGCGTCCTTGACGGCCAGCAGGCCGACCCCGGCCTGGTCCGCATCCTGACGGGCCAGGTTCAGCAGACGTGCGAACAGTTCCGGCAAGCGTGCCGGATCGATAGACGGATGGGTGCCGACGTGGCACTGCTCCGCCACTGGCGAACCGAGGGCGTACAGGCGAATGTCGAACAGCCCCGGCCAGCAACTGCGCAGCCATTGGCTCAAACGTTTGCCGGTGCCCTGCAGCGTGGTGTCGAGCGAATAAGCCGTGGTGAAGGCCACGACTGCCGCAATCAGCCGGTCGTTTTCAAACAGCGCCAGATAGCGCCAGTGAAAGCCGTCGATGCCGGCCTGTTCAACGGCACGATAGTAGGCCCAGTCTTCGAGCTCCTCGGGAAAGCAGGCATTCCACGCGTCGCGATCAATCGCTTCGATGGTTGAAAAGGCTTGGGCCGTGATCACGTCGTTTCCTTAACCGGCATGGCATGTCGTTTTGCAGTCGCTTCACGCTCGTTGCCGGTATTCCTCGGTTGGCAGGGAGTGAGCGGATAGCGCAAGGTCGGTGCGGTGGTTGTTGATGAACTGCACGCTCAGTTCAACGACGCGCCGGTACTGCAGGTCGACGGTGATCATGTGATAACAGTCGTCCAGCAGGATCTTCACCACTTCACCGCCGAGCTTGCGTTCCACGTAGTCGGCATTCCAGCGGCTGGTGATGTCATCCTCGATGGAATGCAGTACCAGTGCCGGGACGGTGATCGAAGGCATGCGCTTGCGTACCACGGCGTTCATCCGGTGCAGTTCGCGCACGGTTACCCCCTCCATGGTCAACAGGCCGGCCTCGCTACTGTGGCCTTCCTTCATCTGCCGTTCGACGATGGCTCGCAGGCGCTCGTTCTTGATGCCGTAGGGCGGTTTCTCTTCGAACTTGCAGATGTGCACGCCGAACGGGATTTTCATCAGCAACGGTGTGAGGAACGCCAGTTTGTTGATACTCCAGCCGTCGTACTTGAGCGTCGTGGAATACATCAGCAAGCCGGCCACCTGGCCCGGATGCTCGGACGCCACGTACATCGACATCACCGCCCCCATCGACAGACCGCCGACGAACACCTTGCTGTGCTGGCGACGAATGCCGACGAAGGTTTTGCGCACGCCTTCGTACCAGTCGCGCCAGCCGGTGGCCTGCAGGTCGGCATTGCCGCCGCAGTGCCCGGCCAGGGTCGGCACATACACCGTGCAACCGGCCTTGGCCAGTCCCACGGCGACCCGACGCAACTCCGTCGGGGTGCCGGTGAGGCCGTGGATCAACAACACCGCGACCTCCCCTGTGCCGAGAACGAAACCGGCGTCGCCTTCGCCCAGATCGATCCCGGCCGCGTTCATCGTTTCATCGCCCGGGCCAGCAGACGGTCGAGCAGGGCGATGCCCAGGTCGATTTCCGGGTAGCTGATTTCCAGCGATGGCGCGAGGGTGATCACGTTCTTGTAGTAACCGCCCACATCGAGGATCAGGCCCAGTTTGCGACCGTCGATCTCGATGTCGCCCTTCATGCCTTCCTCGACCATGAAGTCCAGGGTGGCCTTGTCCGGGGTGAAACCGTCCGGGGCGCAGATCTCGCAGCGCAGGGCCAGGCCCAGGCCATCGACGTCACCGATGATCGGGTAGCGTTTCTGCAGGTCCTGCAGGCCTTCGAGGAAGTATTTGCCCTTGGCCATGACCATCGCGCCGTAGTCGACTTCGCTGGTCATCTTGAACATTTCCAGACCCACGGCGGTACCCAGCGGGTTGGAGGCGAAGGTCGAGTGGGTCGAACCTGGCGGGAAGACTTTCGGGTTGATCAGTTCTTCCTTGGCCCAGATGCCGCCCAGCGGGTTGAGGCCGTTGGTCAGTGCCTTGCCGAAAACGATCACGTCCGGTTTGACGTCGAAGTGCTCGATCGACCACAGCTTGCCGGTGCGATAGAAGCCCATCTGGATTTCGTCGACCACCATCAGGATGCCGTGCTGGTCCAGCACATGCTTGAGTTCGCTGTAGAAGTTCATCGGTGGAATCACGTAGCCGCCGGTGCCCTGGATCGGCTCGACGTAGAACGCGGCGTATTCACTCTGGCCGACTTTCGGGTCCCAGACGCCGTTGTACTCAGTCTCGAACAGACGGGCGAACTGCTGCACGCAGTGGCTGCCGTATTCTTCCTTGGTCATGCCTTTCGGGCCGCGGAAGTGATACGGGAACGGAATGAAGTTGGCGCGTTCGCCGAAGTGGCCGTAGCGGCGGCGATAGCGGTAGCTGGAGGTGATCGACGAGGCGCCGAGGGTGCGACCGTGGTAACCGCCCTCGAAGGCGAACATCAGGCTCTTGCCGTTGCTGGCGTTACGCACGACTTTGAGCGAGTCCTCGATGGACTGCGAACCGCCGACGTTGAAGTGCACGCGACCGTCGAGGCCGAACTTCTTCTTGGCGTCCACGGCGATCATTTCCGAAAGCTCGATCTTGCCTTTGTGCAGGTATTGGCTGGCGATCTGCGGCAGGGTGTCGATCTGCTGTTTCAGCGCATTGTTCAGGCGCGGGTTGGCGTAACCGAAGTTGACCGCCGAGTACCACATTTGCAGGTCGAGGTAGGCCTGGTCTTCGGTGTCCCAGACATAGGAGCCTTCGCAGCGGCTGAAAATGCGCGGCGGTTCGATGTAGTGAACGGTGTCGCCGTAGGAGCAGTACTTGGCTTCTTTTTCCAGAAGAATCTGGTCTTCCTGGGTAGCGATTCGAATATCAGACATGGTGGAAGAGTTCCTGGGTTTCTGTGTTGAAAGTGGTGGCGTTGGCGGCGCTGGCCTTTGGCAGCAGGGCCAGCAGCGCCGGGAGTTCGGCGAAGCTGTCGAAGCGGGCGTAAGGGATCGCGTTGCGTTCGCAGTACTCGGCGAGGCGCCCCTTGGCGAAGACGAAGTCGGCGGTGGAGGACACGCACATGTCGGACTGGCCGTCACCGATCACCAGCACCCGTTTGTTGCCCGGCGTGGATTTGCATTTGCAGTTGCCGGACGCTGCGCGGCAGGCGTCGCTGGAATGCGGAAAGTCGATGCGCCAGCTTTCGTGATCGAGCTGTCGCAGGCGGTTGGCGAGAATCGGCAGCAGGGTCACGTAGTTGCGCGACAGGATCCGCGCGATGCCTTGCTCGATGCCGTCGCTGACCACTTCGAACGAAGCGCCCAGGCCGATGGCGTGGTCGACGAAGTCGGGGAAGTCCGGATCGATCTCGATGCTGTCGAAGAACTCCAGCAATTGGCCGGGCGTGGCCTTGACCAGCGAGAGCTGGCGGCTGAGGCATTCACGGGAACCGATTTCACCGGCCAGCCACTGGTTTTCGATCGTTTCCCAACTCGGGTCGGCGAAGCGTTCGAGGATGCTGTCGATCACGTCGGTGCGGGTGATGGTCCCGTCGAAATCACACACGATATGCCAGTCAATCATCTGCATTACCTATTGGTCAGAGCGCGTTGTGTGCGCTTGCCGAGGGGTAGAGCAGGGACTGTGCCAAGTGCCACCCGCCCCTTGCCGGCGGGGCCGATCAGGTGCTTTGGCAATTCGAAGCTACAATTTTTGTAGCTTGCTACAAACAACATGAGTGCTTGCGCAGTGGGGGCCATCCGGGGATTGATGCGCGCATGTTCAATTAAGGGAATGGACTCATGAAGAGGAAGACACTGTTTTTACTCGTGGTGCTGAGCGCTTTTTCGGCCAGCGCAATGGCGGACCGGATTACCGGGGAGGCCGGTGTGGGCCTGGGTTATCAGCCTCACGATCCGAGTGGCAGCCGTTATGAAACCCGGCCGATACCGTATCTGGATCTGGACTGGGGCGACGTGAGCCTCAGTACCGATGACGGCCTGACCTGGAGCGCCTTGAAGACCAACGGCTTCAGTGCCGGCCCGTATGTGAATTACCTGCCGGGCCGCACCTCCAACGGCGAACTGCGCGGTTTGCGCGACGTGCCCGACATGGCCGAGGCCGGTGGTTTCGTGCAGTACGCACCGGCCGACTTCTGGCGGGTGTTTGCCTCCGTTGGCCAAGCCATCGGCGGCGGTGGCGGGCAGGGCGGCGTACTCGGTCGGGTCGGTGGCGAGATCGGTTATCCACTGGGCGGCGGCGTGATCGGCAGCAGCAATCTGACTGCACATTTCGCCAACGCCCGGCAGAACAACACCTTCTTCGGTGTCAGCGACAAGGAAGCCCAGGCGTCCGGCATACGCGCCTACAACGCTGGCGGCGGTCTGCAGAACATCGCGCTGACCCAGAGTTTCGAGTTTCCTCTGGGCCCGCAATGGTCGCTTCTGACCAGTGCGAGCTGGATTCACCTGACCGGTTCGGCGGCCGACAGCAGCATCGTCAAAGGCGTCGGCGATACCAATCAAGGCGAGGTGCAAATGGCGATTGCCTATAAATTCAAATAGGCCCGAGGGGAACTGGTCTGGCCTTTGCAGACAGCCGTGACGAACCCATTGTTTCAGGATGTTCTTCATGGCTCGCCCTGCTTACCGTCTGCTGGCCCATTCGTTGTGGGACCTGATTCCCGTCGTCCTCGGCCTGGCCCACTTCGCCTTTGTGGTGTGGCTGGTCCTGGCCTTTCATGCGTTGTCCTGGTGGGCACTGGTGCCGTTGGCGCTGGTTTACGCGGTGAGCCTGTCATGGAGCATCAACAGCATTTCCCACAACCAGATCCACAACGCCTACTTCACGCCAGCGTGGCTCAACCGCGCCTTTGACCTGCTGCTGTCGGTCACCATCGGTTTTTCCCAGACCCTCTACCGCGATATCCACAACCGTCATCACCGGGGCAATTCGGACCGGCCGGGGGCGGATGGCAAGACCATCGATCCGTTGTCGATCTATCAGCGCGGCAAGGATGGTCAGCCCGAGAATCCCTGGGCCTACACCTTCCTGAGTTTTTTTCGCGACGACCCCAAGCCGATCTACGACGAGATGCAGCGCAAACGTCCCGCCGATGCGCGCTGGGTCAAAGTGGAGATCGGAGTGACGCTGGCGTTCTATCTGGGGCTGGCGATCTGTGACTGGCGGGCGGTGCTGGTGTTGCTGCCGTTCTGGTATCTGGGCCAGGCGCTGTCATCGCTCAACGGTTACTACGAGCATTTCGGCGGCAACCCGGATTCGCCCATCGCCTGGGGCGTCAGCGCCTACAGCCCGCTCTATAACTTGCTGTGGATGAACAACGGCTACCACGCCGAGCATCACTACCGGCCGAAAATGCACTGGACCCGGGTCAAGGCGTTTCACCGGGAGATCGCCGGACAACAGCGGGAGGCGGGGGTGAAGGATATTCCGGTGGCCCATGGCCTCGGATTTCTGGTGGCTCATCGCAAGGATTGAACCGTAACCAATGTGGGAGCCCGCGGGCTCCCACGACCGTTCACATCAGTTTTCCTCGCCCTCGGCCAGCAGCGCAATGCCGCCCATGATCACGGCCACGCCCACCCAGTGCAGCAGGCTGATCTGTTCGCCCAGCCCCAGCCACGACCCCAGCAACACCCCGACGAATACCAGCGAACTGAGCGGGAACGCCAGTGACAGGCTGCTGCGCCGCAGAATCAGCATCCAGACAAAGAACGCGCCGATGTAGCAGGCAATCGCCACCAGCACACCCGGCGCCTGGGCGACGCTGAGCAGCCATTGCAGGGTGAAGTCCATTTGCCCCAGTTGATCGCCGCCGATCTTGGTCGCGATCTGTCCGCCACTTTCCAGAATGATCAGCAACGCCCAGAGCACCACGGTGCCGAGGCGGCCATGAAGCCAATCCATCGAGCCATTCCTTTTGAGTATCAGTTGAGAATCAGGCATGGCCGACACACACGAGCATCACGCCCGCCGTAATCACCAGAGTGCCCAGCCAGCGACGGCGGCTGACGGTTTCGCCGAGGAACGACTTGCCGGCCAGCACCACGCCGCAATACGCCAGCGCGGCGGCGGGAAACAACAGGCTCAGGGGGGCCCGGGACAGCGCTTCGAGCCAGACGAAAAACTCGATCACGTAGGCGCCGATCCCGCACCACAGCAGCGGCGCATTGAACACCTGCCCCCAGAACGCACCCAGCCGAAAACCGCCCTCAAGCTCAGGCAGACGATCCAGGCCGAGCTTGAAACAGAGCTGGCCGATCACGTCGAGCACGATGGAAAACGCTACCAGCATGATGACGGTGAAAGTCATGGGAACAGCTCCTCGAACAACTCGATCAGCGCCTGGTTGGTCGCCGAATTGCGCAGCAGATCGGTCTCGCTCCAGCGTTCTGCCGGCGGCTGGTCGGACTTGGCTTCCCAGCGTTTGAACGCGTTGCTGAAGGCCGGGCGGGCGAACTCGCCGCAGATGTCGATGCCGATGATGCGCTTGCTGGCGGCCAGGCTGCGGATGGCCTGGAGCAAGTGGCTCAGGCGCATCTGGCCCTGATCCCAATTGGTCGCGGCGTCTTCGCTGGCCAGCACGTCCTTGTCGATGGTGATCCACACCGCCTGGGTGGGCAGGCTGGCGATCATCCGCTCGAGAAACGCCGACCAGTCCTGATCGGCCAGATTGTTCCAGTGCAGCAGGTTTTCCTGTTGCTGATGGCCGGCGCCGTCACCAACCCGGCCCCAGACTTTCGACGGCGGGTGCTGCCACGGGAACAGCTGCAACACCCCGCGTTTGAGGGCGCCGAGATTGCCACCCTTGATCTGCGGATTCTGCAGGTCGTCACTGCACGGCCCGAGGGTGACGATACGTTCGATGTTCGGCAGTTTCAGGGCCTGATTGACCCACGAACCGCAATGCCGGCGGGGCGCGAAGTGCACCCAGTCGGGGTGGTTGTCGAAGTGGATCAGGCTCACCGGCTCCGGCAAATCAGTCAGGAAGGCCGGCGTCAGATGGTGATAGTCGCCGGAGCCGACAAAAAAGATTTCCGGTGCGGGGCCGCTGTGCCGGGGCCGCTCGCGCAGGCGTTCGGTGAAACGGCGGAAGGTGCGTTCGCTGGACCAGAGCCGAAGTTTCGGGCCCAGGTCGAGCAGGTCCAGGCGCCGGGCACGGCCGCTGTCGAGCAGTCGTGCGATGGACGCCTGACCGGTCAGGCTGTGGTCGAGATCTAAAATGTTCAAGGTCGCAATTCACCCTTGGCAGACCCTCCCAGACACCGGCCTCATCGAACATGAGCGCCGGCCGGGCGGGCTTTCGGGGGTAAATGCAAGGGACGGGCCAGGCCCTCGCCCAGACGCCAGCTCAGGCGTGCAGGCGGATCCAGACGCTGACCAGTGTCGTCGCTGCCATCAGCCACGCGACAGCCGCCACGGCCAATGAAGCTTCAAGGCGCATCCGGTCAACCATCACGTACAGCGTCGCCAGGTACACGAAGTACGGAATGATCGACCACATGCCGAACACGATGGTGGTCTTCAGGTCGTCGAGCGAACGGCCCTTGCCGACGACGTAATGGGCGATCAGGGCGAAGGTCGGAAACAGCGGCACCAGTCCTGCGATGTAGTAGTTTCTGGTCTTGGCCAGCATGGCAAGAATTACCACCACTGCTGCACCGAGCGTTGCCTTGAAAATCAGATCCACATCGTTCTCGCTTAATGGTTCAGGCCGTACTTTTTCACTTTGTCGAACAGCGTGGTCTTGGCCATGCCCAGTTCCTGACTGGCCTGGGTCAGGTTGCCGCCGCTGCGCTGCAGGGCGTCGCTGAGCAGGTTGCGTTCAAAGGCTTCCACCGCTTCGGCGAACGCCAGGCCCTGACCGCCACTGCTGGTGCCTGACTTCTTGAACGCCGGCAAACCGAGGGCGAAACGTTCGGCGACGTTGCGCAATTCGCGCACGTTGCCCGGCCAGTCGTGGCTCATCAGGCTGGACAGGGTCTGGTTGTCCAGCTCCGGCAGCGCTCGGTCGAAGCGCAGGGCCGACTGCTGGGTGAAGTGTTCGAACAGTTGCAGGATGTCTTCGCGGCGCTCGCGCAGGGGCGGCAGTTCCAGCGTCACCACGTTGAGGCGGTAGTACAAGTCGCTGCGAAACGCCCCGGCCTTGCTCGACTCGTCGAGGTCGGATTTGGTGGCCGCGATCACCCGGCAATCCACCGCCACGCTCTGGTTCGAGCCGAGGCGTTCGAGGGTCCGTTCCTGCAACACCCGCAGCAGCTTGATCTGCAACGGCAACGGCATGCTTTCCACTTCATCGAGGAACAGCGTGCCGCCGTCGGCGTGTTCGATCTTGCCGATCCGCCGCTTGCCGGCGCCGGTGAAGGCGTTGGCCTCGTGGCCGAAGATCTCGCTTTCGAACAGGTTTTCCGGCAGGCCGCCGCAGTTCAGCGCGACGAATTGTCTGGTGTGGCGGCGGCTGAAGTCATGCAGGCAACGGGCGACCAGTTCCTTGCCGGTACCGGTTTCGCCTTCGATCAACACGTTGGCCGAAGTGTCGGCGACGTTGGCGATCAGCTCGCGCAGGTTCTGCATGGCCGGCGAGCGACCGATGATTCGACCCTCAAGGGAGTCGCGCTCGGCCAGTTGCCGGCGCAGGAACGAGACTTCGCGGTTCAGGCTGCGTTGCTCCAGCGCACGCCGGGCGACGTCCACCAGCCGTTCCGGGGAGAACGGTTTTTCCATGAAGTCATAGGCACCTTTCTGCATCGCGCCGACGGCCATGGAGATGTCGCCGTGACCGGTGATCAAAACCACCGGCAGGCTGCGGTCCCGTTGCTTGAGGCGGGTCAGCAGTTCCAGACCGTCGATGCCGGGCAGGCGGATGTCACTGATGACGATGCCGGCGAAATTGTCGCCGACCCGTTCCAGGGCTTCCTCGGCACTGCCGACGCCGATGCAGGGAATGTCTTCCAGGGTCAGTGCCTGCTGGCAGCCGAGCAGCACATGGGGATCGTCTTCGACAATCAGCACACTAAGGTCATTGTTCATATTGGCTCGGCAGGAGTAGGGCTTACCAACGGTAAACTGAGGACGAAAGTGGTACCACCGCCGGCCGGGTGCTCGACACCCAGATGCCCGCCAGTGGCGGCGGCCAGACTGGCGGAGAGGGTCAGGCCGAGGCCCAGGCCCTGTTCGCCGGGTTTGGTGGTGAAAAACGGTTCGAACAGATGCTTGCGCGCTTCGGCGTCGATGCCGTGACCGTTGTCGCGCACCCGCAGGCGATATTTGCCGTCAAATTCTTCGCCTTCCAGCCACAGCTCCGGCAGCGGTTGTGCCTGCATGGCGTCGAGGGCGTTGCCGATCAGGTTGACCAGAATCTGTTCCAGTCGCGTCTGGTCGATCTGCACTTGCACATCAATGAACTGACGATGCACTTGCAGCGCGGCTTTTTCGACACGGGCGCCGAGCACTTGCAGCGCGGCGTCCACCGCTTTGCCGAGGCTGGCGCGACCCTTGTCGTCACCGCGCCGGGCGAACGAGCGCAGGCTGGCGGTGATCCGGCCCATGCGGTCGATCAGGTCGTTGATGGTCTTGAGGTTGGTACTGGCGACATCCAGCTGACCCCGTTCCAGGAAACGCACGGTATTGCCCGACAGTGTGCGCATCGCCGCCAGTGGCTGATTCAGTTCGTGGGCGATGCTGGTTGACATCTGGCCGATGGCTGCGAGTTTACCGGCCTGCACCAGTTCGTCCTGGGCCCGGCGCAAGGTTTCTTCGGCCTGACGGCGTTCGCGGATCTGACTCTTGAGCCGTTCGTTGCTGGCGCGCAGGTCGGCGGTGCGTTCGGTAATCCGACGCTCCAGCTGATTGTTGGCTTCCTGCAGGGCTTCCCGGGCGGCGAGGCGGGTGGCGATGACCTTGCGGCGCTCGTTCCAGGCAATCAGCAGGAACGCCACCAAGGCAAACGCCACGGCTACCAGAATCCCCTGATTGATCGCTTCGCGCCGCAGGTCCTGCAACGGCGTGAGCAGGGTGAAGTTCCACGGTGTATCGCTCAATGGCCGGGTCTGCGCCAGGTAGCTGATGTTCTCTTCGTCGCCATCCTGTTGGCTCGGCACTTCGCTGTTGGCCGGGAAGGTGAGTTTTTCCACGCCTTCGGCCAGGGTTTCTCGGGCCAGCGGTTGCAGTTCGTTGAGCGGAAACCAGTAGTACTGCAGGCTGCGGGCGAGTTTTTCCTTGGTCTCGTCGCTCAGTGGCACCACGGATTTCAGGCGTCGGGCCGGGTCGCTGGAGAGAATGATGATGCCGTTCTCGTCACTGACGAAGGCTTCCAGGCGCGCCCGTTGCCAGCGCTCCTCCATGGCCTCCATACGGACCTTGACCACCGCGACACCGATGATCTTGCCGTGTTCTTCCAGGCCATGGGCCAGGTAATAGCCGGGTTCGCCATTGGTGCTGCCGATCCCGTAGAAACGTCCGGGCTGACCGCGTACCGCTTTCTGAAAGTAGGCACGGAACGACAGGTCCTCGCCGAGGTAGCTGTCGACATCGCGCCAGTTGCTGGTGGCCATGACCCGGCCGGTAGTGTCCATGACATAGATGGCCCGACTTCGGCTGCGCCGGTTCAGGCCTTCAAGGTAATCGTTGACCGTTTGCCGGTGTTCCGGAGTCGGGTCGCCGAGCAGCTGTGAAACGCTCGATTCGAGCTCCAGCAGGCTGGGCAGGTAGGTGTATTTGCTGATTTCGCTTTCGACGGCCCGGGCGTTCAGTTCGAGTTGACGCTGGCCGTTTTCGCTGAGGCTGCGAATGCCGAAGTGTTCACTGGTCCAGAAGCCGGCGTAACCCAGCCCGACCATCAAAACGATGACCAGCGGCGGCAGGAACAAATGGCGGATCAGACGGGGTTTCACGGCAAGTGATGGCGTGGTTGCGCGATAGAGATTGGGGTCGCATTTCATCACAGATGCCTTGGGTCAACCACAACACTTGCTTGAGGGCTATCGCCGGCCCCTTGTGGGAGCGAGCCTGCTCGCGATGGCGGACTGACATTCAACATCAATGTTGACTGTAATGGCCTCATCGCGAGCAGGCTCGCTCCCACAAAGGATTGGAGTTGCTCCTGCGAAGGTATTGCTTAGTGCTGCAGGATTTTCTCGAGGAAATGCTGCGCGCGTTCGGAGCGCTGGCTGATGTCGCCAAAGAACTCTTCTTTCTTGCAGTCTTCGATGATCTTGCCGGCGTCCATGAAGATCACACGGTCGGCCACTTTGCGGGCGAAGCCCATTTCGTGGGTCACGCACATCATGGTCATGCCTTCGTGGGCCAGTTGCACCATTACGTCGAGCACTTCGTTGACCATTTCCGGGTCCAGCGCCGAGGTTGGTTCGTCGAACAGCATGACAATCGGGTCCATCGCCAGCGCACGGGCGATCGCCACACGCTGTTGCTGACCACCGGACAGTTGGCCCGGGTGCTTGTGGGCGTGAGCCGAGAGGCCGACGCGCTCCAGCAGTTGCAGGCCTTTTTTGGTCGCTTCTTCCTTGCTGCGGCCCAGCACCTTGATCTGCGCGATGGTCAGGTTTTCGGTGATGGTCAGGTGCGGGAACAGTTCGAAATGCTGGAACACCATGCCGACGCGCGAGCGCAGTTTCGGCAGGTTGGTCTTCGGATCGGCAATCGATGTGCCGTCGACCACGATGTCGCCTTTCTGGAACGGCTCCAGTGCGTTGACGCACTTGATCAGGGTCGACTTGCCCGAACCGGACGGGCCGCAGACCACGATCACTTCACCCTTCTTGACCTCGGTGCTGCAATCGGTCAGCACCTGGAAGTCCCCATACCACTTGTTGATGTTCTTGATAGAGATCATACGGCGAACCTTTTTTGCAGACGCTTGACCAGCTGCGAGGCGGCAAAGCTGATGGTGAAGTACACGAGACCTGCGAAGATCAGGAACTCATTCGAGCGGCCAATGATGTCGCCACTGGCGCGCGAGGCGTTGAGGAAGTCCACCAGGCCCACGGTGTAGACCAGCGAGGTGTCCTGGAACAGGATGATGCTCTGTTGCAGCAGCAGCGGGGTCATCTTGCGGAACGCCTGGGGCAGGATGATCAGGCGCATCATCTGGCCGTAGGTCATGCCCAGTGCCTGCGCCGCACCCATCTGGCCCTTGGGAATCGACTGCACGCCGGCCCGGACGATTTCGCAGAAATACGCCGCTTCGAACATCATGAACGCCACGATGCACGAGGTGAACGCGCCGATCGGGGTGTCTTCGCCGGTGATCCAGCGCAGCACGAACGGCACCGCCAGGTAGAACCAGGTGATCACCAGCAGCAGCGGGATCGAACGGAAATAGTTGACGTAGGCGCCGGCGATGCTCGACAGCAGTTTGCTGTGGGACAGACGGCACAACGCAAGGATGGTACCGAGGATGATCCCGCCGACCACGCCCAGCGCCATCAGCTTGAGGGTCATCAGCATGCCGTTCCACAGGCCGGGAATGGCCGGAACGATGCCACTGAAATCGAATTCCATCATTTACCCCCCACGGAGATCAGGCCGGGCACGGCGACTTTCTTCTCGACCATGCGCATCAGCAGCATCAGGCTCATGTTCAGGGTGAAATAGATCAGGGTCGCCAGGGTGAAGGCTTCAAACAGGTTGGCCGAGAATTCGGCGGTCTGTTTGGTTTGCGCCAGCAGCTCCATCAGACCGATCAGGGACGCCACGGAGGAGTTCTTGAACACGTTCAAAAATTCCGAGGTGAGCGGTGGAATGATGATCCGGTAGGCCTGGGGCAGCAGCACGTTCCAGTAGATCTGCGGCAGCTTGAAACCCATGGCGCGAGCGGCGGATTCCTGGCCGCGCGGCAGCGCCTGGATACCGGTGCGAACCTGTTCGCAGACCCGGGCGGCGGTGAACAGGCCCAGGCACACGACAACGCTCAGGTAGGCCGAGGTGGTCGGGTTCAGGTCCTGTTTGTACCAGTCCTGCAGGTTCTGCGGCAGCATGTCGGGTACCAGGAAGTACCAGATGAACAGCTGAACCAGCAGCGGCACGTTGCGGAACAGTTCGACGTAGCAGGTCGCGATGCCCGACACGATGCGGTTCGGCACGGTGCGCATGATGCCCAGCAGCGAGCCCAGCAACAGGGCGATGATCCAGGCCACGATGGCGATGGCGATGGTCCAGCCCAGGCCGGAGATGAACCAGTCGAGATAGGTCTCGCTGCCCACGCCGGTGGACTTGAAGAACACGCCCCAGTCCCAGTTGTAATTCATTAGGGTCTCCCCTCGATTCGATCGATGTACAAGTGCCCGCCTGGGGAAGATCCTTTCCCGTCTGACGTTGAACGTCAGGCACACGCGATCGGCTCGAAAACCACCAGGTCGAGTGTTCCAGTTGAAACCAGCAGGTATTAACTGTCGCCCGAGGGAGGGTTGGCTCCCTCAGGTGACAAGGTTAGATCAGTGTCAGATTTTTACGTCTGGCGCAGGCTTGTCGCTCGGATTGGCGATCAGCTCTTTAACCTTATCGCTCATCGGGAAGTTCAGGTTCAGACCCTTCGGCGGGATCGGGCTCTCGAACCACTTGCTGTAGATCTTGTTGATCTCGCCGGATTTGTAGAGCGCGACGATGGCGTCGTCTACAGCCTTCTTGAAAGCCGGGTCGTCTTTGCGGACCATGCACGCGTAGGCTTCGAAGGACTGTGCAGTACCGGTGATGACCCAGTCGTCCGGCTTCTTGGCCTTGGCTTCTTCGCCGGCCAGCAGGGCGTCGTCCATCATGAAGGCGACGGCGCGGCCGCTCTCCAGCATCTGGAAGGATTCGCCGTGGTCCTTGGCGGAGATGACGTTCATGCCCATCTGCTTGTCAGCGTTCATCGCCTTGATGATGCGCTCGGAGGTGGTGCCAGCGGTGGTCACGACGTTCTTGCCTTTCAGGTCGGCGAAGTCAGCGTAGGACGGCTTGCCTTCCTTGTCTTTCTTGACCAGCAGGCGGGTGCCGATTTCGAAGATGTTGGTGGTGAAGGCGACTTGCTGGGCGCGTTCGGCGTTGTTGGTGGTGGAGCCGCACTCGATGTCCACGGTGCCGTTCTGTACCAGCGGGATACGGGTCTGCGAGGTGACCAGGTTGTACTTGACGTTCAGGTCAGGCTTGTTCAGGTCTTTTTTCAGGGCTTCGACGATAGCGACCTGAATGTCGTGGGAGTAGCCCACGGGTTTGCCCGAAGCATCGGCGATGTAGGAGAAGGGAATGGAGCTGTCACGATGCCCGAGGGTGATGGTGCCCGAGTCGTTGATCTTCTTAAGGGTGCCGGTGAGCTCGGCAGCGAAAACTGGTGTGCTGATCAGAGCGGCAGCAATGGCTGCGCCCAGGATATGGGGAACGATGCGCATCAAATTTTCCTCGACATTGTTTTTTTTATGGAGCCGGTTGAGCGGGCCCTTTTGTACTTCGAATGCCTGACGGCTCCTGTTGTGCTGGCGCAACAGGCATTCGTCGAAGGAGTGTAGAGCATGAGTCGTGCCAGACCAGTCGATAGGCGTTAATGCATTGATTTATAACGTTATTAAAGTTTTGTGATGGTGTTTTTCCATGAATCTGATCCGGTTAACCGAATTGACCGTCAGGTCGCATTCGGAAAACCGAACGTCTTCAATGCGCCTTGTTTCAGCTTGAATGCAAAAAGCCCCTGAATCTTTCGATTCAGGGGCTTTTTGTTCGGCGACGAACGAATCAGGCCGCTTCGATCTTGCTGCGGTTCTGCTCGACCTTGTTCAGGTACACCGCGAGTTTTTCCTGCTCGGCCGGGGTGGTGAACAACCCCAGTTTGCTGCGGCGCCACAGGATGTCATGCGCGGTGGTGGCCCACTCTTCGGCACACAGGTAGTCGACTTCACGGGTGTAGAGCCCGCCGCCGATGTGTTCGCCCAGGTCGGTCAGGGTGTCGACGCCTTCGAGCATGCGCCAGGTGCGGCTGCCGTAGGTGGTGGCCCAGCGGCGGGCGATTTCGGTCGGTACCCAGTCGAACTTGTCGCGAATCAGCGCGCTCAAGGCCTGCGGCGTGGTCATGTCTTCGCCGCCCGGCAGGGTGGCGCTGGCGGTCCAGCTCGGGCGCATCTGAGTGAAGAACGGCATCAGTTGTGCCATCGCCGACTCGGCGAGCTTGCGGTAGGTGGTCAGCTTGCCGCCGAATACCGACAGCAACGGCGCTTCTTCGGTGCTGCCGGACAGCGCCAGGGTGTAGTCGCGGGTCACGGCCGAAGGATTGTCGGACTCGTCGTTGCACAGCGGACGTACGCCCGAGTAGGTGTGCAGGATGTCGTCACGGCCGATCTGCTTCTTGAAGTGGGCGTTGACCACTTTCAGCAGGTAATCGGTTTCGCCGTCGGTGATTGCCACTTTGGCCGGATCGCCGGTGTACTCGCGGTCGGTGGTGCCGATCAGCGTCAGATTGTTCAGGTACGGAATGGTGAAAACGATGCGCTGATCTTCGTTTTGCAGGATGTGCGCGTGATCGCCCTCGTACAGTTTCGGCACGATGATGTGGCTGCCCTGGATCAGTCGGATACCGTACGGTGATTCCATCTTCAGGTCGTCACGGATGAACTTGGCGACCCACGGGCCGGCGGCGTTCACCAGCGCTTTGGCGGTGATCGAAAACAGGCTGCCGTCGGCGCGCTCCAGGTTCAGGTGCCACAGGCCCTTGGCACGGCGGGCGCTGACGCAACGGGTCTGGGTGTGCACATGGGCGCCTTTTTCGCGGGCGGCCATGGCGTTGAGCACCACGAGACGGGCGTCGTCGACCCAGCAGTCGGAGTATTCGAAGCCTTTGCGGATTTCGCTTTTCAATGCACTGTCGGCGCCGAACTTCAGGCTTTTCGAGCCTGCCAGTTTCTCGCGCTTGCCGAGGTGGTCATAGAGGAACAGGCCAGCACGGATCATCCACGCCGGACGCAGGTGCGGGCGGTGCGGCAGCACGAAACGCATCGGCTTGACGATGTGCGGGGCCTTGGCCAGCAGCACTTCGCGTTCGGCCAAGGCTTCGCGCACCAGACGGAATTCATAATGTTCGAGGTAGCGCAGACCACCGTGGATCAGCTTGCTGCTGGCCGATGAGGTATGGCTGGCCAGGTCGTCCTTTTCGCAAAGGAACACCGAGAGACCGCGACCGGCGGCATCCGCTGCGATCCCCACGCCATTGATCCCGCCGCCGATGACGGCGATGTCGTAGATCTCGGAGATAGGGGGCGTACGCAAGGTAGATGTGGACATCGGCTGGCCTCGGGCTCTTTTGATTTTCTGTCTTGGAAATCGAACATGAATGTTCATTTGCGAAAATGGTAGCCCATAAAGACGCGCGCAGCCAGTCGACTTCGATTGAAAAAACTCATCGAAGGGCGGGGAAAGGAAAATATTCGAACATCAGATGTGCATAAGGCGCCAGTGCAGGCGCCTTCTGCGGGAGAGGGTTAAACGACTTCGAGGCGAATCTTGTGCTGGCTCAGCAATTGCGCCAGGGCCGGCACCGGTTGCTGATCGGTCACCAGGCAATCGATCAGGCTGATCGGGCCGAGGCGGATCATCGCGTTACGCCCGAACTTGCTGGAGTCCGCCGCCAGAATTACCTGCCGGGCATTGGCGATGATTGCCTGGGACACCCGCACTTCCTGGTAATCGAAGTCGAGCAGGCTGCCGTCTTCGTCGATACCGCTGATGCCCACCAGTGCAAAGTCGACCTTGAACTGATTGATGAAATCCACGCTGGCCTGACCCACCACGCCGCCGTCGCGACGCACGTTGCCGCCGGTCAGCAGCACATCGAAATCATCCTTGGCGCTGAGCATCGAGGCGACGTGCAGGTTGTTGGTGATGATTTTCAGGTGGCTGTGATTGAGCAGGGCGCGGGCAATCGATTCGGTGGTGGTGCCGATGTTGATGAACAGCGAGGCGTGATCGGGGATCTGCGCGGCGATGGCTTCACCGATGCGTTGTTTTTCATCGCGCATCTGATCGGCGCGCATCGCATAGGCGGTGTTTTCGACGCTGGAATCATAAGCGGCGCCGCCATGGTAGCGACGCAGCAGATTGGCTTCCGCCAGTTGATTGATATCGCGGCGGATGGTTTGCGGGGTAACAACGAACAGCGTGGCCATTTCCTCGATGCTCACATAGCCGCGTTCGCGGACCAGCTCGAGGATTTGCTGCTGACGGGGAGGCAGATTCATGGGGCTTCCTTTGGGCTGCCGTGCAAAATTTGCCCATGATGACGCAGGAATCTCCTCCCGACCAGTTTCCAAACAACGTGAAAGCTACTGCGCTCGGCAATCCTGCGTTAAAAACAGGCTCGGACTGCTCATTTACAAACCCGTAAACTCCGCGTCCTCGCCTGTTTTTGCCTTGTCTTGCCTTCGCTCGCTACGCTTTCACGCTGTTTGGACCAGCCTTAGTCAGTCCTCAGACTGGCTTATTCAGCGTCCTCGCGTTCCCAGTCACGGGTACGGCTGACGGCTTTTTTCCAGCCTTTATAGAGCTTCTCTTTGGCCGCTTCGTCCAGACTCGGTTCGAACTCGCGCTCGATCACTGCCTTGCCGCGCAGTTCTTCCAGGCTGCCCCAGAAACCGCACGCCAGGCCGGCCAGGTAAGCCGCGCCGAGCGCTGTGGTTTCGCGCATTTGCGGGCGCTCGACCTGAGTGCCGAGGATGTCGGCCTGGAACTGCATGAGGAAGTTGTTGGCTACCGCACCGCCGTCCACGCGCAGGGCCTTGAGGCGTTCGCCGGAGTCCTGTTGCATGGCGTCGAGTACGTCGCGGGTCTGGTAGGCGATCGATTCCAGCGCGGCGCGGATGATGTGATCCACACGCACGCCGCGGGTCAGGCCGAACAGCGCGCCACGGGCATACGGGTCCCAGTAGGGAGCGCCGAGGCCGGTGAAGGCTGGCACCAGGTAGACGCCGTTGCTGTCCTTCACTTTATTGGCGAAGTATTCGGTGTCGTGGGCGTCGTTGATGATTTTCAGCTCATCGCGCAGCCACTGCACGGTCGAGCCACCGTTGAACACCGCGCCTTCCAGTGCGTAAGCCACTTCGCCGCGTGGGCCACAGGCGATGGTGGTGAGCATGCCGTGTTGCGATTTCACCGCTTTGTCGCCGGTGTTCATCAGCAGGAAGCAGCCGGTGCCGTAGGTGTTTTTCGCCTGGCCCGGCTCCACGCACATCTGGCCGAACAGCGCGGCCTGCTGGTCGCCGGCGATACCGCCGATGGCGATGCCGCTCTTGGTACGACCGTAGATTTCCGAGGAGGCTTTGACTTCCGGCAGCATCTCGCGCGGGATGTCGAGGATCTCCAGCATCTTCGCGTCCCACTCAAGCGTGTGGATGTTGAAGAGCATGGTGCGCGAGGCGTTGGTGTAGTCGGTGACGTGGACCTTGCCGCCAGTGAATTTCCAGATCAGCCAGCTGTCGACGGTGCCGAACAGCAGTTCGCCGTTGCGCGCACGTTCACGGCTGCCCTCGACGTTGTCGAGGATCCACTTCAGTTTGGTGCCGGAGAAGTACGGGTCGGTCACCAGACCGGTGTTGTCGCGGATGTAGTCTTCATGGCCGTCGCGCTTGAGCTGCTGGCAGATCTCGGTGCTGCGGCGGCATTGCCAGACGATCGCGTTGTAGACCGGGCGACCGGTGGTCTTGTCCCAGACCACGGTGGTTTCACGCTGGTTGGTGATGCCGATGGCGGCCACCTGATCGTGATGCAGACCGGCCTGGGCCAGCGCTTCGACCATCACCGCGCTCTGGGTGGCGAAGATTTCCATCGGGTCGTGTTCGACCCAGCCGGCTTGCGGGTAATGCTGGGCGAATTCGCGCTGCGCGGTGCAGACCACGTTCGCATCGCGGTCGAAAATGATCGCACGGGAGCTGGTCGTACCCTGATCGAGGGCAATGATGTAGTTCTTATTCTGAATGTCGGTCATGTCGATTGCCTTGGACGAAATAAGGGAGAGTGGGCCGTGGCGCAGGCTCGGATTGGCAGGAACCCGCGCCGACTTGTTTCAAGAAGTTCTTGGTTTGCCGTCAATGGCCGGTTCTGCATCCTTTGTAGCAGGTGTGGCGCCGGTCAGGTGACGGGCAATCAGACCGCGATACCCGGCAGCGCCGAGGCAGGCACCGACAATCGGTGCAAAAATCGGAATCAGGAAGTACGGGATTTCACGTGCGCCGGTGAAGGAAATTTCACCCCAGCCTGCGAAGAAAGTCATCAGTTTCGGACCGAAGTCGCGGGCCGGGTTCATCGCGAAACCGGTCAGCGGGCCCATCGAGCTGCCGATCACGGCAATCAACAGGCCGATCAGCAGCGGCGCCAGCGGGCCTTTCGGCAGGCCGTTGTTATCGTCGGTCAGGGACATGATCACGCCCATCAGGATCGCCGTGATGATCACCTCGACCAGGAACGCCTGGGCCGTCGACAGCGCAGGGTTCGGGAAGGTGGAGAACACCGACGCCAGTTCCAGGCTGGCGGCCGAACCACGAACCATATGGTGAGTCTGTTCGAAATCGAAGAACAGGTTGCTGTACAGCGTGTAAACCAACAGCGCGCCGCAGAAGGCGCCGGCAATCTGTGAAAGGATGTAGAACGGCAGTTTGCGCTTTTCGAAGTCGGCAAAAATGCTCAGGGCAATACTGACGGCAGGGTTCAGGTGCGCACCGGAAACCCCGGCGGTGAGGTAGATCGCCATGCTCACGCCGACGCCCCAGATGATGCTGATTTCCCACAGACCGAAGCTGGCGCCCGCGACCTTGAGCGCCGCGACGCAGCCTGTACCGAAGAAGATCAGAAGTGCAGTACCCAGAAACTCGGCCAGGCACTGGCTCGAGAGCGATGGTTGCTGTAACGCAGTTGTCATTGAAAACCTCGGTTTTTGTTGTTGTCTGGCGCGTTTGCCGACAGGGCAAGGCGCGATTTTCGCCGGGGCAGGATCCCCATCCTGTTCCCGGTTTACTGCTGGTTGCTGCGGTGACCATAATTCTTACATTATTCAGATTCGAAAAAATATAGACAAGAAACAAAGCTGTCAAAGGTCGAAAGTGAACCGTCAGTCACAAATAAACTATCAGTCAGGTGAATGATCCTGCGGGGCACTCGCCGGGCAATCCGACTGTCAGCCTGCAAGCCGCGGGAAACGTGGCGCGCAATAGAGCCTTTTGCTTGGCGATGGCCTAGAATCCGGCGCAGGTTTTTTTGTTACTGCCGAGCCTGGAGCTGCCATGACCCCTGCGTTGGACTTGTTGAAAAAAGTTCGTGCCGAACATCGCGTGCACAGTTACGAACATGACCCGAAAGCGGCGTCCTACGGGCTGGAGGCCGCGGAAAAACTGGGGCTGGAGCCGGCACAAGTGTTCAAGACTCTGCTGGCGGCCAGTGAAAAAGGTGAATTGCTGGTGGCGGTGGTGCCGGTCGTCGGAAGTCTCGACCTCAAGGGGCTCGCCCACGCGGCCGGAGTAAAGAAAGTCGAAATGGCCGACCCGGCCGCTGCGCAACGTTCCACCGGTTACCTGTTGGGCGGCATCAGTCCGCTGGGACAGAAAAAGCGCCTGCGCACTTTTATTGATAATTCCGCCCAGGGGTTTGCGACCATTTATGTCAGTGCCGGTCGACGCGGGCTGGAGGTCGAACTGGCGCCCGCGGTTCTCGCCGAGCACACCCAGGCGAAGTTCGCCGACATTGGTCGCGCCTGAGTTCTGTATGAGAAAAATTGACCGGCTCTGTCACTGGCGATGAACGAGCCGTAGCGTCATGCTCTTTCGACTGACACGGGGAGAAGGTTATGCAGCTCGAGTTTCATCAGGTCGACGCATTCAGCGATAGGCCGTTCAGTGGCAACCCGGCGATGGTCTATCGGCTCGACGCCTGGCTCTCGGACAACTTGATGCAGAAGATCGCCGCCGAGCACAACCTGGCGGAAACCGCGTTTCTGGTGCGCGAAGGTCAGGCCTGGCACATCCGCTGGTTCACGCCGACCACCGAGGTGCCGTTGTGCGGTCACGCGACCCTGGCCAGTGCGTATGTGCTGTTCGAGATTTACAAGGAAACGGCCGAGCGTCTGGAGTTCATCTGCAAGTCCGGGCCGTTGAGTGTGAGTCGGGAAGGTAACCGATTGTGGCTGGATTTTCCGGCCATCACCCCTTCGGAAATCGGCGTGACACTGGATGTCGAGCGAGCGTTGGGCGTTCAGGCGGTGGATGTGCTGGGTTCCAACGAACTGTTCGTGGTGCTCGAGTCGGAGCAGGCGGTGCTCGATTGCACGCCGGACATGGTCGCCCTGGCCAAACTGCCCTGGCTCGGTGCCATCGTCACGGCCCGGGGCAATCAGCATGATTTCGTCTCGCGCTATTTTGCTCCTGCCATTGGCATCAATGAAGATCCGGTGACCGGCTCGACCCATTGCAGCCTGATCCCGTACTGGTCCAAACGGCTGGGCAAATCGAGCCTGACGGCTTGCCAGCGTTCGTCGCGGGGCGGGGAGTTGTTCTGTCGGCTGGAAGGCGAGCGGGTGAAGATCGGCGGACATGCGACCCTGGTTGCCAGCGGCACATTAATGCTGGGCTGAGAGCAAAAAACAAGGGAGCCATCAGGCTCCCTCATTATTTGTCGGCAGATCAGTGCGCGGTGCTGTAGCGACGAACGCCGTTTTCCACAGCGGGAATCTGCGCAGCGGTGCTGCCGGACGCCTGGAACAGCACCAGATGTTCCGCCGCCACACGAATCCCGACATCAGCACCGATCTGATGGTCAGCATGGCTCGGGAAGATCGATTCCAGTTGAGCGCCGGTCGGCAGTTGCAGGCGATACAGGGTCGAAGCCCCAAGGAATGTCTTGCCGACGATCCGTGCTTTCAGCCCGCTGTCCGGCGCGTAAACGATGTCGTCCGGACGCAGCAGCACATCCACCGCGCCACCGACCGGCCAGGTGTAGGCGCGATTGCCGCGCAGTTCACCAAGTTCGGTGTGCACCGATTCCGGGCTGCCGAGCTGGCCGCGAATGAAATAGCCCTGGCCAATGAAGCTGGCAACAAACGGTGTCGCCGGTTCGTGATAGAGGTTGTAAGGCGTATCCCACTGCTCCAGCCGGCCTTCCTTGAACACGCCGACGTGATCGCTGACGGCGAAGGCTTCTTCCTGATCGTGGGTCACCAGAATTGCGCTGGTGCCACGGGCCTTGAGGATGTCGCGCACTTCATGGCTGAGCTTGCGTCGCAGTTCGCCGTCGAGGTTGGAGAACGGCTCGTCGAGCAGCAGCAGTTGCGGCTCCGGCGCCAGGGCGCGGGCGAGGGCGACACGTTGCTGCTGGCCGCCGGACAGTTCGTGCGGGAAGCGCTTGCCGAGGTTCTTCAGGTTGACCAGTTCCAGCAGTTCTTCGACGACGCGCTCCTTGTTCGGGTGCTTGCGAATGCCGAAGGCGATGTTGTCCGCGACACTCAGGTGCGGGAACAGCGCGTAGTCCTGGAACACCATGCCGATCCGGCGCTTCTCCGGGGCGAGGGTGAAACCGGCTCTGGAGAGGGTTTCCCCGCCGAGCTGGATTTCCCCTTCGTGCACCGGTTCGAAACCGGCGATGGCGCGCAGGGTGGTGGTCTTGCCGCAGCCGGACGAGCCGAGCAGGCAACCGATGTCGCCGGCGTTGAGGTGCAGATTGAGGTTCTGCACCACACGTTGATCTTGATAGCCGCAAGCGAGGTTGCGCAGGTTCAGCAGTAATTCATGACTCATGCGTGGTGATATGCCGGTTCGACGAGGAACTCGAGCAGGGCCTTCTGTGCGTGGAGACGGTTTTCTGCCTGATCCCAGGCGACGGAGCGCGGGTCATCGAGCAGGTCGAGGCTGATTTCCTCACCGCGGTGGGCGGGCAGGCAGTGCATGAATAGCACGTCATCGGCAGCCAGGTCGAGCAGGGCGCGGTTGACCTGAAACGGCGCAAACAGCTTCAGGCGCTTGGCGGTTTCCTCTTCCTGGCCCATGGAGGTCCAGACATCGGTGCTGACCAGGTGCGCGCCACGCACGGCGTCTTTTGGGTCGCGGACGATGGTCACGCGATCACCGGCCCGGGCCACGAACTCGGGATTTGGCTCGTAGCCTTCAGGGCAGGCCACGTGCAACTGGAAGTCGAACTGGATCGCCGCTTCTATATAGCTGTTGCACATGTTGTTGCCATCGCCGATCCAGGCCACGGTCTTGCCCTGGATCGAGCCACGGTATTCGAGGAAGGTCTGCATGTCGGCCAGCAACTGGCACGGGTGCAGGTCATCGGACAGGCCGTTGATCACCGGCACGCGGGAGTTGGCGGCAAATTCGGTCAGGGTGCTATGGGCAAAGGTACGGATCATCACCGCATCGAGCATGCTCGACATGACGATGGCGCAGTCGCCGATGGGCTCGCCACGGCCCAGTTGGGTGTCGCGCGGCGAAAGGAAGATCGCCTGGCCACCGAGCTGGATCATGCCGGCCTCGAAGGAGATCCGGGTACGGGTCGAGGATTTCTCGAAGATCATCCCCAGGACGCGGTTTTTCAAAGGCTCGAACAGTACGCCGCGGTTACGCAGGTCCTTGAGCTCAACGCCTCGACGGATCACGCTGACCAGCTCTTCGGGCGTGCAATCCATCAGGGAGAGAAAGTGCCTTGCGCTCATCATTGACTACCTTTTTGCTACAAACCGCAGATGCTCAAAGCCTTGTTTATCGGAACAACGGGCGAGACCTGCGGCGTAAGCCGCACGGGGCGACGAAATAGGGGGAGGCGCGATATTGACACTAAATGTCGCGTTTTTCCAATAGGCTGCGATTTTTGCGGATTGTGCGGGGGTGACGAGGTCACTCGAAGCGCCGGTTTGGAGCCGGGTTCCAGACCTTTGTACACTGACGCCGCACGGCTTGGCAATCAGGCGGGGCGGGGATGGAACAGGTCTGGTCGGTTTGCGACTGGTCAGCCATGGATTCGCTGGTCGGATGTCAGATCTGAAACATTTGCTAAAGCAAAGTGCTGGGTTATAAATAACTCACGAGCGACGCAGGAAGCCCCCGCATGGAATCGAAAGAAAAACTGTTAATGGAATTGCTGGGCCACACGGCACGCTCACTGACTCATCTGACCGCATCGGTCACTTCAATGTCCTTCGAACTGCTGCGCAGTGAAGACGAAGTGGTCAAGACGGCCGGCCGCCATATGATCGATCGCATGGCCACCATTAGCGCCGGACTCGATGAGCACTGGCGATTGATCGGCGAACTCACCGGCGTGCACGTCGCGCACGAGCAGATCGAGACCATCCAGGAAATCCAGCTGGCCGCACCGCCACAGCTTCCGGCGAACTGAAGCGGGTCTATCGGCCGGCCTGATGGCCGCCGATTCACAAGACGAACGTCGCTGGCGCGGCGCCCGGCCACGCGCCATAGTTTTGTTCCCGCAGGCGTGCTTGCCTGCCCAGAACAAGACAGAGACTGGCCATGACCAAGACTCTCCATCACCGTGCCTGCCACCTGTGTGAAGCCATCTGCGGCTTGACCATCGAAACCACAGAAACCGACGGCCAGGTGCAGATCACCTCGATCAAGGGCGATGCACTGGATACCTTCAGTCGCGGGCACATCTGCCCCAAAGCCGTGGCGCTGCAAGACATCCAGAATGATCCGGATCGTCTGCGCCAGCCCATGCGTCGGGTCGGCAGTGAATGGCTGCCGATCGAGTGGGACGAAGCGTTCGAGCTTGTAGCCGAAAAGCTCTCGGCCATTCAGGAGCGTCATGGTCAGAACGCGGTTGCCGTGTATCAGGGCAACCCCAGCGTGCACAACTACGGGCTGATGACCCACAGCAATTACTTTCTGGGGCTGCTGAAAACCCGCAATCGTTACTCGGCCACTTCTGTCGACCAATTACCCCATCACCTGACCAGCTACCTGATGTACGGCCACGGTTTGCTGCTGCCGATCCCGGATATAGATCACACGGATTTCATGCTGATCCTGGGTGGCAACCCGCTGGCGTCCAACGGCAGCATCATGACCGTGCCGGATGTCGAGAAACGTCTGAAGGCTATTCAGGCCCGGGGCGGCAAAGTAGTGGTGGTCGACCCCCGGCGCAGCGAGACGGCGGCGATGGCCGATCAGCATTTGTTCGTGCGCCCCGGCGGCGATGCGGCGTTGTTGTTTGGTGTACTCAACACGCTGTTCGATGAGAGGCTGGCTCGAGGCAGTCATTTGCCGGTGGACGGTCTGGATGAGGTTCGCGCGGCGGTGGCGGGTTTCACCGCCGAGGCCATGAGCCCGTTGTGCGCCGTTCCCGCCGAACAGATCCGCCAACTGGCCCGGGACTTCGCCGCTGCGCCGAGCGCCGTCTGCTACGGTCGAATGGGTGTTTCCACTCAGGCTTTCGGCACGCTGTGCCATTGGGTCGTGCAGTTGATCAACCTGGTGACCGGCAACCTCGATCGGGTTGGCGGTGCACTGTGCACGGAGCCTGCGGTGGATCTGGTGGCATCGACTTCAGGCGGGCACTTCAACAAATGGCAGAGCCGTGTTTCGGGGCGTCCTGAATACGGCGGCGAGTTACCGGTCTCGGCACTGGCCGAAGAAATGCTCACCGAAGGTGAAGGACAGATCCGCGCGTTAATCACCGTCGCCGGCAACCCGGTGCTGTCCACGCCCAACGGCCGGCAACTGGAGCAGGCGCTGGACGGGTTGGAGTTCATGGTCAGTGTCGACCTGTATATCAACGAAACCACGCGCTATGCCGACCTGATCCTGCCGTCGACCTCGGCGCTGGAGAACGATCACTACGACACCACCTTCAACCTGTTTGCGGTGCGCAACGTCACCCGTTTCAACCGGGCGATTCTCGCCAAACCTGAAGGCGCACTGCACGACTGGGAAATCTTCGTCGGCCTGGCCAGGGCCTTTGCGGCGAAGACCGGCAAGGAGCTGAAACCGACGATGCCGCCGGCGAAGATGATCGACATGGGGTTGCGCATGGGCGCCTATGGCGATGCGTCCGAACACAAATTGTCGCTGGCGACGCTGTTCGATCATCCCCACGGCGTTGATCTGGGAGCGCTGAAACCCAACCTGACACCGCGATTGAAGACCGCCAATCAACGCGTTCAGGCCGCGCCGCCGGAAATTCTCGCCGACCTGGCGCGTTTCTCTGCTTTGCAGGCGCCGGCCGCCGGTGAACTGTTGATGATTGGTCGCCGTCATGTGCGCAGCAACAACTCGTGGATGCACAACTATCATCGACTGGTGAAGGGCAAGCCGCGTCATCAGTTGTTGATGAATCCGGAGGATCTCGCCAGTCGCGGGCTCAGTGATGGTCAACTGGTGCGGGTCAGTTCAAGGGTCGGCCAGATCGAGGTCGAGGTGCTCGGCAGTGCGGACATGATGCCGGGCGTGGTCAGCCTGCCCCACGGCTGGGGCCATGCCCGGCCGGGGGTGCAGATGGCGATTGCCAGTGGCCAGCCGGGCTCGAGCGCGAATGACCTGACCGATGAATGCCAGCTCGACGAGCTGTCAGGCAATGCGGCGCTCAACGGCGTGCCGGTGACGGTGGCGGCGGCTTGAGCAAGTCTGTCGGGGAGACCGAGCAGGGCGCTCGGGATTCCGTTACAATGCGCCACCGTGCCGACCCATGAGTCGGAAAGTTCAGCCGAGGTGCTCCATGGATATCATCGAAACGATTAAAGAGCAGATTGCCAACAACACCATTCTGCTTTACATGAAAGGCTCGCCGAATGCCCCGCAGTGTGGCTTCTCTGCGAAAGCTGCGCAGGCTGTAATGGGCTGTGGCGAGAAGTTCGCCTACGTCGACATCCTGCAGAACCCGGAAATCCGTGCCAACCTGCCAAAGTACGCCAACTGGCCGACTTTCCCGCAACTGTGGGTAGCCGGTGAACTGGTCGGTGGCAGCGACATCATGGCTGAAATGTTCGCCAACGGTGAACTGCAGACCCTGGTCAAGGAAGCATCCGCCAAGGCTGCTGCGGCCAAGTCCGAAGCCTGATTGGTTTCAGCCTGGATTTCGGCGAGTCTGAAGTCCGGGCAATAAAAAGCCCCGCCTCTTGAAAGAGGGCGGGGCTTTTTTGTATCTCGTGTTTAGCGCTGGCTAATCACTCGTCGTCGCCCATCTGCGATTGCAGATAGTTCTCAAGACCGACTTTATCGATCAGGCCGAGTTGGGTTTCCAGCCAGTCGATGTGTTCTTCTTCGGACTCAAGAATGTCTTCAAGCAGTTCGCGGCTGCCGAAGTCGCCAACGGATTCGCAATGAGCGATGGCTGCCTTCAGGTCGGCGTGACCGGTGCGCTCGATACGCAGGTCGCACTCCAGCATTTCCTTGGTGTGCTCGCCGATGTGCAGCTTGCCCAGGTCCTGGACGTTCGGCAGGCCTTCGAGGAACAGGATGCGCTTGATCAGCTTGTCCGCGTGCTTCATCTCGTCGATGGATTCGTGGTACTCGTGCTTGCCCAGCTTGTTCAGGCCCCAATCTTCGTACATGCGCGCATGCAGGAAGTACTGATTGATCGCGACCAGCTCATTGGCAAGGATCTTGTTGAGATGCTGGATGACTGTTACGTCGCCTTTCATGGTGGGAGTCCTGCCCTAAGTAGCGGTATATAGGGCAGAGTTTGAGCTGGGTATTTATAAGTGTCAAACCTAAGTTATTGAATAATAAATGAAAATTAATCTGAATAAGAATGTTTGTGTTCCGCGTCTAGACGCTAAGCAATTGATTTTCAGGCATAAAAAAACCGGACATAAGTCCGGTTCTTCGAATTCGTGATAATTACGCGGCGGTAAATTCTGCCGGGTAGGGGATCGCAGCCTGGGCGGTTTGCAGCTTGGTCAGGGTTTCACGGACCACTTCCTTCGCCAGGCACGCACATTTGCCGCATTGGCTGGCGACGCCGGTGGCCTGACGGACTTCTTTATAGCTGCAGCAACCTTCATAGATCGCTTCGCGGATCTGTCCGTCGGTGACGCCAGTGCAGAGGCAAACATACATAAGTGAGAACCGTCGCTGGTTGTGACTCAATTGCGATGGATCTTAATGTTAACGAGAATGATTGTCAAAGTGCTTTCCCAGTGGTTTTCATCGCCAACGCCTGTGACTGACGAACGGTGGTGCATGGCTGAATGCCAGCCGGGATTTCGCGAAAAACCTTTGAGGACAGTCGAAAAACGCAGTGTATGATGGTCGGCCCTTGCGAAGGGGGTTCGTGTCACAGGGCTGTCGCCTGAGGGTGGCAGGCTGGCGCGGACCCTGAACTTCAAGTTTCTACACCAGGAGATATCAATGAGCGTACTCGTAGGCAAACAAGCCCCTGACTTCACCGTCCCGGCCGTACTCGGCAATGGCGAGATCGTTGACAGCTTCACCCTGTCCTCGGCCATCAAAGGCAAATACGGCCTGGTGTTCTTCTACCCGCTGGACTTCACCTTCGTCTGCCCGTCCGAGCTGATCGCTCTGGACAACCGCATGGCTGATTTCAAGGCGCGCAACGTTGAAGTGGTCGCCGTTTCGATCGACTCGCACTTCACCCACAACGCCTGGCGTAACACCCCGGTCAACAATGGCGGCATCGGTCAGGTGAAATACACCATGGCAGCCGACATGAAGCACGACATCGCCAAGGCCTACGACGTTGAGTCCGAAGGTGGCGTGGCGTTCCGTGGCGCGTTCCTGATCGACGACAAAGGCGTTGTCCGTTCGCAGATCATCAATGACCTGCCGCTGGGCCGTAACATGGAAGAGCTGATCCGTCTGGTCGACGCTCTGCAATTCCACGAAGAGCACGGCGAAGTCTGCCCTGCCAACTGGAAAAAAGGCGACAAAGGCATGAACGCTTCGCCAGAAGGCGTTGCGGCTTACCTGACCGAGAACGCTGCTGCCCTGTAAGGCGCACGCTTCAGGTACAGAAAGCGAGGTACAAAAAAACCGGCCCATGTGGCCGGTTTTTTCATGCTCGGAAGCAGTCCGACGAAGATCAGTCGTCGAAGTCTTCCCAGCCGCCCATCTGTTTCCAGCGGTTGACGATGCCGCAGAACAGCTCGGCGGTCTTTTCGGTGTCGTAACGCGCCGAATGCGCTTCACGGCCATCGAAATCGATATCGGCTGCCTGACAGGCTTTCGCCAGGACGGTCTGACCGTACGCCAGGCCGGCGAGGGTCGCGGTGTCGAAGCTGGAGAACGGGTGGAACGGATTGCGCTTCATGTCCAGCCGCGCAACGGCGGCGTTGAGGAAGCCCAGGTCGAAGCTGCTGTTGTGGCCGACCAGGATCGCCCGCTTGCAACCGTTGGCCTTCAAGGCCTTGCGCACGCCACGGAAGATGTCGGTCAGGGCCGTTTCTTCGCTGACGGCCATGCGCAACGGGTGATCGAGCTTGATCCCGGTGAACTCCAGTGCCGCCGCTTCGACGTTGGCGCCTTCGAACGGCTCGACGCGGAAGAAGTAGGTGTGATCCGGGTAGACGAAACCCTTTTCATCCATGGCGATGGTGGTCGCGGCAATCTCCAGCAACGCATCGGTGGCCGAGTTGAAACCACCGGTTTCTACGTCGACGACAACCGGCAGGTAGCCGCGAAAGCGTGCTGCCATCGGATGGCGGGAGCCGCCGCCACCTTGACCGTCCAGTTCGTCGTCGAAATGGTCTTCACTCACGCGTGTTCCTCCAGCAGGCGCCAGCGCAGTTTTTCACCGGCGCGCAGCGGGATAACGGTCAGCTCGCCGAAAGGCAGGCTGGTCGGGGCGGTCCATTCTTCACGAACCAGGGTGATACGGTCGGTGTTGGCCGGCAGGCCGTAGAAACGCGGGCCGTTGAGGCTGGCGAATGCTTCGAGCTTGTCCAGCGCATTGCGCTGTTCAAAGGCTTCGGCATACAGCTCGATGGCGGCGTACGCGGTGTAGCAGCCGGCGCAGCCGCAGGCGGCTTCCTTGGCGTGCTGGGCGTGCGGCGCCGAGTCGGTGCCGAGGAAGAACTTCGCGCTGCCGCTGGTGGCGGCGTCGAGCAGGGCTTCCTGGTGGGTGTTGCGCTTGAGGATCGGCAGGCAATAGAAGTGCGGCCGAATCCCGCCCACCAGCATGTGGTTGCGGTTGTACAGCAGATGATGCGCGGTGATGGTCGCGCCGACGTTGGCCGAAGCCTCGTTGACGAACTGCACGGCATCACCGGTGGTGATGTGTTCGAACACGACCTTGAGCGTCGGGAAACGCTCGACCACACGACGCATGTGCTCGTCGATGAAGATTTTCTCGCGGTCGAACACATCGACGTCGCCACGGGTGACTTCACCGTGGATCAACAGCGGCATGCCGACTTCGGCCATGGCTTCCAGCGCCGGGAAGATCTTGTCGATGCTGGTGACCCCGGAATCGGAGTTGGTGGTGGCGCCGGCCGGGTACAACTTGGCCGCGTGGACAAAACCGCTGGCCTTGGCTTCACGAATTTCTTCGGGCTGGGTACGGTCGGTGAGGTACAGCACCATCAACGGCTCGAAACGACTGCCGGCCGGGCGGGCAGCGAGAATCCGCTGGCGATAGCCGTCGGCTTCAGCGGCGTTGCGCACCGGAGGTACCAGGTTGGGCATGATGATGGCGCGACCAAAGGTGCGCGCAACATCTGCAACGGTATTGGTCAACACGGCACCATCACGAAGATGAATGTGCCAGTCGTCGGGACGCAGCAGGGTCAGGCGGTCGGACATGAGGGGATTCCAGGCGGGTCAAACTGAGGCGAATGCTACCGGAAAAGACTCTTGCAGGCACTCGCTATCAAGTTTTGCGACGAGCGTCCGATATCCCATAGGTATGCCGTAAACACGTATGTATCGGTCTTTTTTGTTGTAGAAGCCAATGGAGCCTCCCGTGCGCCAGCGTTATTTAGTCTTGCTCAGTGTGTTTGCCAGTCTTCCCGCGATGGCACTGACCTACCAGACCCGTCTGGAGAACATTGAGTGGACGGTCGAAGGCGACAAGTTCGAATGCCGCCTGACGCAGCCGATCACCGACTTCGGCTCGGGCCAGTTCGTGCGCAAGGCCGGCGAGCAGGCGATTTTTCGCCTGAACGCCTACAACGCGATGCTGGGCGGCGGTTCGGCAACCTTGCTGGCGGCGGCAGCGCCTTGGCAGCCGGGACGCAATGACATCAATCTGGGCAGCGTCAGGATTGGCACCGGCAACGTGCTGTTCAACAGTTCGCAGTCGCAGGCCGGCGGGTTGATCAGTGGTTTGCTGGAAGGTCGCAGCCCGGTGGTGCGACGTGCCTCCGGGGATGGACGGGTCTCCGAAGTGCGTCTGCTGCCGGTCAAGTTCAGCAAGGCGTTCAACGACTATCAGACCTGTGTGGCGAAACTGCTCCCGCAGAATTTCGATCAGGTCAAAAACTCGCAGGTCGGCTTTCCGGGCGAGGGCACCGATCTGGACGCTGCCGCGAAAGCCAGACTGCAAGTGATGCTCGAGTTCATGAAGGCCGATCCTACGGTCAATCACATTGAGCTCGATGGCTACTCCGACAACAGCGGCAATCGTCTGACCAATCGTGAGTTGTCGCGCCGTCGCGCGCTGGCGGTGGTCGATTTCTTCAAGGCCAACGGCATCGCCGAATCGCAGATCACTGTGCGTTTCCACGGTGAGCAATACCCACTGGTCCCCAACACCAATGCCGCCAACCGGGCGAAGAACCGTCGGGTCAGCGTGAAGTTGGCCCGGGTGGCCCCGGTCACTGCTCCAGCGCCTCAAGCCAGTACGCCGGCCAACGCAGCGGCGACTTCCTGACCTGCCGGTCATCGTCGCGCTCTCGACAGATTCTGTCGCTTTGTCGTCTTAAGCTGTCGCGCCTCTGTAAATTATCGCGTTTGAGCGGTAGACTCCTCGGCTTTCCGTAGAACCCCGTGGAGTGATGGCATGGCGGACGTAAACAAGGTCGTTCTGGCGTATTCCGGCGGCCTGGACACTTCGGTGATCCTCAAGTGGCTGCAGGATACTTATAACTGTGAAGTCGTGACCTTCACCGCTGACCTGGGTCAGGGCGAAGAGGTCGAGCCGGCTCGCGCCAAGGCTCAGGCCATGGGCGTCAAAGAAATCTACATCGACGACCTGCGCGAAGAATTCGTGCGTGACTTCGTGTTCCCGATGTTCCGTGCCAACACCGTTTACGAAGGCGAGTACCTGTTGGGTACTTCCATCGCGCGTCCGCTGATCGCCAAACGTCTGATCGAAATCGCCAACGAAACCGGTGCCGATGCCATTTCCCACGGCGCGACCGGCAAGGGCAACGACCAGGTCCGTTTCGAGCTGGGTGCCTACGCGCTCAAGCCTGGTGTGAAAGTGATCGCCCCTTGGCGCGAGTGGGACCTGCTGTCCCGCGAGAAACTGATGGACTACGCCGAGAAGCACGCGATCCCGATCGAGCGCCACGGCAAGAAGAAATCCCCGTACTCGATGGACGCCAACCTGCTGCACATCTCCTATGAAGGCGGCGTGCTGGAAGACACCTGGACCGAGCACGAAGAAGACATGTGGCGCTGGACCGTCTCCCCGGAGAAGGCTCCCGACACCCCGCAGTACCTGGAACTGACTTACCGCAACGGCGACATCGTCGCGCTGGACGGCGTCGAAATGACTCCGGCCACCGTACTGGCGACCCTGAACAAGATCGGCGGCCAACACGGTATCGGCCGTCTGGATATCGTCGAGAACCGTTACGTCGGCATGAAATCCCGTGGCTGCTACGAAACCCCGGGCGGCACCATCATGCTGCGCGCTCACCGCGCCATTGAATCGATCACCCTGGACCGCGAAGTCGCTCACTTGAAAGACGAGTTGATGCCGAAGTACGCCAGCCTGATCTACACCGGTTACTGGTGGAGCCCTGAGCGTCTGATGCTGCAACAGATGATCGACGCCTCCCAGGTCAACGTGAACGGCGTCGTGCGCCTGAAACTGTACAAGGGCAACGTGATCGTGACCGGCCGCAAGTCCGACGATTCGCTGTTCGACGCCAACATCGCGACTTTCGAAGAAGACGGCGGCGCCTACAACCAGGCCGATGCCGCAGGCTTCATCAAGCTCAACGCGCTGCGCATGCGTATTGCTGCCAACAAAGGCCGCAAGCTGTTCTGAGCCCCTCGGAACTGACGTCAAATGGCGGCCTTGTCGTTGTGACAAGGCCGCCATGCCGCAATACCCTTCTGTTGACCTGATCGTTGCCGGTCAGCGTTCCTGTTTTCATCTTTATGACTTCGAATATTGCGTTGAAGTAATATTCATCCCCCTGTCTCACTTTAAATCTTTCCCGATACCGTGATATTCGGCGAGCGAATGTCGTAAATAATACAGTATGTCGTTCCTGTTGTTTTATTGCCTTGTCTGAGCGATTTGATGATGTTTTCTTTCGGGAAAGTGTCTGGCATATCATCGACCAGAACGAGGAGTATTCTGGGTGAGTGCTTTATCGGTTGCAGAATTTTTTTCTTCATCGAGTCTATTTGAGATTCGGCGTTCGTTCCTCGAATAAAACCGATGCACAGTGTACTCATGGGTTTCGGCAGTTTTATTACATGTATTTCCGGCTCTTCCCGATCTGATGGTTCTTCGGATGAATGAGGCTCCGTATCTTCAAAAGCCTTGAGGAAGTTGTTGTCATTGTCGAAGTCCGATGGGGCATACAGGGAACGATAGTTGAAGTTCAAAGTGATGAAGAACAGGAACAGTAAATAGAACGGGAAGCTGATCAAAAACCAGATATAGATTTCACGTTCGGCATTGTCGAGAAATGGCAAGGATACCGCCGCAGACGTTTCTGAGATGAAAGCGAATATGGCAATGACGGTGATGGGGTTGGTGATTTTTTGATTGATCTTTAACATGTTCTTTACTCATGGGTAGGGGCTTTCTCGTCATGTTGGTTATTGGCGCTGCTTGTAGAGTCCGGCCGAAGTGATTTCAGTGTTCGGTATCTGGTATCTATATTAAAAATAGTCGGATGGATATCGGTATGTTGTTTCGGTTTTTTTGTTTGTTTGATCTGCCCTTTGCAGATCTCATTGCTTCCGGTTTTTGAATTGCAGGTCCGGAAAGTTTAAATGCTTATTTAATCTAGTCTGTTGTTGGGCGTTTATGAGTCTTTTCTGTAGGATAAATCTTTATTGCCTGTAGGAGGCGTCTCTCGCTGCAGGTGCAAAGGAACTTTGCTATGCCAAGCATGAAACGACTACGTTATTGTGCCGGTTCTAAAAAATCGAACAGCGAAACTGGACTTGCCCATGAATAAAGTGTTGATCGTGGATGATCATCCCGTCATTCGTCTTGCTGTGCGTATGCTGATGGAACGTCATGGCTACGAAGTCGTTGCAGAAACGGATAATGGAGTGGATGCATTACAACTGGCCCGCGACCAGATGCCCGATATTGTCATTCTGGATATCGGCATACCAAAACTTGATGGACTGGAAGTCATTGCGCGTCTGACGACGAGCGCGATGCCTTTGAAAGTGTTGGTGCTGACCTCTCAGGCCCCGGGCCATTTTTCCATGCGCTGCATGCAGTCGGGGGCTGCGGGATATGTTTGCAAGCAACAGGATCTGACCGAACTGCTCAGCGCAATAAAGGCTGTGCTGTCCGGATACAGCTACTTTCCCAATCAGGCCTTGCATACTGTGCGGACCAGTCTGGGCAATGCCAGTGAGGCCGACATGGTTGATCGCCTGTCCGGACGCGAGATGATGGTGCTGCAACAATTGGCAAGGGGCAGGACCAACAAGGAAATCGCTGATGGCATGTTTCTCAGCAACAAGACTGTCAGCACCTACAAGACCCGCTTGCTGTTGAAACTCAATGCGCGCTCTCTGGTGGATCTGATCGAGCTGGCCCAGCGTAATGGGCTGGTCTGACGGCTTCAACCGTCGAGGGATCATGGGCGGATCGGTATCGACTTGCAGCAAAAAATAAAAAGCCTCCGTTGCGGGAGGCTTTCAAATGTCACAGATCAAAATCGTAATCGGCCAATTGCTTCTGCAGTCGGCGCTCCTCGAGCAGGTTATCGATGGTGCGGCGCTTGCTGAGGTTGGTCTTGGCGACTTCGACCACAGGCTCGGCGTCGTCGGCATCTGCAGCGACGAAGTCGTCATCTACGTCCAGTTGTTCTTTGCTGTCAGTCATAAGGTTAACTCCAGGCTAAGACTGCCTTTGGCGCTCCTTATATCGATATTCCTGCTACGGGTAAAAAAGATTTTTTCAATCGACGAATCGATAAATCCAATAGCCGATCAATCGTCAGAGGTTTTGTGTTTGTACTCGCACAGATCTTCGATCCGGCAGCTGCCACAGCGCGGCTTGCGCGCCAGACATACATAGCGCCCGTGCAGAATCAGCCAGTGGTGGGAGTCCAGCAGATACTCTTTTGGTACAAACTTCATCAACTTCTTTTCCACCTCGACCACATTTTTGCCCGGGGCAATGCCCGTGCGGTTGCTTACCCGGAAAATGTGCGTATCGACAGCCATGGTCAGCTGACGAAAAGCCGTGTTGAGCACGACGTTGGCGGTCTTGCGGCCTACGCCGGGCAGGGCCTCCAGTTCTTCGCGTGTCTGCGGGACCTGGCTATCGTGCAGTTCCATCAGCAGGCGGCAGGTCTCGATCACGTTTTTGGCCTTGCTGTTATACAGACCGATCGTCTTGATGTACTCGGACAAGCCTTCCACGCCCAACGCGTGAATGGCCGCTGGCGTATTGGCTACCGGGAACAGTTTCGCGGTCGCCTTGTTCACCCCGACATCCGTCGACTGCGCGGACAGGATCACCGCAATCAACAGCTCGAAAGGTGAAGAATAGGCCAGTTCAGTCTTGGGCTCGGGATTGTCCTCGTGAAACCTGCGGAAGATCTCCAGGCGTTTGGCGGCATTCATGGGTGATGCGTTTCCTCGGATGGGGCGGGGCGGGTCCAGGCCTGACGGGCAGCGAGCAACAATCCCAGCAGTATGAAGGCGCCAGGCGCCAGCGTCGCGAAATGCAGGCCGTCGGCAAACGGGATCAAGCCTTGCCAGTGTTCAAACAGATGATGGCCGATGCTGACCTGACCGATCAGTTCGCGCAACACGGCCAGCACTGTCATCAGCGCGGCAAACAGCCCGCACAGTTTCAGTTTTCCATTGATCGGCAGGCGAAAAAATCCATTGTGTTCCAGTACAACGCATTGCAGGCCGATCAGTCCCGTGTACAGGCTGATCTGCTGATGCCACTGCACCGACGCGCTTTGCAGCAGAATATCGGCGCAGCCGGCCAGGGTCGCGGCCAGCACCAGACTGACCGGCAACAGGCTCTCGTTGCTCAGGCGTACGCGCAGCGCTGCCATGCACAAGCCATACGCGCTCACCACAACGGTGAACAGCAACAGAGTCGCCAGCGCACCGGCCACGGCGTCGGTGGCGCCGATCAACAGCACCAGCATCATTGAATTCGACAGTGTCGCTGACGTGTTCATGGCGCGCTCCCCAGCAGGGTCGTGCGGTGATCATCGAAATAGCGCAGGGCATCGTGGATGGCGTTGATGGCCGCGCGGGAGGTCATGGTTGCGCCCGCGATCTGGTCGAATTGCCCCTGATCCTTTTTCAAGGCCCATCCGGCATCTGTCGGTTGGCTGCCGGATTTGCCGATAAACGCCTGCAACCAGCTATTTGGCCAGTCACCGATATGCCCGCCCAGTGCCGGCGTTTCAGATTGCTCAAGGGTTTTCACACCGAGCAATCGGCCATTGGCATCGATGGCAATCAGCAACTCGATGCTCCCCGCATAACCTTCAGTCTGGCTGAGGAGCAGCACCGCCACGGGTTGACCGGCTTTGGTCGCACGATAACCGCCCAGCAGCAGGCTGTGACTCAGGTCGGTGCCAGTCAGCGCCAAAGGTTGTTCCAGAGGTTGGTTGTCGTACGCATCGACTGAAAGCACATCCAGCCATTTGCGATTTTCGAGCTGGCGCTGTTCGGCGGCGATGTGCGAGGCATTGCTGCGTTGCACAATGTAAGTCACGCCGACGCCTGCAGTCGCCAGCAGCACCAAGGTCATCAGGCTGCTCGCGCGGTTCATGGCGTCACCTGCGTCTGACGGGCAGCGGCAAGGCGTTCCAGCGCCGGCACGCAGAGGTTCATCAGCAACACCGCGAACGCCACGCCGTCGGGATAACCGCCCCAGGTACGAATCAGATAAGTCAGCAGGCCGACGCCCACGCCGAACAGCAAGCGAGCGAGGGTACTTTTTGCACCGGAAACCGGTTCAGTGACGATGAAGAATGCCCCCAGCATGGTTGCGCCGCTCAGCAGATGAAACAGTGGCGAGCCATGGGAATCCGACCCCGAGCCGTTCCAGCACAGCAGGCTGATGATGAACAGGCTGGCGAGCATGCCGACCGGTGCGTGCCAGCCAATCGCCCGGCGTTGTAGCAGAAACAGTCCACCGGCGAGAAACGCCAGGTTCACCCACTCCACGCCATGTCCACCGAAACGGCCGAATGCCGGGTGGGTGGCAAACAATTCATCGATAGTCAGGCTTTTGTTGATACGCAGGCTGTCCAGCGCCGTGGCCTGGACCCAGGCGTCCGGTTGCGTGCCCAGGTTGAACACCTGGCCAACAGCCGCCGTCAGATCCATCCCATGGGCCGGCCAATGGGTCATCGGCTGCGGGAACATCACCATCGCCACGGCAAAACCGAGCATGGCCGGATTGAAAGGGTTTCGGCCCACGCCACCGTACAAGTGTTTGCCCAACAGCAGGCCTGAGCCGATTGCTGTGACCGTCAGCCACCACGGGCAGTAAGGCGGCAGGGCGATGGCCAGCAGCGTGGCGCTGACCACTGCGCTGCCATCGGTCAATGTGGATTGCAGCGGTTGCCGGCGCAGAGATGTCACGGCGGCTTCGACGCTCAAGGCTGTGACGACGGACAGGATCAGGTTGATCAACACGCCCCAGCCGTAAAACCAGAACAACGCCAGCAACCCCGGCAATGTCGCCAGCAGAACCTGCTTCATTGCCTGTTGCAGGCGCTCGTCTCTGGTTTCAATGAATGACATGGGCTTGTACCTGCCGCTCGGCCTCTTGCAGGCGGGTGCGGGCCTTGTCGAGGACTTCGACTGGAGTGCCTTCGCGTCGTTGCAGTTTGTTCAGCTCGGCGCGCGCGTAGGCCAATTCGGTTTTCAGCTGACGAAGCTGGTTGTCGATCGGACGTTTCTCCACGCGCACAAGGTCGGGCAGCGGTTGGTCGCTCGCGGCTTCGGCGTCGTGCAACGCTTGTTCGGCGTCACGCAGGGCTTGTTCCAGTGCTGCAATCTGCTCCGGCGGAGCCTCTGCGGTCTGGGCCTTTTTCAGCTCGGCCCGGCGCATCGCCAGCTGGATTTTCGCCCGTTTCAGGTCGGCGTCTTTTGCTGGGGCCGCCACGGCCGGCGCAGGTGTGGCGCTGCTTTCCAGTTTCGTCAGGGCCTGTTCGGCGGCTTCGAATTGCTGCTGCAACACGATCAGTTGCGACTGCTGTTCGAAGGTCGGCGGATGACCGAAGGCTTTCAGCGACTTGTGCAACTGAGCTCGGCTCATCGCCACGTCGATCTTGGCCTTTTTCAGCGCGGCGTCGGCGGTTACGGCTTTCTGAGCACGCACCCGCTCCAGTGCCGCCTGCACCGGATCAAGCGTGGCGGACGCAACTTCAACCTGTGCCGCGCGCTGCGCCCGAGCCTCGCGTTCGGCCTGTTTCTGCTGTTCTTCGCGTTGCAGACGAGCGTTGCGCCGTTCGAAGCGCAGGCGGGCGTGATCGCGCTTTTTGGTGCGTGCCTGTTGTTCTTCGAGGCTGTTGGCCAGGCCTCCAACCACCGGCAGCGTGCCCAGCGGCAGCGGGTGCATTTCAATGCAGTCCACCGGGCAGGGCGCTACGCACAGATCGCAACCGGTGCATTCGTCGATGATCACTGTGTGCATCAGTTTCGCCGCACCAACGATGGCGTCGATCGGGCAGGCTTGAATGCACTTGGTGCAGCCGATGCATTCGGCTTCGCGGATATAGGCCACTTGCGGTGGCGCCGAACCACGGCTGATGTCCAGTTCCAGCACCGGGATTTTCAACAGTTCGGCCAGCGCCGCGATGGTTTCGTCGCCACCGGGCGGGCACTTGTTGATCGGCTCACCGGCGGCGATGCCTTCCGCGTAGGGTTTGCATCCGGGATGGCCGCACTTGCCACATTGGGTCTGCGGCAGCAAGGCGTCGATGCGTTGAATCAGACTCATGTTTTGATCAGTCCACTGAATCCGAGAAAAGCCACGGCCATCAGTCCGGCGCCGATCAACTGGATCGGCAGGCCACGAAAGGGCAGGGGAATATCGTTGTCGGCCGTGCGCTCACGCAAATCGCTGAACAGGCTCAACACCAGCCAGAAACCCAGTCCGGCACCCAGGCTCAGCGCTGTCGCATGAAGCAGGCCTTTATCTGCTTGCGCGTTGATCAGTGTCAGCCCCAGCACACCCGCGTTGCCCAGCAGCAGCGGCCACAAACCGTCAAAAGGCATATCGGGTCGCCATCGCGTCAGCAACTTCAGCAAAGGTGCGATCAGCAGCACGCTCAGCGGCAGGAACACAAGCATCCGCAGGAACTCCAGTTGCAATGGCACCAGCAGCCAATGCCCGATCGCGTAACCCGTCACGCCGACAATCAACATCAGACACAACGTCGCCAGCCCCAGCGCATGCACCTGACGGCGTTCGCCGGCCAGCAGCGGATCGACGCCCAGCGGCCAGTGCAACACGAAGTTGTTGATCAGCGCAGCACTGAAAAGCGTAAGCACGAGTTCGGTCATGGTTCTGCCGGTGAGAGCGGGCGGATGTCACTTAAGATTAGGCATTTTCCGGCCGCCATGACGGGTGGGCCAGATATGAAAAATCCCACAGGCGCACGGGGTACGCCTGTGGGATCGATCAGTGCAAAACCTTACTTGATGCGCTGACCCGGCTTGGCGCCGCTGTCCGGGCTCAGCAGGTAGATTTCTTCACCGCCAGGGCCGGCTGCCATCACCATGCCTTCGGAGATGCCGAACTTCATTTTCCGTGGCTTGAGGTTGGCGATCATCATGGTCAGGCGACCGTCGAGTTTCGACGGATCCGGGTAAGCGCTCTTGATTCCGGAGAACACGTTGCGTTGCTCGTCACCGATGTCGAGGGTCAGACGCAACAGCTTGTCCGCGCCTTCAACATGTTCGGCCTTGACGATCAGTGCCACGCGCAGGTCGACGGCGGCGAAGGTGTCGAAATCGATTTCCGGTGACAGCGGATCCTTGGCCAGTTCGCCATTGCCGGCAGGCGCGGCGCCGGTGTCGGTCTGGCTGGCGGTCAGGTCTTCTTTCGAGGCGTCGGTCATGGCTTGCACTTTTACCGGGTCGATGCGGGTCATCAACGGCTTGAATTCGTTCAACTGGTGGTTGGCCAGCAGGGTGGTGTGGTCGTTCCAGGTCAGCGGGGCGACGTTGAGGAACGCCTCGGCATCGGCGGCCAGCACTGGCAGCACCGGTTTGAGGAAGATCACCAGCTGGCGGAACAGGTTGATCGCCGTGGCGCAGACCGCCTGGACTTCATCCTGCTTGCCTTCCTGTTTGTTCAGCGACCATGGCGCCTTGTCGGCGATCCAGGCGTTGGCGCGGTCGGCCAGTGCCATGGTTTCACGCATGGCGCGGGCGAAGTCGCGGGCTTCATAGGCGTCGGCGATGCTCGGCGCAGCGGCCAGGAATGCGTCGGTCAGTTCCGGTGCGGCGTTTTTGTCCACCAGCAGGCCGGCGTTGCCCTTCTGGATGAAACCGGCGCAGCGGCTGGCGATGTTGACCACTTTGCCGACCAGATCGGAGTTGACCTTCTGCACGAAGTCTTCGAGGTTCAGGTCGAGGTCGTCCACGCCACGGCCGAGTTTGGCCGCGTAGTAGTAGCGCAGGTATTCCGGCGACAGGTGATCCAGGTAGGTACGGGCCTTGATGAAGGTGCCGCGGGACTTGGACATCTTCTGACCGTTGACGGTCAGGTAGCCGTGTACGTTGATCCCGGTCGGTTTGCGGAAACCCGCGCCTTCGAGCATCGCCGGCCAGAACAGGGCATGGAAGTTGACGATGTCCTTGCCGATGAAGTGGTACAGCTCGGCGGTGGAGTCCTTGCCCCAGAACGCGTCGAAGTCCAGCTCCGGCGTGCGGTTGCACAGGTTCTTGAAGCTGGCCATGTAGCCGATCGGTGCGTCCAGCCACACGTAGAAATACTTGCCCGGCTCGCCCGGGATCTCGAAGCCGAAGTACGGCGCATCGCGGGAGATGTCCCACTGTTGCAGGCCGGCGTCCAGCCATTCGGCGATCTTGTTGGCCACAGCGTCCTGCAGAGTGCCACTGCGGGTCCAGGTCTGCAGCATCTGCTGGAAGTCCGGCAACTTGAAGAAGAAGTGCTGGGAATCCTTGAGCACCGGGGTGGCGCCGGAGATGGCCGACTTCGGATCCTTCAGGTCGGTCGGTGCGTAGGTCGCGCCGCATTTTTCGCAGTTGTCGCCGTACTGGTCTTCGGTGCCGCATTTCGGGCAGGTGCCCTTGATGAAGCGGTCGGCCAGGAACATTTTCTTTTCCGGGTCGAAATACTGGGTGATCGAACGTTGGGCGATGTGCCCGGCGTCACGCAGCTTCAGGTAGATCTGGCTCGACAGCTCACGGTTTTCTTCGGCGTGAGTGGAGTGGAAGTTGTCGAAGTCCACCAGGAACTCGGCAAAGTCGGCGCTGTGTTCAGCCTGGACGTTGGCGATCAGTTGTTCCGGGGTGATGCCTTCCTTTTCCGCGCGCAGCATGATCGCCGAACCGTGGGCGTCGTCGGCGCAGACATAAATGCACTGATTGCCGCGATGCTTCTGGAAGCGCACCCACATATCGGTCTGGATGTATTCCAGCATGTGGCCAAGGTGGATCGAACCGTTGGCGTAGGGCAGGGCGCTGGTGACGAGAATCTTGCGTGGTTCGGACATGTGGGGCTTCGCTACTTGATGAAACGGAGGTCGGCCACTATAAAGCGCCGGGAAAGATATTTCACCCCTGCAAATCGTTGCCGGGCATGCCGTCCGGAGGACAGAAGGGGTAGGATACCCGCCATCTTTCTTTTCCCAGTCTTGTTATCGGAGTTGCCCATGAGCGCCGTCACTCGCGCAGCGGTGGAAGCCGTCCTCAGCCAATACACCGACCCCTACCTGAACCGGGACCCGGTCAGCGCCGGTTGCGTGCGCAACATCGAAATTGCCGGCGACCGCGTCAGCGTGCAGCTGGAAATCGGTTATGCCGCCGGTCTGTTCAAGAGCGGCTGGGCGCAAATGCTGCAACTGGCCATCGAAAACCTCGATGGCGTGGTGTCGGCCAAGGTCGAAGTCAACAGCGTGATCGCCGCGCACAAGGCCCAGGCTCAGATTCCGGGGCTGGCCAACGTCAAGAACGTGGTTGCAGTGGCATCCGGCAAGGGCGGTGTGGGCAAATCCACCACCGCCGCCAACCTGGCCCTGGCGCTGGCCCGTGAAGGTGCGAAGGTCGGGATTCTCGACGCCGATATCTACGGCCCGAGCCAGGGCATCATGTTCGGCATCCCCGAGGGCACCCGCCCGCAGATCAAGGACCAGAAGTGGTTTGTGCCGCTTCAGGCCCATGGCGTCGAAGTGATGTCGATGGCCTTCCTGACCGACGACAACACGCCGATGGTCTGGCGCGGGCCGATGGTCTCCGGGGCGCTGCTGCAACTGGTGACGCAAACTGCCTGGGGCGACCTGGATTACCTGATCATCGACATGCCGCCAGGCACCGGCGACATTCAGCTGACCCTGGCGCAGAAAGTGCCGGTGGCCGGCGCGGTGATCGTCACCACGCCGCAGGATCTGGCGCTGCTCGATGCGCGCAAAGGCGTGGAGATGTTCCGCAAGGTCAACATTCCGGTGCTGGGCGTGGTGGAGAACATGGCGGTGCACATCTGCTCGAACTGCGGGCATGCCGAGCATCTGTTCGGTGAGGGCGGTGGCGAGAAGCTGGCGACCCAGTTCGGCGTCGAACTGCTGGCCTCGTTGCCGCTGTCGATGCTGATCCGCGAACAGGCCGATGGCGGCAAACCGACGGTGATTGCCGAGCCGGACAGCCAGATCGCCATGGTCTATCAGGAACTGGCCCGCCACGTCGGTGCGCGGATCGTGTTGCAGGAAGCGGCTTCGCCGGCGATGCCGAACATCACTATCAGCGACGATTGATGCCTGTGGTTTAAACAAAACGCCCCGGTGCCTGTGCACCGGGGCGTTTTTCATTGCGCGACACAGGTCAGATGCGCAACCCGCCATCCATCTCCAGAATCCGGCCGGTGTAGTAGTCGTTCTCGAAGATGTACGCCGCCGAATGGGCGATCTCTTCCGGCTTGCCCATGCGCTTGAGCGGAATGCCTGAGGTCATTTTCTCCAGTGCTTCGGGCTTCATGCCCAGGGTCATCTCGGTTTCGATGAAGCCCGGTGCAATGCCCGCCACGCGAATGCCGTAGCGCGCCAGTTCCTTGGCCCAGGTCACCGTCGCCGCCGCGACGCCGGCCTTGGCGGCGGAGTAGTTGGTCTGGCCGACGTTGCCCGCGCGGGAGATCGACGAGATGTTGATGATCGCGCCGCTGTTCTTCAGCTCGACCATTTTCGCCGCCACTTCACGGGTGCAGAGGAACACGCCGGTCAGGTTGACGTCGATCACCGCCTGCCACTGGGCCAGGCTCATCTTGGTCATCTCGCCGTCCTTGACCTTGAGCAGCAGGCCGTCGCGCAGGATCCCGGCGTTGTTGATCAGGCCGTGGATCGCGCCGAAGTCTTCGGCGACCTGGGCAACCATGTGTGTCACCTGCTCTTCGTTGGCGACGTTGCACAGATAGCTGCGCGCCTCGACACCCTTGGCCTTGCAGGCCGCGACGGCGTCATCGAGTTTTTCCTGGTTCAGGTCGACCAGCGCCAGCTTCGCGCCCTTGCCTGCGAAATACTCGGCCATCGAGCGGCCCAAACCTTGGCAACCGCCAGTGATAATGATTACTTTGTCGTTGAGTTGCATTCGCATGCCCCCGAGAGCAGGTAAGAGTGGTGTCCTTTAGAGAGCCTCTCGATCTGCGCCCGACATGGCCTGGCTGCACATGAGAACTGCCCCGATGGCGACCGGGACGTATCCAGGTTGCCCGTCCGTTTTTTCGACGGATTCTATTTAAGGAGTCATAAATTGAGCGTTGAAGCGGCTAAGAATGCCCGAGAATTGCTTCTCAAGGAATACCGTGGCGTGCTGTCGACCCACTCAAAATCAATGCCCGGTTTTCCGTTTGGCTCCGTGGTTCCCTACTGCCTGGACGAGCAGGGCCGGCCGCTGATCCTGATCAGCCGTATCGCCCAGCACACTCACAACCTGCAGAAAGATCCGAAATGTTCGCTGCTGGTGGGTGAGCGCGAGGCTGACGATGTGCAAGCCGTTGGTCGCCTGACCTATCTGGCCGAAGCGGAAAAGCTCGAAGACGCCGCAGCCATCGAAGCTGCCGCCGAGCGCTACTACCGTTATTTCCCCGATTCGCAGAATTACCACAAGGCCCATGACTTCGATTTCTGGGTGCTCAAACCGGTGCGCCATCGTTACATCGGCGGTTTCGGCGCAATCCACTGGATTGATCACTTGACCCTGGCCAACCCGTTCGCCGGCAAGGCCGAGATCAGCATGGTCGAGCACATGAACAGCGACCACGCCAAGGCCATCGCGCATTACGTCGACCTCGCCGGGCTGCCGAAAACCGTTCCGGCACAAATGGCCGGGATCGACACTGAAGGCATGCATCTGCGCATCGGTCAGGCGCTGTACTGGCTGCCGTTTCAAGCGCCTTGTCACACGCCGATACAAGTGCGCGAAGCCTTGGTTTCTCTGGCTCACGCCGAGGTCTGGCCAAAAAATGCGGTGGCCGACGCTTGAATTCACGAAAGGGCGACGTCATCTAAGGCTTACTGCAAGGCATTTCTTGCGTTGAGGAAACTTTGATGCGCCCTTTTTTGTTGCTCTTTCTGCTGTTCCCGGTGTTGGAGCTGTTCGTATTCGTCAAAGTGGCAGGATCGATCGGATTTTTCCCGGCCCTGCTGCTGATCATTCTCGGCTCGATGTTCGGCGTATTTGTGCTGCGTATCGCCGGACTGGCAACCGCCCTGCGTGCCCGTGAAAGCCTGAACCGCGGCGAGCTGCCTGCGCAAACCATGCTCGAAGGCCTGATGCTGGCCCTGGCCGGTGGCCTGTTGATCCTGCCGGGCTTCATCAGCGATGTGGTCGGTCTGGTGCTGCTGTTGCCGTTCAGCCGACGCCTGTTCGCCAACAAGATGCGCCAGCGCGCCGAAGAACAGGCCATGCGTCAGCGTGCGTTCGCCGATGACCTGCAACCTCGCGGCGGTCCCGCACCGCGCCAGCCTCTGGGCCGCGAAGGCGATGTGATCGAAGGCGAGTTCGAACACCGCGACACCCACTGACCTCCTCACTCACACGGCACCTTCGGGTGCCGTGTTCGTTTACGGCCGCGCTTATGACAAGCCGCGATGAAAAAATTTTGGGCCTGCCCTTGTAATAAGCTTATGCGCCCTTATGTATCGGTCACCGAAAGGTTTCCGGTATTTGAACCGGACAGACTTCCGCGGCTCGCTCGACGAACCGCAACCGGCGCAGGCCGGATTCGTTAAACCCGCCGGGACTACACCGGCCGATGAAAACCACAATTAGGAGAGATCGACAATGAAGCTTCGTCCTCTGCATGACCGCGTCGTCATCCGTCGCAGCGAAGAAGAAAAGAAAACCGCTGGCGGTATCGTCCTGCCAGGTTCGGCTGCTGAAAAAGCCAACCACGGTGAGATTCTGGCTGTAGGCCCGGGCAAGGCACTGGAAAGCGGTGAAGTGCGCGCACTGTCCGTGAAGGTAGGCGACAAGGTTGTGTTCGGTCCGTACTCCGGCAGCAACACTGTGAAAGTCGACGGCGAAGACCTGCTGGTAATGAGCGAGAACGAAATCCTCGCCGTTATCGAAGGCTGATTACCCCCGTTCATTTTCCCGCTACTACAAAGTATTTAAGGAATATCGATCATGGCTGCTAAAGAAGTTAAATTCGGCGATGCCGCTCGCTCCAAAATGCTCAAAGGCGTCAACGTTCTGGCTGACGCGGTAAAAGCAACCCTGGGCCCGAAAGGCCGTAACGTGATCCTCGAGAAGAGCTTCGGCGCTCCGACCATCACCAAGGACGGCGTGTCCGTCGCCAAAGAAATCGAACTCGAAGATCGCTTCGAAAACATGGGCGCGCAGCTGGTCAAAGACGTTGCCTCCCGTGCCAACGATGACGCCGGTGACGGTACTACCACCGCTACTGTTCTGGCTCAGTCGATCGTCAACGAAGGCCTGAAAGCCGTCGCTGCCGGCATGAACCCGATGGACCTGAAACGCGGTATCGACAAAGCGACCATCGCGATCGTCAAAGAGCTCAAAGCCCTGTCCAAGCCATGCGCTGACACCAAGGCCATCGCTCAGGTTGGCACCATCTCCGCCAACTCCGACAACTCCATCGGCGACATCATTGCCGAAGCCATGGAGAAAGTCGGTAAAGAAGGCGTGATCACCGTTGAGGAAGGCTCGGGCCTGGAAAACGAACTGTCGGTTGTAGAAGGCATGCAGTTCGACCGTGGTTACCTGTCTCCGTACTTCGTCAACAAGCCGGACACCATGGTCGCCGAGCTCGACGGCCCGCTGATCCTGCTGGTCGACAAGAAGATCTCGAACATCCGCGAAATGCTGCCAGTACTGGAAGCCGTTGCCAAAGCCGGCCGTCCACTGCTGATCGTGGCCGAAGACGTTGAAGGCGAAGCCCTGGCGACTCTGGTTGTGAACAACATGCGTGGCATCGTTAAAGTCGCAGCCGTCAAGGCTCCAGGCTTCGGCGACCGTCGCAAGGCCATGCTGCAGGACATCGCCGTTCTGACCGGCGGTACCGTGATCTCCGAAGAGATCGGCCTGAGCCTGGAAAGCACCACCCTGGAACACCTGGGCAACGCCAAGCGCGTCACCCTGTCCAAGGAAAACACCATCATCGTTGACGGTGCTGGCGTTCAAGGCGACATCGAAGCCCGCATCGCTCAGATCCGTGCCCAGGTTGCCGAAACTTCCTCGGACTACGACCGTGAAAAACTGCAAGAGCGTCTGGCCAAGCTGTCCGGCGGCGTTGCAGTGATCAAGGTTGGCGCCGGTTCCGAAGTCGAAATGAAAGAGAAGAAAGCCCGCGTTGAAGACGCCCTGCACGCAACCCGTGCAGCCGTTGAAGAAGGCGTGGTACCTGGCGGTGGCGTTGCGCTGATCCGTGCTCTGGAAGCCCTGACCGAACTGACCGGCGACAACGCTGACCAGAACGTCGGTATCGCTGTGCTGCGTCGCGCTGTTGAAGCGCCGCTGCGTCAGATCGCTGCCAACTCCGGTGACGAGCCAAGCGTAGTCGTCAACGAAGTCAAAAACGGCAAAGGTAACTTCGGTTACAACGCTGCTTCCGGCGAATACGGCGACATGATCGAAATGGGCATCCTGGACCCAACCAAGGTGACCCGTTCGGCTCTGCAAGCCGCAGCGTCCATCGGCGGTCTGATCCTGACCACCGAAGCCGCTGTTGCTGACGCACCGAAGAAAGACGGTGCTACTGGCGGCGGTATGCCAGACATGGGCGGCATGGGTGGCATGGGCGGCATGATGTAAGCCAGCCTTACCCCTGTAACGAAAAACCCCGTCTGCGAGAGCAGACGGGTTTTTTTTATTGCCCTGATTTTGTTGTCCGGCCTTCAAGTCATCAGGCGTTTACCGGTTGTGCCTTCATGGCCGCTTCTGCTTTGACGGTCGGGCGATACAGCACCCAGTAATACGACCCCAGGCAGATCAGCCAGCAGAAGATCGCCGTCCACACGTTGTGGGAAAAGAAGTGTGCGCCCTGCATCATCCGGCTGATCGAAAACACCGAACCCAGCGCAAAGGCAAAGATGAACGCCTGCCGCGCCAGTCGCGGGCGACGATCACGCAGCACGAAGAACAGCGCAAACAGGGTGAACCCCGTTGCCGCATGACCACCGGGCCAGCAGCGGCCGGGCTTGTCGGTAGGCGGGCGATGTTCCAGCAGTTTGCTGTAGGTTTCATGACCGCCGAATTGCTCAAGGCTCCATGGGCACTGCACGGCAGTCACAGCTTTCATCGGTGTCACGAATGAGGTCGCCAGGCCAAGGGACAGCACCAGGCAGCCCAGTTCACGCTTGTAGGGTTTGATCCGGTCGATGAAAAACGCGCCGATGAAACCGATGACGGCGAACACTGAAAACGCGATCACCACCTGCTTGGCGCGGTCGTGAAGGATGTTTTCCAGAAAGTAACTGTGGCGCCCGATGAAGTCGCCGGCGGCGGGGTCGTAGAACATTCGCGCCAGATTCATGTCCAGATCGGTCAGTTCGAGCAGTACCAGAAGGGTGGCGGCGACGGCGGGAATTCCCAGGCAAAGCCAGAAGTTCAGCGGGCGAGGGGCGGGACGTACAACATTTGATGACATGAGGGATCCTGAACGGGAAAACGCCCCGGAGCATCAGTCCGGGGCGCCTCGATTAACGATCGCTGACTTGCTCGGCACCCTCCTTGGGTGCTTTCCAGCCAAGCAGCTGTTGCTTGAAGCCATAACTGGCGGTTTGGTAATACGTGATGGCGCGACTGACCATCGGGTCGTCGCTGCCGACCCGGGACTCGCGGCTTTCGGTCAGCGCATCGTCATGCCGGCGCAGGCCCTGGCGTGGGCTGAGGATCGCCAGATCCTTGCCGTCGAACAGCCCCAGATGCTGATAGTTGCCCACCACCACCCGAGGTGGCAGCGGGTTGTCCGCCAGCAGGTTGCGGCCGAAGAACGTCGATTGGTAATCCAGGTTCAACAACCCCAACAGGGTCGGCGCGAGGTCGATCTGGCTGGCCAGTTGCGCGTTCTCCCGTGGCTCGATCAGCTTCGGTGCATAGATGAACAGCGGGATCTGGTAGTTGGTGATCGGCAGGTCTTCCTTGCCCGCGCTGCCGGCAGTATGGTCGGCGACGAAGATGAAGATCGTGTTGTCGAACCACGGTTTCTGCCGCGCCTGCTCCAGGAACTGACCGATGGCGTAGTCGGTGTACTTCACCGCACCATCACGACCGTTGCCCGATTTGATGTCGATGCGGTTTTCCGGATAGGTGTACGGGCGATGGTTGGAGGTGGTCATCAGCTGAAGCAGGAAAGGCTGCTGCTTGGCGTAGTCGGCGTCCGCCAGCTTCAGCGTCTGTTTGTACAGATCCTCGTCGGCCATGCCCCACGCATTCTTGAAGTGAATCTCCGACTCGTCGACGCTGCTCTGGTCGACAACGCGATAGCCGTTGCCACTGAAGAACGCGTTCATGTTGTCGAAGTAGCCACGGCCACCGTAGACGAACACGCTGTCATAGCCGACGGCGCTCAATTGCTGGCCAAGGCTGGCAAAACCGCTCTCGCGACCGATGCGCTTGACGATGGAACGGCCCGGCGTCGGTGGAATGGCCAGGGTAATGGCTTCCAGACCCCGGTCGGTGCGCGTGCCGGTGGCGTAGAAATTGTTGAAGTACAGACTCTGCTTGCGCAAGGCGTCGAGGTTCGGCGTCAGGTTGCGGCCGTCACCGTTGCTGCCCAGGTACTTGGCGCTGAGGCTCTCGATGGTCACCAGCACGATGTTCGGTTTGCGGGTGACGCCCGGGTTGTCGATATCGCGACGGATGTCCTGAGGATCCTTGCCGACGAAACGGGCATTGGGCTCGTTCAGCTCGGCTCGAATCTGACCGGCGACTTTGTCCGCTGGCAGGCTCTTGTAGAACTGGCTGTAGTCCAGCTCGTTGTTACGGAACGCGGCGAAGAACTGATAAGGGCCGTTGCTCGCCAGTTCGTTCTGATAGGCGTTGCCGCCCTGGGCGCGCGGTGCGTCCTGGCTGATCAGTTGCAGGCTCAGACCCGCGACCACCAGCAGAGCCAGTGCATTGAGCAGACGCCCGCGCAATGGCGGCAGCGGTGCATCCAGCGCTGCGTTGAACGGTTTGCGCAGCGCGAAACTCAACACGATGGCCAGCACTGCCAGGATGCTGAGCAACTTGCCGATCGGGTAGGACTCCAGCACGTTGTTCAGCACTTCGTCGGAATACACCAGATAATCGACGGCGATGAAATTGAAGCGAACCCCGAACTCATCCCAGAACAGCCACTCGGCCACCGCCGTAAACAGCATGGCGTACAGGCTGACCGTCAGCAGTCCCTGAAGGAACCAGCGGTGACCGCGACGACGCCACAGGGCCTGCGGGCACAGCAACAGGTACAGGCCCAACGGCAAGGCGGCATAGGCGAGAAAGCCCAGATCGTAGATCAGGCCGATACCGAACACGGACAACGCCCCGCCGCCGGCCTCATCCAGATGAGTCAGCAGCAGTGCGATGCGGGTGAGGAGAAACACCACCAGCCAGGCGCCGGTGACCAACAACAGATAGCGCATCGGCGCTGTCTTGAGAGAACCCATTGTGTTCTTTTCCTTTTATCAATGGTGCGGGAGTTTCGCGGCGCCACTGTAATCAGGTTGTGAATCGATAGTGAAAACTTTGTTAAAGATTTATTTCGTCCGGGCAATTTCATCTGTCGGGGCGCCAACCCTAGCCCTGAGCCGAGACAGGCCTTAAGCTGCGCGGGCCATGACGGCCGTTACTGTGTACGGAAGAGGTGCCCATGCGAATTCTATTGGTTGAAGACAACCGCGATATCCTGGCCAACCTGGCCGATTACCTGGGCCTGAAGGGCTACACCGTCGATTGCGCCCAGGACGGTCTGTCGGGCCTGCATCTGGCCGCCACCGAGCACTATGACCTGATCGTGCTCGACATCATGTTGCCGGGCATCGACGGCTACACCCTGTGCAAACGCCTGCGCGAAGACGCCCGTCGCGACACGCCGGTGATCATGCTCACCGCCCGCGATCAGCTCGATGACCGCTTGCAGGGTTTCAAGTCCGGGGCCGACGACTATCTGGTCAAACCTTTCGCATTGTCGGAGCTGGCGGCGCGAATCGAGGCAGTGATGCGCCGCACCCAGGGCGGCGGGCGCCGTTCCCTGCAGGTCGGCGACCTGAGCTACGACCTCGACACCCTTGAAGTCACCCGCGAAGGCAAACTGCTCAAGCTCAACCCGGTCGGCCTGAAACTGCTTGCGGTACTGATGCAGAAGAGCCCGCACGTCCTGCGTCGGGAAATTCTTGAAGAAGCCCTGTGGGGCGATGATTGTCCGGACAGCGACAGCCTGCGCAGTCATGTCCACCAGTTGCGTCAGGTGATCGACAAACCGTTCGCCAAACCGTTGCTGCACACCGTACATGGCGTAGGTTATCGCCTGGCCGAGGGCCGCGATGGAGTTTAAGCAGAGCCTTGCCCAGCGGATCATCATCGCTTTCGCACTGATGAGCGCACTGGTGGCAGGGGCATTCGCCATGGGCATTGTCGCGACCGTGCACCTGGTGGAAGAAAAACTGATTTCCGCTGGATTGGGCGGCGACCTGCAGCGCCTGTTGCTGATGGACAACGTTTCGGACTGGAGCCATCGGCCGGAGCCGGACCAGTTGTTCTATTTCAGCGGCGGCCCGGGGGATTTCGAGCTGCCCAAGGATCTGCGGCACCTGGATTCGGGGTTCCACGAAGTCTTCCGCGAACAGCTGTCGTATCACGCGATGGTCGAAATCGTCGACGGTCGGCGCTACGTGTTGCTACAGGATCAGAGCGATTTCGAAGAGCGTGAGCGCGTGCTGTTCGCCGTGGTACTGGTGGGCTTCGTGCTGAGCCTCGCCCTGGCGGTATTTCTTGGCTGGGTACTGGCGCGCAAAGTGATGGCGCCGGTGGTCCGGCTGGCACGTCAGGTGCGTCACCGCGATCAGTTGCTGGGGCTGGCACCGCCGCTGGCGCCGGACTACGCCGCCGATGAAGTGGGTGAACTGGCGGTGGCCTTCGATGCGACGCTGGGCCGTCTGCGCCAGGCCTTGACTCGCGAGCGGCTCTTCACCAGTGACGTCAGCCACGAGCTGCGCACGCCGTTGATGGTATTGGCCAGTTCCTGTGAACTGCTGCTGGAAAACCCGGGCATCGATCAGCGCGGCCGCGCTCAGGTCGAACGGATTGCCCGTGCCAGCGAAGAAATGCGCGAACTGGTGCAGACCTTCCTGATGCTGGCCCGTGCCCAGCGCGAAGATGCGGGGGCCGCACCTAGGCACAGTCTCGGTCAGGTGGCGGACAATCTGTTGGGCGTGTGGCGCGAGCCGATCGAGTCCAAGGGCCTGAAGCTGATTTTCGAGCCGGGCAACCCGCCGGACACTCTTTACAACGCCACATTGCTCAATGCCGTGATGGGGAACCTGCTGCGCAATGCCCTGCACTACACCGAGCAGGGGTTCATTCGGTTGGCGCTCAATGACAACGGCTTCGTGGTCGAGGACTCGGGCGTAGGCATTCCCGAGGAGAAGCGCGAGGAGATGTTCAAGCCGTTCGTGCGCGGCAACGAAAAACGCGGAGAAGGCCTTGGCCTCGGGTTGTCATTGGTGCAGCGCATCTGTGAAAACCAGGGCTGGAGCGTTACTTTGAGTACGATGGAGCCCAATGGCTGCCGTTTCGAGGTAGATCTGGGCAAACACCAATCCCTCCCCAATGGCACGAAAAAGCTGCCAACCTGAACGAAACCTGTATAACCTTGAAATAGTTTGTGGGTTTACGCGACGATTTTTTCACAAAGGGATGACCTGACGCTGACACACCCCTGCATAAGGTGGGGGATATCAGCAATTCAGGAGTCCCGATGATGGCCGGCCCGATCAAACTCGATTTTTCCGAGAAGTACGACGATAACCACGCGCAGAAATACCTGCGCAAGCACCAGGATGGTCTGGGGCGTCGTCTGTCCAACTGGCGTGATCAGCAGTTGGCCCGCAAGGCGTTGACCCTGGTCGGCGAACCGGGACTGGTGCTTGATCTGCCGTGCGGTGCCGGGCGTTTCTGGCCGTTACTGGCAGAAAAACCCAATCGGGTGATCATCGGGGCGGACAATTCCGAGTCCATGATCAAGACGGCGATGCAGGCCCAACCGGCGGATGTGGTCAAGCGGGTACAACCCTTGCACACATCGGCGTTCGACATTGCCTTGCCTGACAATGCCGTGGACAGCATTTTCTGCATGCGTCTGCTGCACCACATCGGCGAAGCCGAGCATCGGCAGGCAATTTTGCGTGAGTTCGAACGCGTGACCCGGGACAGTGTGATCATTTCGTTGTGGGTAGACGGCAATTTCAAGGCCTGGAAACGCAAGCGCGCCGAGAAACGGCGCGGACAGGAAGGTTACCAGAACCGGTTTGTGTTACCGGCCGCTACGGTCGAAAAGGAATTCGAAGCGGCGGGATTCAGGATCCAGGAACAACTGGACTTCATTCCGCTCTATGCCATGTGGCGAGTTTACGTATTACGCAAGAGGTAAGAGGATGGCAGTGCAATTTGCAGCAGAGACGGAAGTCGCTCCCCAGGATCGCTTCGACTATTACTGGAACCAGCGCGGTGAGTGGGTAGAAGAACCCAACGTGCGTCGTGGTGGCGAAAGTGGTGTGCAGCGAGTGGTGGGGCGCGATGGGCAACTGCTGTATGCCAAGCGCCAGACGGGTCATATCTATCGCAGTTGGCTGCACCCGTTCGGGCGGCCGACCGTATTGCGTGAACTGGACGCGCTGACCGGTGTGTCCCGGTTGGGTGTCCGTGTACCGGAAATCGTGTTCTGCGGTGCTCAGCCCGATCCACAGCACAAATGGCGGGCGCTGCTGGTCACCAAGTCGCTGGACGGTTTCCAGGAGCTTGAACAGTGGGAAGCGGGAGGCGGCCGCGAGCGGCACGGTGAAGCCGTGTATGAACGCGTGCTCAAGGACCTCGCCGAAAACCTGGCCCGGATGCACAAGGGTCGCTGGCAGCATAGCTGCATCTATATCAAGCACGTTTTTGTCAGTGTCACTGGCGAGGGTGAGTCGGCCAAGGTCGAAGTGGCTCTGATCGATCTGGAAAAATGCCGCCAGCGCCTGACCGCTCATCGTGCGGCGTCCCACGACATGAAACAATTGCGTCGCCACTCGTCGTTCAGCCCTACGGACTGGAAAAAACTCGTCTATTTTTATGAGACGGCGTTTGGCAGCGCTATCAAGGGTTTATAGCGATGAAACTAGAAATTGCACGAGGTTTGTTTCTGGTAGGAGCCTTGGCAGTTGCATCATTGGCGGTGGCGGCCTGGGAACAGCCACAGATGCAGGTGATCGGCAAATCAACCGATGCCCATTGCCCGATGCCACGGGTGGCCAAGGCCACCGTGGCGACTCAACCCGACCATGATTTGCTGCTGTTCATGTTCGGTCTTTCTCAACGGATGAGGCCGCAGAGTTGAATCGATTGAAGCCTCTTTCTACAAGAGCCAAAGGCCTCGCAGTTGCGAGGCCTTTTTTATGGCGGCATCAACTGGAAGGCTTTGGGTCGGGGCTGGCCAGCAAGGTGTAGACGCAAGGCAGGACAAACAGCGTGAACAACGTCCCGATCGACATCCCGGTGGCGATCACCGTGCCGATATCAAAGCGGCTTACTGCGCCTGCACCGCTGGCCACGATCAACGGCACCATGCCAAACACCATGGCGGCAGTGGTCATCAGCACCGGCCGCAAGCGAATCGCCGCCGCCTCTTCAACGGCCTCGCGTGCCGTCAGGCCTTTTTCCTTGCGCAACTGATTGGCAAACTCGACGATCAGAATCCCGTGTTTGCTGATCAGGCCGATCAGCGTCACCAGCCCGACCTGGGTGTAGATGTTCATGCTCGACCAGCCCAGGAACAACGGAATCAGCGCCCCGCAGATCGACAGCGGTACCGTCACCAGGATCACCAGCGGATCGCGGAAACTCTCGAACTGCGCGGCCAGCACCAGAAAAATGATCGCCAGCGCCAGGGCGAAAGTCACCCAAAGCGCACTGCCTTCCTGCACGAACTGTCGCGACGCACCGCCGTAATCGAAGGCAAAACCGGCCGGGGCTTCTTCCCGGGCGATCTGCAACACGCTGTCGATGGCTTCGCCCATGCTGACCAGCGGAAACCCGGACAGCTTCGCCGCGTTCAATTGCTGAAACTGGTTAAGCTGTCGCGGTCGTGCCCGGTCGGTCACGGTGATCAGGGTCGACAGCGGCAGCAACTCGCCCTGAGTGTTTTTCACGTAGTAGTTGTTCAGCCAGTCCGGGTTGTCACGATAGGCCCGTTCCACTTGGGCGATAACCTTGTAGCTGCGGCCTTCAATGGTGAACCGGTTGATCTCCGCCTCACCCAGCAGGGTGGCGAGCGTGCCGCCCAGATCCTGCATCGACACGCCCATCTGCGCCGCCTTCGCGCGGTCGATATCGACTACGACTTCCGGTTTGTCGAAGGCCAGGTCCAGGTCGACGAACGCGAACTTGCCCGACTCCATCGCACGCTTCTTGATCCGGTCGGCCACCTGCAACAGCGGCTCGTAGTCGTTGGCGGTGTTGATCACGAATTCGAACGGCAGGCCTTCGCCGGTGCCGGGCAGGGACGGCAGGTTGAAACCGAAGATCTGCAGGCCGGGAATGCTGCCGAGCTTGCCTTGTACCTCGGGAAGGATCTGCATCTGGGTGCGGCTGCGCTCGTTCCATGGCTTGAGCAGGAAACCGCCGATGCCGCTCTGCACACCGTTGTAGCCATTGATCTGGAACGATGAGTAGTACTCCGGAAACTCCTTGAAGATCTTTACGAATTCGTCGGTGTAGGTGTTCAGATAGTCGAGGTTGGTCGGTTGCGGTGCGTTGGCCATCATGAAAATGATGCCCTGGTCTTCGTCCGGTGCCAGTTCCGATTTGGTGAACTTGAGCAGCACCGGAATCAGGCACAGCACGATTACTGCGAACACCAGCACCACCGGGCGCGTATCGAGGGTGCCATGCAGCATGCTCTGATAACGACGCTTGAGGCTGTCGAAGATCAGGTCGAGTCGATGGGCCAGGCCAGTGGGGTTTTCCTCGTGGCGCAACAGCAGCGCGCACATCATCGGCGACAGCGTCAGGGCGACGATGCCGGAAATCACCACGGCGCCGGCGAGGGTCAGCGCGAACTCCTTGAATAGGGCCCCGGTCAGCCCGGTGAGGAAACCGATCGGTGCATACACCGCGGCCAGGGTAATGGTCATCGACACCACCGGCATCGCAATTTCCCGGGCGCCTTCGAGCGCGGCCTCCAGCGGCGTCTTGCCTTCCTCGATATGCCGGTGAATGTTTTCCACCACGACGATGGCATCGTCCACCACCAGCCCGATGGCCAGCACCATTGCCAGCAGGGTCAGCAGGTTGATCGAATAACCCATCATCTGCATGAAGAACATCACGCCGATCATCGACAGCGGAATGGTCACCACCGGGATCACCACCGAGCGCAGGGCACCCAGAAACAGGAACACCACCACGATCACGATCAGCACCGCCTCGAACAGGGTTTTCACCACTTCGTCGATGGAGGCCTGGATGAACAGCGTGGCGTCGTAGGCTATTTCGCTCTTGAGGTTGGGCGGTAGCTGGGCTTCCAGCTCCGGCATGATCTTGCGCACTTCCTTGATCACTTCCAGCGGGTTGGCGCCGGGGGTTGCCTTGATCCCGATGTACACCGAGGGTGTACCACCGAAGGAACTGATGGAGTTGTAGTTCTCGGCGCCCATTTCCACCCGCGCCACATCGCTCAACAGGACGCGGCTATCGCCGCTGACCTTGAGCGGGATCTTGCCGAAGGCCTCGGCGGACTTCAGTTCGGTGTTGGCGTTGATGCTGGTGACCACGTACTCGCCTTTCACTTCGCCGGCAGCGGAAAGGAAGTTGTACTGGCGCACCGCGTTGGTCACGTCGCTGGCGCTGAGGCCGAAGCCGGCGAGTTTCACCGGGTCGATCCACAGGCGCATGGCGAACACCTGGTTGCCGAGGATTTCCGCCTCGGCCATGCCCGGCAGGGTGGCCAGTTTCGGCTGGATCACCCGTGACAGGTAGTCGGTGATCTGCGGGTTGCTCAACTCCTTGCTGAAGAAGCTGATGTACATCAGCGCCGAGGCATCGGCGGCCTCCTTGCTCAGCACCGGGTCTTCGGCATCCTGGGGCAGCTTGTTCTTCACCTCGTTGGCCTTGGCCAACAGCTCGGTGAACAGCCGGTCGCTGTTGGAGCCGATGCGTGCGTAGATCGAGATCACCGAGAAGTTCTGGCGACTGACCGAGGTCATGTAGTCGATGCCTTCGGCGCTCGCCAGGCTTTGTTGCATCGGCTGGGTGATGTAGCCCTGGATGGTTTCGGCATTCGCCCCGGGGTAAGCGGTGGTCACCGTGATCAGGGCGTTTTCCATTTGCGGGTATTGGCGCAGCGGCAGCTTGCTCCAGGCCTGGAAGCCCAGCAGCACAATCAGCAGGCTGACCACGGTGGCAAGCACCGGGCGACGGATGAACGGATCGGTAAAGGCCATGGGAATTCCTTGATCAGTCGACGCGGCGCGGACTGTTCTGCTCGCCGAGGGTCTTGTCGTCGCTGATGGCGATGTGGGCGCCGTTGTCCAGTTTGATCTGGCCGGCCGTCACCACTTGTTCGCCACTCTGTACGCCCTTGTTGATCATCACCAGGCCATCGCGGCGTTCGCCGGTCTCGATGAAGCGGCGCTCGGCAATCAGTACCGGTTGGCCCTTGTCGTCCTTCTCGACGCTGCCGTCCTCGGCTTTCTTCTGCCCGACCACGTACAGTGAGTTGCCGTAGAGGGTGTAGGTGATCGCGCTTTCCGGTACGACGATGTGTTTGCGCGGATCAGGCAAAAGGACTTCAAGGCTGGCGAACATGCCCGGCAGCAACTTGCCATCGGGGTTGGCCAGCGTGGCGCGAACCAGAATGTTGCGAGTGGTACTTTCGACGATCGGGTTGATGGCGCTGATGGCGCCGGCAAAGTTCTGGCCGGGATAGGCGGCCACCGATAGCTGTACCGGTTGGCCGATCGCCAGTTTCGGCACCGATTGCTCGGGCACGTAGAAGTCCGCGTAGAGACTGCTCAGATCCTGCAGGGTGGCGATTTTCGTACCGCTGGCGAGGTAGTCGCCGACGTCGACCTGACGGATGCCGATGGTGCCACTGAACGGCGCGACGATGCGTTTTTTCGCCAGCGACGCATTGAGCTGATTGACCGTGGCCCGGTTCTTTTGCAGCACCGCCGACAGTCGGTCGAATTCGCCCTTGGAGATGGCACTGCTGCCCACCAGCTGGCTGCCGCGGCCGAAGTCCAGCTGTGCCAGACCGAGGTCGGCCTTGGCGGTTTCCAGCAATGCGGACTCGACGGCGCTGTCGAGTTGCAGCAACGGCTGCCCGGCCTTGACCTTCTGTCCCGATTCGAATTTCAGCTCGGTGACGGTGCCGGCGACTTCCAGGCTCAGCTCGACACCCTGCAGCGCCTTCAATGTGCCGACGGTGGGCAGGCGCATCTGCCACGGGCGCTCGGTGGCTGTGGCCACGGCGACGCTGATCGGCGGTTTCGGTTTGGAAAAGCCCTGGATCATCGTGTAGATCGAGAAGGCCTTGTAACCGGCGAGGAGCAGAACGATCAGCAGTACAACACCCAACATGATCAACATGCGGCGACGCAGCATATTCCAGTTCCTTGGAGAAAATCAGGCGAGACAGGCGGGAACATTACCCGACTCCGGCAGGGATTCCAACTGCCAGTTTTTACAGGGTATGAGGGGATAAAGTGGAGGAGGGGAGCACCGCCGACGGGACAGTCGGCGGCGATCTTCAGGCCATCAGGTGCAGATGGTTGTCCAGAGCCCTGCGGGCAGATCCAGCGGTTTGGCCAGCAGTTCATCCTGGCGACAATCGTAATAGCGGCAACGTCCTTGCCCCGAGGTCACGACAAAGCCGTCCTTCACCGCGCCGACGCCGGCGCAGTCGGGCAACGGTGCATCGAGGCGCACTTCGCCGCTGTCCAGATCCCAGATGAAGAAGCGGTTGCCCCGTGGTGCGGTCAGCGCCACCAGACGCAGTTCGCTGTGCACGGCGACGCTGGCGGTGTAGTGCCCCATCGACTGCAACTGATGGTCCGGCACCGGGAACGCCACGAATGGCTGGCCGGGACGTTTGATCGCCAGCAGCTCCGAGCGCTCGTGGGAAGGCCCCATGAATTGCTGGCCGGCGACAATGGTGCCGTCGCTGGCGATCCCCAGGTGGCGCACGCTGTTCATCGGCTGGGCGAGGGTTTCCTTGCTCAGCAGGGTGCCGTCGCGTTGCATCAGGACCAGGCTTGGCTCCATGGCGTCGAGGTTCATGTCGACCCGGCTTTCAGCCTCGGTGCGGATCCCGCCGTTGGCCACCACCAGGGTTTCACCGTCGGGCATCCACGACACCTGATGCGGGCCGAGCCCGTGAGTGGAAAGCTCTCCACTGTGCACCAGCCGTTCGCCTTCGAACTTGTACACCCCGAGCAGGCCGCGGCCCGGATCGGTGGTGTCGTTCTCGGTGGCATACAGGTAATCGCCGCTGTGATGGATCACCGCATGGCCGTAGAAATGCCGGTTCGGCTGCGAGGTCACGGTTTGCAGCAGTGCACCGTCGCGCAGGTCGATCAGGTAGCTCTCGGTGCCCGGACGGCGGGCGACGAACAGCGCGATCGGCAGCGTCGGGTGATTGATGATGTCGTGGCAGCGCTGGTCGACTTCGGTGGCGAACACCCGGGTGCCGTCCAGCCGGTAACCGACGGCATAGTGCTTGCCGTCGGTGTCGTCCCGCGCCGACAGCAGCAGCGGGCTCTGATCCTTGCGCTTGAACAGCGTCCAGCCGCCCAGTGTCACTGCTCCCAGCAGCAAACTACCTAAAGTCAGAGCCTGGCGTCGCAGCATGGCACTTGCCCTCATCAGTCACCGTCGTTGGCGTTGAAGCCCAGTTGGATGCCCAGCGCCTTGGCCAGCTCGCCTTCGTGCAGGCGGTGGACGACGTTGAGGCTGTCGTAGATGTCGTTGAGCTGCTGGCGACCGGCGTCATCGTTGAGCATTTCGGTCAGCGAGCGCTGGGTGCTGTCGAACAGTTTGAGCGACGCCGCGTAGGCGGCATCGATCTTGTCCGCCAACGGTTTCTGCTCAGCTGGCAGCAGGCCGCGCAGACCTTTGTTGTCGACGCCTTCCCAGACGGTTCTGGCCGCCGCGAGGCTGGCTTCCAGCGCCTCCATGGACGACTGGCTGCGCCAGGCGTCAGCCTGGAACGGCTGAGGTACGCCCTTGCTCTGGCGGCCCATCGGCGTGCCGAGTTTTTTCTTCAGTGTATCGAGAGCGGTGACCTGTACCCGAAGCAGATCGGCGATCGCTTCGTGGGAGTCGGCATAGCGCTGGTTCGGGAATTTGCTCATCTGCGCGAGCATGCCGTCGGTCGTGTTCCAGCTGCTGAGAATCTCTTCGGCCAGTTGTTTCTGACGCTCGCCGATGGCCACCAGCAGTGGGCAGTATTTGGCTTTCTGCGCGTCATTGGCTACGTCAGGCTTGGCGTCGAACAGGATGTATTCGTAGGCCGACAGCCCCTGAACCACGACGCTGGACTTGGCCAGGGCCGCGGCGTCGATCTGCGGCTGGGCGGTGACCAGTTGCTCGACCTGACGGCCGACCAGGTTTTTCTTGTCCGGCCAGAATTGCACCTGCCACGAACGGTTGCCCTCGGCCAGTGGACCGATCAGCAACGGTTGCAGCTCGGCCCAGGCTTTCTGTGCATGAAGGAAGTCGGCACGGGCGGTGTCCAGGGTTGCTGTGCCCTGGCAATATGCGAGGGCGCTGACGGCCAGTTGCCTGTCGGCCTCGACCCAGCGGGTGTAGGTCGGCAGGATCACCGATTTGGCGATGGCGGCCGAGGTCACGGCTTGTGGATCCTGCGGCGAGCACGCGCCGAGGGCCAGTGCGGCAAGGCTGGTGAACAACAGCTTGGGACGGAACATGTCGGGCTCCCGATTCTTTTAAGTGTTTAAAGTGAATTCAAGAACGCCAGCAGCGCGGCACGCTGCTCGGCATTGAAAGACAAAACCTGTTGCTGCGCCGCTTTCGCCTCGCCGCCATGCCAGAGCACGGCTTCGAGCAGGTTGCGGGCACGGCCGTCGTGCAGAAACCGGGTGTGGCCGCTGACCGTCTGCGTCAGGCCGATGCCCCACAGCGGCGGCGTGCGCCAGTCGCGGCCGCTGGCCTGGAACTCGGTGCGGTTGTCGGCCAGGCCTTCGCCCATGTCATGCAGCAGCAGATCGCTGTACGGACGAATCACTTGATTGGCCAGTTCAGGTTCGGCCGCGTTGGCGGCGGTGGTGTATTTCGGCGTGTGACAGGACTGACAACCCGCCTGGAAAAACAGGCTCTTGCCGGCCAGCACCTGAGCATCGTTGACGTCACGGCGAGCAGGAACGGCAAGGTTGCGGGTATAGAACAACACCAGGCGCAGAATGTTGTCGCTGACTTCGGGTTCGCCGTCCGGGCCATTGCCATTCGGGGCCTGTTTGCAGGCCACTTGTGCGTCGGTGCAGTCATCAAACGGTCTCAGGCTCGTGGTGAGGCCCATATCACCGGAAAACGCGTGAACATTTTGTTGATTGAGGTTCGGTTGTCCGGCTTTCCAGCCAAATCGGCCCATCACGGTCTTTTGCTGCGCGTCGTCCCAGACCCGGTTGGGCCGGCCGTTGATACCGTTTTTCTCTTTGGCCTGCGCGGCGGCGTTGGCGAGGATCGCTGCTTCGGGAATCGCTTCGAGCAGACCCAGGCCGATCATCGGTGGTGCAACGCGTGCGGAGAAACGTGTGTCCGGGTGCATCGGACCGTAGCCTAACTGAGTGAACTGCAACACCGGTTTGCGCAGCTCGACTTCGGTGCCGTCCTTGAAACGCACCGGTACTGGCGTGTAATCGACCCGCACTTTGCCTTCCGGTGCGACGCCGGGGATGGCCATGTCCTGGAACTGCCCGCCGTAAACCGGTTCCGGCACCACGCCGACCTGTTCGATCAATCCGGCGTACTGTGGCGCATCGGGAATCGACAGACGCACCAGCATCGATACGGCGTTTGGCGCGTCCGGGGGCGGCGGATGTCCGCGACCATCCTTGATGTGGCAGCCCTGGCAGGCGTTGGTGTTGAACAGCGGACCGAGGCCATCGCGGGCGGTGGTGGTCGACGGTGCGATCACCCAGGGACTGCGAAAGAAACTGTTGCCGACGCTGAAATCCACCCGACGCGAAGGTGGCAGGTTGGCCGAGGGCAGGGAGAACGCATTCTGATCCGTCTTGCGTACGGTCGCGGCGCCGCCGGAGCGGGCTTCGCCGGGCTCGGCCTTGGTGAAACGCGGGGCGTCATCGCAGGCACTCAGGCCAAGGGCCAGAAACAGCGCGGACAAGCGAAGAGGCAGCGACGGCATCAGACTTCCTGCGGATGGGCAAAAACAAAGGCGCAAAGTCTAACAGGGCGAGGGGGTTTGAATAAGAGGAATTATCGTTTGCTTGATACAAGTCAGGCCGGCCGAAACGAACAAGGCGACCCGAAGGTCGCCTTGTTCAGTCAGACAGTGTCGATCAGAACTCGTGATCGGCGTTGTCCGGGTTCAGGTCGCTGATGCCCAGTTTGCCGGCAGCCGCTTCGATCGAGCCGGTCTGCTTGACCAGCGAGGCGATGGCGTCACGGACGATCTGGTTGCCAGCGGTGTTGCCGGCGGCGATCAACTGGTCGTAGTGCTCACCCTTGTTGGCGTGATCGACCATGACCTGGATCTTGGCTTCGGTAGCGGCCAGATCGGCTTTCAGCGCGGTGTCGGCAGCCGGGTCAACCTTGGCCACCAGCGACGACAGGCTGGCGCCGGTCATCTTGGTGCCGTCGACGCGGGTGTACTCGCCCAGATAGACGTTACGAATGCCTTTGGCATCGTAGAAGTGCGAGTTGTGGGTGTTGTCGCTGAAGCAATCCTGTTCGTCTTCCGGGGAGTTCGCTTCCAGGGACACCTTCATGCGCTCGCCGGCCAGCTCGCCCAGGGACAGGCTGCCCATGCCGAACAGCATTTTGCGCAGGCCGCTTTCAGCCGGTTCGGCTTCCAGGGTGGTGCGATAGTTGTCGGCCACGTTCGGCTTCCAGTTGCCGACCATTTCTTCCAGGTCGCTGACCAGCAGCTGGGTCACGGCTTTCAGGTAGGCACGACGACGGTCGTTGTGACCACCAGTGGCGCCTTTGCCTTCCAGGTAGTCCGACGCCGGACGGTTGCCGGCGCCAGGGCCGGTGCCGTTCAGGTCCTGGCCCCAGAGCAGGAATTCGATGGCGTGGTAGCCAGTGGCGACGTTGGCTTCGGAACCGCCCAGCTCGTTCAGGCTGGCGAGTTTTTCCGGAGTGATGTCCTTGACGTCGACCTTGTCTTCGCCGACCTGAACTTCGGTGTTGGCGATGATGTTGGCGTTGGCGCCCGGGTTGCCCAGTGCGTGTTCATAGGATTTGTCGACGTAGTCGATCAGGCCTTCGTCCAGCGGCCAGGCGTTAACCTGACCTTCCCAGTCGTCGATGATGGTGTTGCCGAAGCGGAACACTTCGCTTTGCAGGTAAGGAACGCGGGCGGCGATCCAGGCTTCACGAGCAGCCTTCAGGGTGTCGGCGTTAGGCTTGGCAAGGAATGCGTCGATAGCGGTCTGCAGGGTTTTCGCGGTGGATTCGGCATCGCTGTAGACGGCGAAGACCATGTCGGCGTAGTGCGCGACCACAGCCTTGGCAGCGGCTTCGTCGACTTTGCCGGCAGCGGCAGCCGCCGGTGCGGCAGTGCTGGCGGCTGGCGTCGGCGCAGCTGGAGCGGCGGCCTTGTCTTTGCCTTCGCCGCAACCGGCGAGGGAAATGGCGATGGCCAGCAGACTGGCGGTAGCCAGAGGCATACGAATCATGGCGAACATCCTGCTTCGGTAATTGAGTGGACAGGCGCGGGGGGCGCAAAAGCTGCGACATAATGCAAATCTTTCGCATTATGTGTAAAGGGTTGTAGCTGGAAATATTTCCTGTTTGCACCGGGGTGCGCGGGATCAACGGTATGGGTTCTTCCCGGTATCAGTGGCGGGGAGTCCGTTGCCGGAGGTTTCAGAGAATCGCTGCGTTGCTGCGTTGCGCCTGCTTGAGATAGACGCTCAGTTCCCGCGCCGGCAGCGGTTTGCTGTAGTGATATCCCTGACCTTCGTGGCAGCCTTCGGAGATGATATAGGTCTCCTGTTCGGCGGTTTCCACGCCTTCGGCGATCACCTGCATGCCCAGGCTCTTGCCCAGTTGAATGATGGCGCGAACGATGGTCGCGTCATCGTCGTCATCCAGCAGGTCCTGGACGAAGCTCTTGTCGATCTTGATCTTGTCCAGCGGCAGACTCTTGAGATAGCTCAGCGAGGAATAGCCGGTTCCGAAGTCGTCGATGGCGATCAGTGCGCCGGAACGGCGCAGGCTCAGCAGGTGCTGGGCGGCGGTGCTGATGTCCTCCATCAGGCCGGTTTCGGTGACTTCCAGTTCCAGGCTGCGCGGTGGCAGGCGGTACATCTGCAACAGGTTGTTGACCACTCTCGGCAGCTCGGCGTGGTGCAGTTGCACGGTGGACAGGTTGACGGCCATGCGCAGGTCGACGAAACCCTGATCGTGCCATTCGCGCAGTTGCTTGCAGGCCTGATCCAGCACCCATTCGCCGATGGCGATGATCGTGCCGTTCTGTTCGGCCAGCGGAATGAACAGGTCCGGCGGCACCAGTCCGTGCTCCGGATGTTGCCAGCGGATCAGGGCCTCGACGCCGACCACGCGGTGATCGCGGTAGCTGATCTGTGGTTGGTAGACGAGGTAGAACTGATCCCGCAACAGGGCATCGCGCAGGTCTTTTTCCAGTTCGCGACGGCGGCGCATTTCGCTGTCGACGCTCGCGATATAGAACTGATAGCGGTTGCGCGAGCGCGTCTTGGCCAGGGTCATGGTCTGCTCGGCTTTCTGCAGCAGCTTTTCGGTGCTGTCGCCGTCCTCGGGGAACAGAGTGATGCCGATGGTCGCGCGCAGGCGGATTTCCTGATGATCGAGGGCGAACGGCGCTTCCAGGTCATCGAGGATGCTTTGCGCGAGTTCCGCCGCTTCGTAAGGCTGTTCGATGTCGGCCTGCACCAGAGCGAACTGGTCGCCACCCAGACGGGCGAGGGCGCCGAGGCGGCCGCTGTGGGCGCGCAGTCGATCAGCCAGGGCCAGCAGCAATTGGTCGCCGGTCTGATAGCTGAATTGTTCGTTGATGCCTTTGAAATCGTCCAGACCTACGCAAAGGACGGCGACCCGCCGCTGCAGCTTGCCGGCATCCACCAGAATCTTGTCCAGTTGCTGCTGCAGTTGCTGGCGGTTCGGCAGGCCGGTGAGGAAGTCGTACTGGGCCATGCGCAGCAGGCTGTTTTCCGCTTCGTGGCGCAGATGGGTGTTGCGTTCGATGGACTCGAGCAACTGGTTGGCGGTGTTGATCCAGATCCCTAGCTCGTTTTTCTCGTGGCCCTTGAACTGCGGAATCTTGTGTTCGCTGGGGCGGTCCGGGTTGATCTCGGTGAGGTGCTCGATGATCCGCGACAGTGGTTTGGTCAGTAGCCAGTGATAGACCAGATACAACACAAGGCCCATGGCCAGGGCGCGCAGCACGCCGGAAATGAAGATGATCACCGAACTGACGATGAAGCCCTGGCCGTAAGTGGCGGTGTCGAGGGTGATGCTCAGGTCGCCGTAATACTCGCTGTAGGGACCACGCCCCACCAGTTGGGTGGTGAACGTGCGTTCCTGGCCGAGAATCAGGTCGGTCAGCCAGCGGCTGCTGGATTGCTGCAATTCACGGGATTTCTGCGCGAGCATCGCTTCGTTGGGATGCCCGATGGAGGCCTGGCGCACGGCGTCGTCCTGGAACAGGCCTTCGATCACCTGCATGCCCATTTCCCGGTCCAGGCTGTAGACCGCCTGGGTCGAGGGATCGCGGAACATGTCGAGGATGCGTTCGGCGTCGCCAGCGACGGCCTGGCGTGTTTTATAGGCATCGAAAACGATCTGCGCACAGCTCAAGACTACGCCGACGATCAATGCCGACAGGAGCACGACCCGGAGCAACTTCACCGACAAGCTGTTCTTGAGTTCCAGCTTCAAAGGGTTATTCCTTGTTCCGTGCGGGTAGCGTCAAGTTGCCATGAGTATTGGCAATCCCGTGTTGGCAGTCAAAGGGACAATCGAGCCGCGGAAAATTTGTCCGTGGCGTTGGCCGAAATGCTGCTGCATGGGGTATTTGCCCTGGTTGTACTGTGTCGGTAGTTTTGGCCTCCAACTTGAGGGCGTCGGACAATTTTTCCTCTTTTGATGTTAGTTCGCCGTGGCTTGGGAGCAAGGCGAGAAGGGCTGCTTTACATGTGGGAAAAGGCACTGTTTGTGATGAGACGCACCCCCGATGATTTCTGCGGGCAGAAAAAACCCGGCTATAGCCGGGTTTTTGTCTGGCGTGCAGCTTAAGCGGTGAAGGTCTTGCCTTCGAACTGCTCGGCCACGAACTTCCAGTTGACCAGGTTCCAGAACGCCTCGACGTACTTAGGACGCAGGTTACGGTAGTCGATGTAGTAAGCGTGTTCCCACACATCGCAGGTCAGCAGCGGGGTGTCGCCGCTGGTCAGCGGGTTGCCGGCGCCGATGGTGCTGGCCAGGGCCAGGGAACCGTCAGCCTTTTTCACCAGCCAGCCCCAGCCGGAACCGAAAGTGCCGATCGAGGTTTTGCTGAACTCTTCCTTGAACTTGTCGAACGAACCGAAAGCTGCGTTGATGGCATCAGCCAGCGCGCCGGTTGGTTGACCGCCGGCGTTTGGCGCCAGGCAGTTCCAGTAGAAAGTGTGGTTCCAGACCTGAGCGGCGTTGTTGAAGATGCCGCCCGAGGAAGTCTTGACGATCTCTTCCAGGGTCTTGCCTTCGAACTCGGTGCCTGGCACCAGGTTGTTCAGGTTCACGACGTAGGTGTTGTGGTGTTTGTCGTGGTGGAATTCCAGGGTTTCCTTGGAAATGTGCGGCTGCAGGGCATCGTGTGCGTAAGGCAGCGGCGGCAATTCGAAAGCCATGATGATTCTCCTAATCAGGTCTGTTGCGGTGAGCGCAAGGCCGATCACGGGCGGCCAGAAATGCACCGGCGAGTTTTTACTCTTTGCGGCGCAGGGTTCGGATCATAGCACCGGGGGTGCGGCTTAACCACGCAACAACTGTGTGGGATAGAGGTTCCAGAGCCTTTTGGAATAATTCAGTTGGCGATTATCAATTGTCCCGCCACCGTGAACATCATCACTGCCACCAATAAATCCAGAATCCGCCAGGTACTCGGCCGCGCCAGCCACGGTGCCAGCCATGCCGCGCCGAACGCCAGGGTGAAGAACCACAGCAGCGAAGCACTTGCCGCGCCGACGACATACGCGCCGGGTACCGACTGTTGCGCACCGAGAGAACCGATCAGCAGAACGGTGTCCAGATAAACGTGAGGGTTGAGCAGGGTCACCGCCAGGGCGCTGAGCATCACTGCCCGCAGCGAGCGCACGGTCTGGTTTTCACCTTGTTGCAGGCTCTGTTTCGAGCAGGCCCGGCGCAACGCCTGACTGCCGTACCAGATCAGGAACACCGCGCCGCCCCAGCGGGCGACCGCCAGCAAGGTCGGGTTTTGTGCCAGCACCGTGGCCAGACCGAAAACCCCTGCCGCCACCAGCAACGCATCGCAGGCGACGCACAGCGCCGCGACCGGCAGGTGATGCTCTCGCCGCAGGCTCTGGGCCAGGACAAAAGCGTTCTGCGTGCCGATCGCCATGATCAGCCCGAACGCTACCAGCAAACCGTTGGTATAGCTTTGCCACATGACGGTTACTCCGCGTTGTTTGCGAGATCGCGCAGCACTTGCATGGCGCGTTCGGCGTCGGCCTGACCGACGAACAAATGGTCGTGGTAATAGCCGGCAATCACGTTGCAGCTGATACCGGCCTTGCCCAGTGCGGTGGCGAAAGCGGCGGTCAGACCGACGGCTTCCAGCGCCGAATGCACGTTCAGGGTGATCCAGGCTGCGACGTAGTCGAAGCTGAAACCGGCGCGCTCGGCGTGGGACCGTTCGAGAATCACCGTCAGGCCTTCCTGTTCACGGAAACTGCCGACGATCTCCAGGCCGCTCGGCAATTGGCCGTCGCGCAAGGTGCAGAACACGTATTCGCCGGCATTGAGCTGCGGGCTCATGCTGCGCAGCAGGGTGGTCAACGAGGTTTCGCCAGCCATGGGGGTGGTCCTTGATAAAGAGTGCTTGCTGGCTATTCTCCGGGCAGACGCTGTATAAGAAAAACCAATAGTGCTGATCGCTCATTAGGAAAACTGATGTTCGACTACAAATTGCTTTCCGCTCTGGCCGCCGTGGTCGAGCAGGCCGGATTCGAACGGGCGGCTCAGGTGCTGGGCCTTTCGCAATCGGCGATTTCCCAGCGGATCAAACTGTTGGAGGCGCGGGTCGGCCAGCCGGTTCTGGTGCGCGGCACGCCGCCGTCACCCACCGAGATCGGCCGGCGGCTGCTCAACCATGTGCAGCAGGTGCGCCTGCTCGAACGGGATCTGCAGACGCTGGTGCCGGCGCTGGACGAGGAGGGCTTGCCGGAACGGCTGCGCATCGCGCTGAACGCCGACAGCCTGGCCACCTGGTGGGCCGAGGCGGTGGGCGACTTCTGCGCCGAACAACACCTGTTGCTGGATCTGATCGTCGAAGACCAGACCGTCGGCCTCAAGCGCATGCGCGCCGGTGAAGTCGCCGCATGTCTGTGTGCCAGTGAACGACCGGTGGCCGGCGCCCGCAGCGTATTGCTCGGCGCCATGCGCTATCGGGCGCTGGCCAGCCCGGCGTTCATCGAGCGGCATTTCCCCGACGGCGTGCAGGCCGCCCAACTGCCGCGTACCCCGGCGCTGGTGTTTGGTCCGGACGACTTTCTGCAACATCGATACCTTGCGTCCCTCGGCGTCGATGGCGGTTTCGAACACCATTTGTGTCCATCCTCCGAAGGTTTTATCCGTCTGACCGAAGCCGGGCTCGGCTGGGGACTGGTGCCCGAATTGCAGGTGCGCGAGCAACTGGAACGCGGCCTGTTGCGCGAACTGTTGCCAGATAAACCGATCGACGTGCCGTTGTACTGGCATCATTGGCGCAATGGCGGTCAGTTGCTCGGGCTGTTGACCGAGCAACTGGTGCGCTCGTCGGCGCAATGGCTGGTGCCGTTGGACTGACGGCCAGCGTCAAGACTCACGAATCAGGCAAAACGAAAGACAGCGGAGCTCTACATGAAAATTCTGGTCACCGGCGCAAGCGGCTTCATTGGCGGACGCTTTGCGCGTTTCGCCCTGGAGCAGGGCCTGGACGTGCGGGTCAACGGTCGCCGGGCCGAGGGTGTCGAGCATCTGGTACGTCGCGGTGCCGAGTTCGTTCAAGGCGACTTGAGCGACCCGGACCTGGTGCGTGCGCTGTGCAGCGATGTCGAAGCCGTGGTGCACTGCGCCGGATCCGTCGGGTTGTGGGGCCGCTATCAGGACTTTCATCAGGGCAATGTGCAAGTGACCGAAAACGTGGTCGAAGCCTGCCTCAAACAGCGGGTGCGGCGCTTGGTGCACCTGTCGTCGCCGTCGATCTACTTTGACGGCCGCGACCACCTCGGCCTGACCGAAGAGCAGGTGCCCAAGCGTTTCAAGCATCACTATGCGGCGACCAAGTATCTGGCGGAGCAGAAAGTCTTCGGCGCTCAGGAATTCGGCCTCGAAACCCTGGCCCTGCGCCCGCGTTTCGTCACCGGCGCCGGGGACATGAGCATTTTTCCGCGCCTGCTGAAGATGCAGCGCAAAGGGCGTCTGGCAATCATCGGCAACGGCCTGAACAAGGTCGACTTCACCAGCGTGCACAACCTCAACGAAGCGTTGTTGAGCAGCCTGCTGGCTGCCGGTTCGGCGCTGGGCAAGGCCTACAACATCAGCAATGGCGCCCCGGTGCCGCTGTGGGATGTGGTGAATTACGTGATGCGCAAAATGGAAGTCCCACAAGTCACCAGGTACCGTTCCTACGGGCTGGCCTACAGTGTCGCGGCACTCAACGAAGCGGCCTGCAAGCTTTGGCCGGGCCGTCCCGAGCCGACCCTGTCGCGCCTGGGAATGCAGGTGATGAACAAAAATTTCACCCTCGACATCAGCCGCGCCCGGCATTATCTCGACTACGATCCGAAGGTCAGCCTGTGGGCGGCCCTCGATGAGTTCTGCGGCTGGTGGAAGGCTCAAGACATTCATTGAAACAAGTCGACCGGCTGATCGTGAACCCCGTCGCCGCCAGAGGGTCAATCCCTGCGGCTGCGGGGGGTTATACTGCGCCGCAATCAGCCATTACCGCGTTTCACAAAGGTTGCCTCAATGTCCATGCGTAACGATGCCCACGACGACGATTTCGATGATGTACCCAGTCTGCGTGCCGACACCCTCGATGACGATGATTTTCCCACCACAGCCCGTATGTCCGTACACTCGCGCACGCCGCCGGTGGTCAAGGTCAAGTCTGCGAGCACCGGGCCATTGTGGGCGCTGGTCGGCGCCCTGTTCTTTGCCTTCATTGGCCTGGCCTGGTGGAGTTTCCAGCAGATCTCGCTGATGGAGCAGCAACTGGTGGCGACCCAGGAAAGTTTCGCGCGGATCAGTGAAGAAGCGGCGGGGCGACTGCAGGACATTTCCGGCAAGGTCGTGGCCAGCCAGACCAACGTCAACACCGACAGTGAAGCCCTGAAACTGCAGATCAAACAGCTGCAAAACGCGCTTCAGGATCAGAGCAGGCAGCAACAGGGTGTGGCCGGACAGGCGACGGATCTGGACAAGCGCCTGGCGCAGATGACCGCCCAGGCCACCGAGCAGCAAAACGCCAATACCCAGTTGCAGGCCCAGGTCAAAGCCCTGAGTGCAGAGTTGGCGACGTTGAAAAGCACACCGGCCGACACCAGCAAGGTCGAAGCGCAACTCAAGGGCTTCGATGCGCAGTTCAAGAGTCTGGGGGCGGACATCACGGCGCTGAAGAAACAAGGCAGTTCCAACGCCGCCATCGAGCGTCTGGAGCAGGAAATCGTTGTGCTCAAAAGTGAGCAGGACAACCGCCCGGCTGCTTCCCAGGGCGGCACCAACACGGCCGAGTTCGATGCGTTCCGCGGGCAGATGACCCGTAACATCAACACTCTGCAGGCGCAGATCCAGAACCTGCAACAGCAACTCAACGCCCGGCCTTGAGCCACCTCTGCGGCGAGGGAGCGTGTTCCCTCGCCGCAATCCCCCTCGCAACATTCAGAACCTTTCTGAATATCCATACCTGCCTTCAGGCCGTCTACGCTCTTGAAACATCAACAAGAACGAGGGATGCGTCATGGGGTTTGTGCAAAAACTGGCCTGGCTCGGTGCGGTGCTGCTGTTGAGTTTCGGCCAGGCCAATGGGGCTACGGAAAAGGACGACAGCAAGGCTGCCATCGCCTTGCTGGAAAAGGCACTGGCCTACTATCACGACAACGGCGACAAGGCGTTCGCGGCGTTCAGCCGACAGGGCGAGTTCGTCGACAAGGATCGCTACGTGTTCGTGGTCGATACCAAGGGCGTGATGCTCGCCAGCGGAGGGCCGTCGTCGGCATTGATCGGTCGCGACGTGAGCGAAGTCCTCGGGCCGGACTTGCAGAAGTCCTTCAAGGACGCCTTGAAAGTGCCGGAAGGCAACGGCATCCAGCAGGCCGAATACCGCTGGCAGAACTGGGCCGACGGCAAGGTCGAGCGCAAGCACGTTTACTATCAACGCATCGGTCAGCGAATTCTGGCGGTCGGTTATTACTTGCCGCGTGCGTCGGCAGAGCAGGCGAAGGCCTTGCTCGACAAAGCCGCCACCGATCTGACCAGGGACGAGAAGGGCACGCTGTCCGCGATCAACTCGCTCAAGGGGGGGTATCTGCAGGATGACCTGTATGTGTTCGTTGTGGATTTGAACACCCGGCGTTACGTCGCCCATGGCACCAACCTGCGGTTGATCAACACCGATTTCGCCAAGGTCGATGACCCGGAAGGCAAACCGGTGGGCGAGCCGATTCTGGCGTTGATCGGCAAGCAGGATGAAGGCGAGTACGAATATCGCTGGAAGAACCCGGTGACCGGCAAGGTCGAGGACAAACATGCCTACCTGAAGAAGGTCGGAAATCTGCTGGTGGCGGTCGGTTATTACAGCGCTTGATTCCTGAAAGCTCCCACGCCGCGCGTGGGAGCCATCGGCATCAATCAGCGGGCGCCGTGCTCACGGCCCCGCAGCAAACGGTTCGGCATGGCAATCGCCGCCGCCAGCCCGAGCAGCGACACCCCGGCGCTGACCATCAGCAAATGCCGGAATGTCACCAGCAACTCGGCACGCAAGGCATTCTGCGCATCGCCGGGCGCCGCGTTCAGGCCATCGAGCAGCACGTTGCCGGAATGACCTTCGCCGATCAGCGATGCGCCGGTCAGGTGAGCGAAACTGGAGTCCTGCAACAACGCCAGCAGCAGCGCCGACATCAACGCCACGCCCACCGCGCCGCCCAGGGAGCGGAACAGGTTGGTGGTGCTGGTGGCGACGCCGATGTCCTTTTGCTCCACCGAGTTCTGCGTGCCGACCAGCGAAGTCGGAAACTGCATGCCGCCGGCGATGCCGCTGAGCAACATGAAGAGGCTGCTGATCAGCGTCGCGTCGGGTGGGCTGAAGGCCATGCCGAGGATCGAGATCGGCATCAGCAGCGCACCGGTGAGAATCTGCGGTTTGTAGCGCCCGGTGATCGATGTGCGACGTCCGGCGAAGTACGCGCCGATCGGCAGGCCCATTGCCAGCGGCAGCAAGTGCAACGCGGCGCTGTCGGCGCCGGCACCGGTTACGCTCTGGAGGCGCAACGGCATCAACACAATCAACGAAATCGCCTGGAAGCTGCAGAAGAAAATCGTGCACCAGCACAGCAGAGCGCTGCGATTGGTGAACAGATGCATCGGCAGCAATGGCTCGCGGGCTCGCCGCTCATGCCAGACGAACACCGCCAGCACCGCCACCGCGCAAGCGAACAGCCCGAGCACTTCGCTGCTGCGCCACGCATGGCCCTGGCCCACCTGAGTGATCGCCAGCAACAGCGCGGTCAGGCCGATGATCATCAGCAGCGTGCCGAGGTAATCGATGACCGGTTTGCGCTGGGGAATCGGCAGGCCGACCAGATTGCGTCGGGCCACCCAGTACGCGCCGAGGCCCAGCGGCAGGTTGATCAGGAACACCCAGCGCCACGAAAGATATTCGGTCATGTAGCCGCCCAGTACCGGGCCGGCAACACTGGCCACCGCGTACATGCTGCTGAAGTAACCCTGATAGCGTCCGCGTTCCCGGGGCGGGACTATGTCGCCGATGATTGCCTGGCTCACCGAAATCATCCCGCCGGCACCGATGCCCTGGAAAATCCGCGCCAGCACCAGTTGTTCCATGCTTTGGGCCATGCCGCAGAACAGCGAGGCGAGGGTGAACAGGCCCATGCCGAACAGCATCAATTTGCGCCGCCCGTACAGGTCTCCGAGTTTGCCGTAGATCGGCACCGCCACGGTCATCGCCACCATGTAGCCGGAAATCACCCAGGCCAGCAGGCTGACGTCCTTGAACTGTGCGGAGATGGCCGGCATGGAAACGGCGACGATGGTCTGGTCCAGCGCGCCGAGAAAAATCGCCATCATCAGCGCGACCAGCACGCTGCGAATGGCCGGTTTGGGCGTTTCGGGATGGTTGAGATTGGTCACGGGCGAACCTGCGGGCAGTGATTGACCCGCAGGGGCAAGGCGAGCGGGTGGATGCTCGCCAGTGTAAGTCGGTAGCAGGCTATTCGATAGCCTCATAAGGAAGTCCGACGTAATTTTCTGCAATGGTTTTTTGACCGGCTTCTGAACTGACAAAGTAGTCCAGTTCCGAGGCGCTGATGCGCTGACTGAAATCGTCGTGCTCGTCGAAACGGTGCAGCATCGAGGTCATCCACCAGGAAAACCGCTCGGCTTTCCACACCCGACGCAGGCAGATTTCCGAGTACTTCTCCAGCAACTCAGTGCGACCTTCGCGGTAGACCTTCAGCAGAATCCTGAACAACGTGCTGACGTCGCTGGCTGCCAGGTTCAAACCCTTGGCCCCGGTCGGCGGCACGATATGCGCCGCGTCGCCCACCAGAAACATCCGCCCGTATTGCATCGGCTCGACCACAAAGCTGCGCAGCGGCGCGATGCTCTTTTCAATCGATGGACCGGTCACCAGCTTCTGCGCCAGATCTTTCGGCAGACGACTGCGCAGTTCATCCCAGAATCGCTGATCCGACCAGTCGTCGACGTTTTCCTCGGCCGGCACTTGCAGGTAATAGCGGGTGCGGGTCGCCGAACGCATGCTGCACAGGGCGAAGCCGCGCTCGTGGCGGGCGTAGATCAGTTCATCGTGAATTGGTGGCGTATCGGCGAGGATCCCCAGCCAGCCGAACGGATAAACCCGTTCGAACACCTTCAGGCAGTCCGCCGGAATCGACTGACGCGCCACGCCGTGGAAACCGTCGCAACCGGCGATGTAATCGCAATCGACGCGCCAGGTTTCGCCGTCCTTTTCAAACGTGACATAGGCTTCGTCGCTTTTCATGCCACAGGGAACGACATGGCTGGCTTCGTAGATTGTCTGTCCGCCGGTCTCCCGACGAGCGGCCATCAGGTCGCGGGTAACCTCGGTCTGGCCATAGACCATCACGGTTTTTCCACCGGTCAGCGCCTGCAGATCGATGTGCACCCGACGCCCGTCGAGGGCCAGTTCGAAACCACCGTGCACCAGCCCTTCAGCGTCCATCCGCTGGCCCACGCCAGCCTCGCGCAACAGCTCTACCATGCCCTGTTCAAGGACCCCGGCGCGAATTCGGCCGAGCACATAGTCAGGGGTCTGGCGCTCGATAATCAGGGTGTCGATGCCGGCATTGTGCAACAGTTGGCCGAGCAACAATCCGGACGGACCGGCGCCAATGATGGCGACTTGGGTTTTCAGCGTTTTCATTGTTTTTATGACTCGCAAGGTTCACGCGACAGCGGCCGGTGAATGATTTTCAGGATTCGAGTGCTTGCATTTTTCCCTTGCGGGTCTGTCAATTGAAGGTGAAAACTGAGCCGATACCTGTACATTCTGCCAATCGGTGCGATTATCGCCCGCAAACCTCGAGAGGCCTGGATTGAAGTGATGAACAAGCCTGACCTGCCTTCGATTCCGGTGTTCAAGCTCTACGGTGAAAGCCTGGACTGGCCGACCCCTGACTTGCTGCACTGTGAAACCATTTCCAAACGCAGCCGCGAACACCAATGGGAAATCAAACCCCACCGCCACGCCGATTTGTGCCAGTTGCTCTTCGTATTCAAAGGTCAGGCAGAGCTTGAAATCGAAGGCCAACGCACGCAACTGAACGAAGCCGCGATCCAGATCCTGCCGCCGTTATCGGTGCATGGATTCCGTTTTTCCGAGGACGTCGAAGGATTTGTCGTCACCCTGGCCACGCCATTGATCAACCACTTGCAGGCGCAACTGGGCAACGCGGTGCAGGCCCTGGCCCAGGCCGAAAGCTACCCGGCGGGCAAGGATGCGGACTACCTCAACAGTCTGTTTGCTGCGTTGCAGGCCGAGTACAACGGCCATCAACCGGCGCGGGAAATGCTCATGCATTCACTGGTGAGCGTGATCATGGTCTGGGTCAGCCGTCAGGCGATCCACCGTCACAACGCCAAGCAGCGCCCACACCGTCAGCGCGAATACCTCAATGGCTTTATCCAACTGGTAGAGGAGACGTACCGACAGCACGTCAAGGTCGAGGACCTGGCTCATCGCTTGGGAATTTCCGTCTCGCACCTCAACGGCACCTGCCGCGAACTGGCGGGGCAGCCGGCGTTGCAGATCATGCACGAACGCCAGTTGCTGGAAGCCAAGCGGCTGCTGACTTACACCGGCATGACCATTTACGAGATGTCCGAGGTGTTGGGTTTTTCCGATCCGACCAACTTCACGCGCCTGTTCCGGCGCCGGGTGGGGATCTCGCCAAAGGCGTTCCGCGACCGCTTGAAGGCCGAGCAGAACGACGACGCCTGAACCTGGTATCAGCGCAGGGCGTTGAGGGTGGCGTTGTGAGGGATGCAGCGCTCGAAGTTGCAGCTCGCGTACTCACGGGGCAGTTGCCGCAACTGCTCCACGCGCCATGCCGCGGTGCCGTACAGCGCCAGCGTGGCCGCGCAGGTGATGAAAATCGCGAGGTATCTTCTTGTTCTGGTGTTCATGGCGTTGACCTCTGAACGAATACCCTTGGGTACTACTTTCAGCATAGGTCAGCGCCGTGGAGTTGCCAGCGGCTCTGCGAACAGGATTACAGCCCGATATCCCATTGCGGGTTTTCGGGAAAACGCTGCACCAGAAAATCCAGCATGCAGCGCAGCGCCGCCGGCATGTGCTTGCGCGAGGCATACACGGCGTAGATGTTCATCTGCCGCGGCTCGGCGTGAGGCAGCAGGCAAACCAGTTCGCCGCTGTGAATATGCACCCCGGCCTGATAGGTGGGCAGCATCGCCACCCCGGCGCCGGCCAGTGTGGCGCGGAGCAGAGTGCTGGCCTCGTTGGCGCTGATATTGCCCTGCACCGGCACCGACACCGGTTCGCCATCCTCTTCGAAATGCCACAGGCTCTTGCCGAAGTAGGAGTGGGTCAGGCAGTTGTGCCGGCTCAGATCTTCTACGCGCTGCGGTTGTGGATGTGCCTGCAGATAGGCGGGCGCGGCACAGACCACCGAGCGGCAGACCGTCAGGCGCCGGGCGATCAGGTTGGGGTCGAGGTCGTTGCTGGTACGGATCGCCAGGTCGATGCGCTCGTCCACCAGATTCACCGTGCGATCGAGCATTTGCAGGTCGATGTTGACGCCCGGGTAGTGCTTGACGAACGCCGCCATGGCATCGGCCAGTTGCGCCTGGCCGAACGAGGTGCTGACGCTGATCCGCAGCAGACCCCGTGGCGCGTCGTCGGGTTCGCTGACGGCGGCCTGCATGTCGCCCGACAGTTCGAGCATCTGCCGGCAGCGCGGCAGGATTTCGTTGCCGGCGGCGGTCAGGCTCAACTTGCGTGTGGTGCGGTGCATCAGGCGCGCGCCGACCCAGTCTTCCAGTTCCGCCAGATACCGCGACACCACCGGCCGTGACAGATCCAGGTGATCGGCCGCCGCCGACTGGCTGCCCAGATCCACCACCGTGACAAACACCCGCATTGCTTGGAGACGATCCATGATTTGCCCGCTTTCAGAAACAAACTATGTTCAAGCATCGCATTTTTTGTAACGAGTCTGGCAACTAAGCTCTGTCCCATCGCCAAGCACGGCATTCGAACAGCGGAGCAACCCATGATCGGCTTCACCACCCTCAAGCGCGTTTTACTGGCCACCGCCACCCTCGGCTTTGCTGCCCACGCAGCGGCCGCGAACCTGAACCTCGATGTCTACAACCCGGGCACCCACGCGATCTTCCCGGTGACCTCGGTGCTGGTCAGCGGTGAGAAGGACGCGATTCTGGTGGACGCCCAGTTCGGCAAATCCCAGGCCGAGCAAGTGGTGGAAAAGATCCGCGCCAGCGGCAAGCAGCTGACCACCATCTACATCAGCCACGGTGATCCGGATTACTACTTCGGTCTCGACACCCTGACCAAAGCCTTCCCGAATGCCAAGGTGCTGGCCTCGCAGCCAACCGTTGATCACATCAAGCAAACCGTCGACGGCAAACTCGCGTTCTGGGGCCCGAAAATGGGCGCCGACGTGCCGGCCAAAACCATCGTGCCGGGCGTGCTCAAGGGCGACAGCCTGATGCTCGAAGGGCAGAAACTGCAGGTGGTCGGCCTGGAAGGCAAGCAACCGGATCGCAGCTTCGTGTGGATTCCATCGTTGAAAGCCGTGGTTGGCGGTGTCGTCGTCGCCGAGAACATCCATGTGTGGATGGCCGATACCCAGACTGCACAATCCCACGCCGACTGGCTGGAAACCCTGCACTCGATCGAAACCCTGAAACCGAAAACCGTGGTGCCGGGTCACTACCTGGGTGACAGCGCCCGTTCGCTGGCGGCCGTGAAATTCACCGCCGACTACATCAAGGCGTTCGACGAGGAAACCGCCAAGGCCAAGGACTCTGCCGCGCTGATCGCCGCGATGAAAAAACGCTACCCGACACTGGGCGAAGAAAGCTCGCTGGAGCTGAGCGCCAAAGTGGCCAAGGGCGAGATGACGTGGTAACCCGATTCTGAAAAACGCAGCACTCTCAAGCCAACTGGAGAATGTCATGAGCAAGATCGCAATCATTGGTGCCACCGGCCGTGCCGGCAGCCAATTGCTGGAAGAAGCCCTGCGCCGCGGCCACAGCGTCACCGCCATCGCTCGGGATACCTCGAAGATCGGCGCCCGTGCCGGTGTGGCCAGCAAGAATGTCGACGTGCTGGACGCCGCGGCGCTGCAAGCGGCAATCGCCGGTCACGATGTGGTGATCAGCGCCGCGCATTTCGCCACGGTGCGGGCCAGCGCGCTGATCGGCCCGGTGAAACAGGCCGGGGTGAAACGTCTGCTGGTGGTCGGCGGGGCCGGTTCGTTGTTGCTGCCGGACGGCACTCGCGTGATCGACAGCGCCGGTTTCCCGGCCGAGTACAAGGCTGAGGCCAGCGCCGGTGCGGCGTTCCTTGATGCGCTGCGTCAGGAAAAAGAACTGGACTGGACGTTCCTGTCGCCGTCGGCGCTGTTCTTCGAAGGCGAGCGCACCGGCAAATTCCGCGTCGGCAAGGATGACTTGCTGGTGAGTGCCGAAGGCCAGAGCTCGATCAGCTTTGCCGACTATGCGATTGCGCTGATCGACGAAGTGGAAACGCCTAAGCATTCGCGTCAGCGGTTTACGGTCGGTTATTAAGTACTGAAAAGCCCCTCACCCCAGCCCTCTCCCGGGGGGAGAGGGAGCCGATCGTGGGATGCTTGAAAATTACGCCGACTTGAACGGGATGTATTGAATCCATAATCGCCCAGATTTTTCAGGTCGATGTATTACGTAAGACACCTCGGTCAGTTCCCTCTCCCCCTGGGAGAGGGTTAGGGTGAGGGCAAGGCCTCACCGCGTATGAGCCTGCTCAACCAACCACCCCATCAACTCCTGCAATTTCGCCGACGGCTCCGACGCCGGCGCCACGATGTAATAGCCCAATCCCGTCTTCACCTTCAGATCGAACGGCATCACCAGTCGCCCGGCGTTCAAGTCGTCGCCGATCAGTGACCAGTCGCCGATCGCCACCCCCGTCCCGTGGGACGCCATCGACATCGCCTGATCCAGCGTCTCGAAATGCTGACCGCTGGCGATGTTGTTCAAGTGCAATTCGGCGGCTTCAAGCCAGAGTGTCCAGTCGTCATCCGTGTGGGTCGGGTGCAGCAGCAGATGCTGTTGCAGATCTGCCGGTGTGTGCAGGGCCGGCCCACCGTTGAGCAGTGTCGGCGAACAGACCGGCGTCAGTTGTTCATCGAACAGATGCAGCGTGGCAGGGGAGTCGTGGGGCGCGCTGCCGTAGATCACCGCCGCGTCGAACTGCTCGCGATGAAAGTCCACCCCGTGTTGCAGCGACGCCGTGAGTTTCACCGGCACGTCCGGGCGCTCGCGCTGCCATTGCAGCAGTCGTGGCAACAACCAGCGCATCACGCAGCTCGGCGCCTTGAGTTGCAGGGTCTCGCGTTTGGCGCCGATCTGCTCCACCGAGTCGCCGATCAGGCTGAACACCTGCTGTACCCGTGGCAGCCATTCGCGACCTTCGGCCGTCAGTTCCAGACCCCGGGCCAGGCGAATGAACAGCTCATAACCCAGATGTTCCTCAAGCCCCGCGATCTGCCGGCTCACCGCACCCTGGGTGATGTGCAACTGCTCGGCGGCCCGGGTGAAGTTGCAGCACTGCGCGGTGATCAGAAACGTATGCAGGGCGGGCAGGGGAGGCAGTCGTTTCATGTGGATCCAAGGTATGACGTGAGGACATGGCTAGTATGAGCTTTTATCGATTGTTGCGGCTACGGGTCGCCCGTTTCAATGAGGCCAATCACCGGTTCCTTTAAAGCCCGGTGCCTCAACGAACAAGAAGGGCAAAGACATGGCGACGTGTGGCGAAGTACTGGTCAAGTTACTCGAAGATTACGGGGTCGAGCAGGTGTTCGGCATTCCCGGCGTACATACCGTGGAGCTGTATCGCGGGCTGGCCCGTTCGAGCATCAACCACGTCACCCCGCGCCACGAACAGGGCGCCGGCTTCATGGCCGACGGCTACGCCCGCACCAGCGGCAAACCGGGTGTGTGCTTCATCATCACCGGCCCGGGCATGACCAACATCACCACCGCCATGGGCCAGGCGTACGCCGATTCGATCCCGATGCTGGTGATCTCCAGCGTACAGACTCGCAATCAGTTGGGCGGCGGACGCGGCAAGCTGCATGAACTGCCGAACCAGAGCGCACTGGTCGGCGGCGTGGCGGCGTTCTCCCACACCCTGATGTCGGCGTCCGAATTGCCGGGCGTATTGGCCCGTGCTTTCGCGCTGTTCCAGGCCGGGCGTCCGCGTCCGGTGCACATCGAAATTCCGCTGGACGTGCTGGTCGAAGAAGCCGACGAACTGCTGGCCAGCGTGCCGGTCAACATCGACCGCGCCGGTGCCGCGCCGGCCGCCGTGAGCCGCATGACCGAACTGTTGGCCGGCGCTCAGCGTCCGCTGATCCTCGCCGGTGGCGGCGCCATCGACGCGGCTGCCGAACTCACCGAACTGGCCGAACTGCTCGACGCACCGATGGCTCTGACCATCAACGCCAAAGGCATGCTGCCGTCCAGCCATCCACTGCTGATCGGTTCGACCCAGAGCCTGGTGGCGACCCGCGCCCTGGTGGCCGATGCCGACGTGGTGCTGGCGATCGGCACTGAACTGGCGGAAACCGACTACGACGTGACCTTCGCCGGCGGCTTCGAAATCCCCGGCAAGTTGCTGCGCGTCGATATCGATCCCGACCAGACCGTGCGCAACTACCCGCCTTACGTGGCGCTGGTGGCCGACTCGCGCAACGCCGCACAAGCGCTGCTCAGCGCGCTGTCGCACAAACCGCTGGCCGAGCGCCGCAACGACTGGGGGCAGGTCCGCGCCGCGCGTCTGCGTGAAGACCTGGCCGCAACTTGGGACGCGCCGACTCTGGCCCAGACCCGTTTCCTCGAAACCGTGCTGCACGAACTGCCGAACGCGGTGTTCGTCGGTGACTCCACGCAACCGGTGTACACCGGCAACCTGACCTTCAACCCGGAGCGTCCGCGCCGCTGGTTCAACTCGTCCACCGGTTACGGCACCCTCGGTTACGCCTTGCCGGCGGCGATTGGCGCATGGCTTGGCGGCAACCTCGAACGCGGCGCTCGTGCGCCGGTGGTGTGCCTGATCGGCGACGGCGGTCTGCAATTCACCCTGCCGGAACTGGCCAGTGCTGTGGAGGCGCGCACGCCGGTGATCATCCTGCTGTGGAATAACCAGGGTTACGAAGAGATCAAGAAATACATGGTCAACCGCGCCATCGAGCCGGTGGGCGTGGACATCTACACCCCGGACTTCATCGGTGTGGCCAAGGCACTGGGTTGTGCAGCAGAAGCGATCAGCTCGGCCGAACATCTGCGCGGTGCACTGCGCGCCGCCACCGATCGCCAGGGCCCGACCCTGATCGAAATCGACCAGACCCAATGGATGAAGGCGGTGGCCCAATGATGAATTTCCCGACCACACTCGACGGCCTGTACATCAACGGCCAATGGTCCGCCGGCCGAGAACACCTGCGCGTCATCAACCCGGCCACCGAAGCGCTGCTGACCACGGTCAATGGCGGCGACGAAAGCGCCGTCAATCAAGCGGTAACGGCAGCGACCGAAGCCTTCAAGGGCTGGTCGAAAACCACCGGTGCCGAGCGCGGCGCGATCCTGCGCAACATCGCCAACGGCGTGCGCAACGGTCGTGATCACTTGATGAAGTTGCAGTCGAGCAACAACGGCAAACCGCAGTTTGAAGCGGGCATCGATGTCGACGACGTGATCGCCACGTTCGAGTACTACGCCGAACTCGCCGAAGGCCTCGACGCCAGACTCGACAGCAACGTGCCGCTGCCCAGCGATGACTTCAGCGCACGTCTGCGCCGCGAGCCGTGCGGTGTGGTCGGGCTGATCGTGCCGTGGAATTTCCCGATGGTCACCACCGCGTGGAAACTCGCCCCGGCCTTGGCCGCCGGTTGCTGCGTGGTACTCAAACCGTCGGAAGTCACGCCGCTGCCGGAACTGGAGCTGGCGGCCATCATCGCTGAATCCGGTCTGCCAAAAGGCGTGTTCAACCTGGTGTGCGGCACCGGTCTTGCGGTCGGTGCGCCGCTGTCGGCGGACCCGCGCATCGCCAAGGTTTCCTTCACCGGCAGCAACGCCGTCGGTGTGCAAGTGATGCAACGCGCCGCTGAAACCGTGAAGGGCGTGAGCCTGGAGCTGGGCGGCAAATCCTCGCTGCTGATCCTGGAAGACGCCGACCTGGATCTGGCGGTGGAGCTGGCCTGCGGTGGCGGTTTCTTCAACGCCGGGCAGATGTGCTCGGCCACCAGCCGAGTGCTGGTTGCCGATGAAATCGCCGATGAATTCCTGATTCGCTTGAAGGCCCGCGCGGAAAAAATCCGTGTGGCCGACCCGTTCGATCCGGAAGTCGAGATGGGCGCGCTGGTCAATCAGGCGCAATACCAACGCGTGCTCGGTCATATCGACCGTGGATTGAGCGCCGGTGCCAAGTTGATCTGTGGCGGCAATCGTCCCGCCGATCTGCCGCGCGGCTATTTCTTGCAACCGACGATCTTCACCGAAGTGCCCCTCGACAGTGCGCTGTGGTGTGAAGAGATCTTCGGGCCGGTGATCTGCGTTCGCAGTTTCGCTACGCAAGCCGAGGCGATTGCCCTGGCCAACGACAGTCAGTTCGGTCTGGTCGCCAGCGTGGTCACGCGTAATGCCGAGACCGCGGATCGGGTCGCCAACGCCTTGCAGGCGGGGCTGGTGTGGCTCAACGCGCCGCAGGTGATCTTCCCGCAGACGGCGTGGGGCGGCTACAAGCAGAGCAGCATCGGCCGCGAGTTGGGGCCGTGGGGCCTGGCGGCGTTCCAGGAAATCAAGCACGTGATCCGCGCGCTCTGAATGCCCGAAAAAGGTGAGTGCATGCCTCGCAACGAGGCATGCGCCGGCGTCATGGCTTCAATGAGTTTTTATCGATAGTCAGGTGTTTTGCACGACCTCAGGATGAACCCGCAGACCACGCTCAAGCCCTTTGAAACCGGGCGCTTGAGCAATTCCGGTCACGCAGATGCAAGGGTTGCGATCAGTCTCATACTTACAAAAAAATGGGAGTCCTAAATGGGCGAGCACGATCTGAACAGGCGTCAATTCATCAAAACCGTCGGCGTGGCCTCGGTGGCTGCGGCGGCCATGAGCATGCCCTTCATCCGGGCCAGTGCCAGCGACACCCGCTTTGCCGGCAAAACCCTGCGCCTGTTGACCTGGTCCGATGACACGGGCCTCGCCGCACTGCGCAATATCGCCGCAACGTTCGAAGCCAAGACCGGCGCCAAAGTGATTGCCGACCGCACCGGCAGCACTTCGGAAATGGTCGCCAAACTCAAGGCCGGCGGTGATCGTCCGCAGTACGACATCATCACCCTGGCCGGCGTTGGCGCCGAAGGTCTGGCCGCTGCCGGGCTGCTGGAAAAACCCGATCTCAACCGCATTCCCAACCTGATCGACGTTCCGGAGAAATACCGCACCGGGGCCAACGGTCACGGCATCGGTTACCTGCTGTGGTGCAACAGTCTGGTCTACAGCACCCGCACCCAGAAGGAAGCGCCGGACAGTTACGCTGCGCTGTGGGATGCTGACCTTGCGCCGAACATTTTCCTGCCGCCGCCGAACTGGACCGAGGCGATGGACCTGATCATCATCGCCGCCAAACTGGCCGGTGGTGACGAGCACAACATCGAGCCGGGCTTCAAGAAACTCGCCGAACTGAAAGACCGCGTGGTGACCCTGGGCGAAAACCCGAACCAGATCGCCGAGCTGTTCCGCACCGGCTCCCTGGACATGGGCGGCCTCTACGCCCCGGCGTTTTTCCCCAAGCAGATCCGCGACCCGAACTATGGCCTGGGCGCCACGTTCGGCATGAAGGAAGGTTTCTACACCGACCTGATGCTCTCGGTGATGCCGAAGAACCGTCCGGGCGACACCGACCTGGCCTACGCCTTCATCGACCACTCCCTCGACCCGCTGGTGCAGGGCAAGATGGCCGAAGACATCTTCAACGGCCCGGTCAACGCCAAGGCGATCATCTCCGCCGAAGCGCGCAAGAGCCCGTTCATCCTCACCCCGGAGCAGATCGCGGAGAAGGCGATCATGCACGACAACGCCTTCCTGGCGACCGTGCATGACCAGTGGATTCGTCGCTACACGGAAATCTTTTCTTCCTGACGCCGTACTTCCAGACACCACAGAAACCTTGTGGGAGCGGGCTTGCTCGCGAATGCAATCTGTCAGTCGCTTCATGGGTTGACTGACCCGCCGCTTTCGCGAGCAGGCTCGCTCCCACAGAGGGCCAAGGTGAGCTTGAAGCCGTTGTTTTTCCATTGACGAGATCATTGCTATGGAACATCAATCCCTGACCCAACCGGTCGGCGCGGGTGACGTGCGCTCGGCGCGCGGTCTTTCGCCGACCGCCCGGGCGTGGTTTTTTCTCACGCCGTCGATGCTGTTTCTCGGCGTGCTGATTGCCGCCAGCCTGCTGGTGCTGCGCATGAGTGTCGGCACCAAGGGCGCGGAGTGGTCCGGTTTCAGCCTGGCCAGTTATGCCCAGTTGCTCGAACCCTACTACCTCAAATCGTTGCTGCTGACCTTGCGTCTGGCGCTGATCAGCGCGGTGATCGCGGTGGTGCTGGCGATCCCGGTGGCGTACACCATGTCGCGCCTGACCTCGCCATTCGTGCGGCGGATTTTTCTGGCGGCGGTGTTGTTGCCGCTGCTGGTCAACCTGCTGCTGCAAAGCTATGGCTGGCTGGTGATCCTCGGCCCCGGCGGCATGCTCAACCAGACCCTGATGGGCCTCGGTCTGATCAAGCGCCCGATCATGTTGCTGTACAACCAGAACGGCGTGCTGATGGGCCTGGTGCAGACCGCGTTCCCGCTGGCCGTGCTGCCGATTGCCAGCGCCATGCGCGGTGTCGCCCGCAGCTACGAAGAAGCTGCCGCGACGCTGGGCGCCAGTCGCTTTCAAGTGTTCCGCCAGGTGGTGTTGCCGATGAGCCTGCCGGGGATCATCACCGGCGCGACCCTGGTGTTCGCCTACAACGCCAGCAGCTTCGTGGTGCCGTTGCTGCTCGGCGGTCGGCGCGTGCCGATGCTCGCGGTGATGGTGCATGACCAGATCGCACCGCTGATGAACTGGCCCGCCGCATCCGCCGCCGGGGTGGTGCTGATCGTCACTACGCTCGCCATCATGACCTTGTCCGAATACATCACCGGCCGCCGTCGCCGTCTGCTGGAGGCTTCGCAATGAGTGCCCTGATCAAGAAGCGTCAGTCGCTGCTGCCGGGCGACACCGGCAAGTTTGCCGGCATCCTCTCCGGGATCATTTTGTTCCTGGCCGTGCTGCCGATCCTGACCATGATCGTGATGTCGTTCAGCGGTGCGTCGAACCTCGACTTCCCGCCGAGCAGCTACAGCCTGCAGTGGTACAAGGCGGCGTGGCACACCTTTGTCTCGCCGGACGCCAGCGATGTGCTGAGCCTCGGCCAGGCCATGGGTACCAGTTTGCTGGTGGCGTGCCTGACGATGATTTTCGCCACGCTGATCGCGGTGCCGGCGGCCTACGCGCTGACCCGTTGCGAGTTCCGTGGCAAGGGCGTGGCGCTGCAACTGATGTCGTTGCCGCTGGTGTTTCCGATGGTGGTGCTGGGGCTGGCCTTGCTGCTGGTGTTCGACAGCCTGCCGTTCCACATGACGACTTCGCGGCTGGTCATTGCCCACGTGATTCTCGCGCTGCCCTTCGTGGTGAAGAACTGCACGGCGGCCATGCTTTCCATCGGCAGTGAAGTCGAAGAGGCCGCGCAGATGCTCGGCGCCTCGCCGCTACGGGCCATCGTCGACGTGGTGGTGCCGTTGATGAAATCGGGGATTCTGGCGGGGATGCTGCTGGCGTTCATCGTCTCGTTCAACGAATTCACCGTGACCTATTTTCTCTACACCATCGACGTCATGACCGTGCCGATCTGGATGTACAGCCGCACCGTGTCATCGCTCGACCCTACCGTGTTCTCGTTTGCCGTGCTGATCGTGCTGATCGACTTCGTCCTGATCTGGGCGCTGGAGAAGCTGGTGGGCGAGGGTGGCGTGTCCTTTTGATTTCTTGAGGTGATTTTATGTCTGGTCTGATTCTGGAAAACGTCGAGAAACACTACGGCTCGGCCTGCGCGGTAAAAGACGTCAACCTGCATTTGCCCGAGGGCAAACTGGTGTGCTTCCTCGGCCCGTCGGGTTGCGGCAAGACCACGTTGCTGCGAATGATCGCCGGGCTGGAAACCCTCACCGGCGGCGAGATCCGCCTGGACGGCGAGGACATCGGCCACACCCCGGCGCACCTGCGCAACTTCGGCATGGTATTCCAGTCGCTGGCGCTGTTTCCGCATATGACCGTGGGCGAGAACATCGCCTACCCGCTGAAACTGCGCGGCGTGAGCAAGGCCGATCAACAGGCGCGGGTGGTGGAATTGCTGGAACTGATCCAGCTGCAACCGATGATCGACCGTCCGGTAGCGAAACTCTCCGGTGGCCAGCGTCAGCGCGTGGCGATTGCCCGGGCGATTGCCTCGCACCCGAAAATCCTTCTGCTCGACGAACCGCTGTCGGCGCTGGACGCCAAGTTGCGCGAGTCGATGCAGGTGGAAATCCGCCAGCTGCAACAACGCCTGAACATCACCACGATCATGGTGACCCACGATCAACGCGAAGCCATGACCATGGCCGACATCGTGGTGGTCCTCGGTGAGCATCGGGTGCAGCAGGTGGGTACGCCGATTGAAATCTATCGGCATCCGGCCAACGAATTCGTCGCGGACTTCATCGGTTCCGGCAACATCTTCCCGGCCACCGCGCTGGGCGATGGCAAGGTCGTGCTGCCGGGCGGCGATGCCCTGCAAGTGCCGATCTGCAGCAGCATCGTGGTCGGGCAGAAGGTGAAAATGCTGATCCGCCCCGAAGACCTTCAACTGTCGGCGCCCCAGGCCACGGCGGGCAATCGCCTGCTGGGCAAGGTGACGTTCGTTCGGGATATCGGTGCGACGATCGAGACTACGGTGGAATGTTCCGGGGTGACCTTTACGGCGCTGAGTACGCCGTGTCAGGGCATCGGGCTGGGGATCGGGCATCCGGTGTCGGTGACGTTGCCGAGTGAGGCGTGTCGGGTGTTGGGCGCCTGATCCAGATTTGATGCTGGCTCTGCCGACCTCTTCGCGGGCAAGCCCGCTCCCACAGGTTATTCGTCGTACACAAGCTTTGTAGTAGACACCAGTCACTGTGGGAGCGGGCTTGGTCCGGGCGGCGATCCGACGAAGAGGCCAGTAGCCGCGACGCAATAATCCAGATCAGACGGTCAGCCGCAACCGCGCCAGATCCCTTAGCGGCGGCGCGCCAAACAACCGGCTGTACTCACGACTGAACTGCGACGGACTTTCATACCCCACCCGATACCCCGCCGCCGAAGCCTCCAGCCCCTCAGCCAGCATCAACCGCCGCGCCTCTTGCAGGCGCAGCTGCTTCTGATACTGCAACGGACTCATCGCCGTCATCGCCTTGAAGCGGTGATGCAACGTCGAGACGCTGAGGTTCACTTCCTTCGCCAGATCATCGATGCGCAGCGGCTGTTCGAAGTTGCCGTTGAGCCATTTGATCGCCTGGCTGATGCGGTGGCTCTGGCTGTTGGCAATGGCGATTTCATACAGCCGATGGCCCTGCGGACTGCGCAACAGGCGATAGAGAATCTCCCGGCGGATCAGTGGCGCGAGCATGGCGATGTCTTTCGGTGCGTCGAGCAGGCGGGCCAGACGCAGCACCGCATCGAGCATGGCGCTGTCGATTTTCTCCACATACAGACCACGCCCGGTCGGCCGGGTCGGCACGCCCATCGGGCCGGCGTCGGCGATCAGCGCGGTGATTTCCGCCGGATCAATGTCCAGGCGCACGGCGAGGATCGGCTCTTCGGGCGAGACATTCACCACCCGACCGCTCAACGGCATCGAAACCGATACCACCAGGTAATTCAGCGGATCGTAATTGAAGAATTCGTCCGCCAGCCGTACCTCTTTGCGACCCTGGGCCATGATGCACAGCGCCGGTTGCGCGAGCACCGGGGCGAAGTCATGGGATTTTGTGTGGCGCGACATGAACAGCGAGCCGACGGCGGTGGCATAGCTGCCATCTTCGCAGGTGTTGCGGCGAATGATCGCCGCCAGTTCCTCGCGCTGCTTTTCCATGTCGGCATCGGGCGGCGTTTGAAAACGATCGAATGACGTCATGTGCGGCATCCTCGGCAAAGTCGGTGGAATGGGGCAGAGCATAAGTTTGTGCAAGCGCAAGCGGTAGACACATCCTGCGAAATGCTTGCCTGATCCTGCATTGGGTTGTTGGCTCGCCCAGCCATAGCAGGACGCAGGTCGTCAGAATTGCCCGAAACCGGTGTGACAGGACGGTGACAGCAATTCACGACTGGTTACAGGTGTGCAAGACAGTCTCGCAGGATTGTGCAATGCGACGGCAGGAATCGACTAACGGTGAGCGCTGCCCGGCCCTTAACCTTGGATCCTGTCGCAGCCCGTCCCCGGCTGCCACGCGACTCCCTGGGAGGGTTGAACATGTCCAAGCAGATTCCCGTCAGTCATATGGCCTTCGTTCGAGCGCGCGCCGGACGCTCGGCGGAACTCGGTATGCGCCTGAGCGCATTGATCGAGCCGTCTCGTGCCGCCGCCGGTTGCCTGAGCTTTTCCTTGCAGCATTCGCAGTGTGATCCCGAGCTGTGGCTGGTCTCCGGTTTCTGGAGCAACCAACAGTCGATGACCGCCTATTTCAGCAGCCCGTCGATGGAAGTCTTTGCCGAGCTGGTGCAGGACCTGGTGGTCAACAGCCTGGATTTCCACACGTTTAAAGACGTGTCGGCGGCGCAGGCGCTTGGTCAAAGTTGCGCGCCGATACACAAACTCGCCGGTTGAGGGTTTAATGGCCAGCCTATTTGACTGAGCCAGGACCTGCGACATGGCACGTAAAGAGTTCGAACACTTCGAAGCGGTATCCGCTGTAGTCCCCGTCGAGTTGGGCAGCAACAAGGGTTATCACGCGGCAATCGCGGTCAAGGCCCTGGTCGACGGCGGTGCGCCACGCTTTCACAAGCTGTTGAATGACCAGGTGTTCCCTGGCGCCATTGCCGCCGATGAAGCGGCTATCAACGAGCTGGACAAGCTCAAGGGTGTCACTGATGACGCCGAGCTGATCTGGTAATCGCGTTTACTTGACGGCGCCCGGGCGCCACATCTTGAACAATGCCTCCGGCCCCAGCTGGAAGTAGTCCGCCGGCCCGCCGCCCCGCAGAATCGGTTCTGCCGCGGCGGTGTCGTAGATCCCGTCCTTCAACAGCCATTTGGCGATATGCACGGCGACCACTTCGCCCAGCACCAGCCAGCTCGGCACGGTCTCGCCGTCGGCGCGCTGCAACTGAATGATCTGCGTGACCTTGCACTCGAAGGACACCGGGCTTTCGGCCACGCGCGGCACGGCGATCACTTTCGACGCCACCGGCGTCAGCCCTGCGAGTTCGAACTCGTTGACCTCGGGCGCGACCATCGCGCAGCTCTGGTTCATCTGCTCGGCCAGCGGTCGGGTGGCGAGGTTCCAGACGAATTCGCCGGTCTGCTCGATGTTGTTCAGGCTGTCTTTGCGACCGACGCTGGAGAACCCGATGATCGGCGGAATGTAGTTGAACGCGTTGAAAAAGCTGTAGGGCGCCAGGTTCAGCCGGCCCTCGGCATCCTGCGAAGAAATCCAGCCGATGGGACGCGGGCCGACGATGGCGTTGAACGGATCGTGAGGCAGGCCGTGGCCGTTGGCCGGTTCGTAGAAATGGATGTCATCGGGCATGGCGGGTGTTCCTGGAAACGGCTGTCAGAGAGCGGCCATAGTGCAAGGACGGGCAGCTGATTTCCAGTCCTCCAGACATGACTAAGCCCGGCCGAAGCCGGGCTGTGGTGTGTGTATCCAGCGATCAACTGATGGCTGCAGCAGTACCGGTTTTATCAAAGCCGTCGGCGGCGATGGCGTTGGCAGTGCCGGTTTTATCGAAACCATCGGCAGCCACGGCTTTGCCGACGTTGGTCTTGTCGAAACCGTCAGCAGCATAGGTGCCGGTGTGGCTGGTTTCGATGGCAGCGCTGGCGCCGGAAATGAAGTCGGCGGATTTGGTTTTGTCCGAACCGTCGGCGGCAAAGGTGTTGGCGGCCAGTACGGACAGGGTCAGGGCGAGGATCAGTTTGGTTTTCATGGTCGTTCTCCAGATTCGAAATTCGTTGGCGATGTGTTTCGCATGGGATTCATGCTACGCCAATTAAATTGATTAAAAAGCGCAAGATAATGCTAAAAACAATCGATTAACTTGATATTAAGGGCGGCGCATTCCATTCGCTTTCGTCGTCGGAGCGAGCGTCGCGCAGGTCATCGATCAGGTAGGTGCAGGATCGCTTCGGCGAATTAACCAGCGATTAATCGCCAGGAACCGCTGATCGGCCAACGAAAAAAGGGGCAGACCCGTGAAGGTCTGCCCCTTTTTTGATTCGCGTTGCCGGATCAGTCAGTGACGATGCGCGAATGTTTCTGGGTGTCTTTCATGGTGATGTACACCAGCAGGGACACCGCGATGCAGGCGGTTACGTACCAGTAGTAACCGGTTTCCATGCCGATGCTCTTGAACCACAGCGCGATGTATTCGGCGGTGCCACCGAAGATCGACACGGTCAGTGCGTACGGCAGGCCGACGCCCAGTGCGCGGATTTCGGTCGGGAACAGCTCGGCCTTCACCACGGCGTTGATCGAGGTGTAGCCGCTGACGATGATCAGTGCCGCCATGATCAGGAAGAACGCGCCCCACCAGGTCTGGATGGTGTGCAGGGTCATCAGGATCGGCACGGTGAAGATCGTCCCCAGCACGCCGAAGGCGATCAGGATCGGACGACGACCGATCTTGTCGGACAGGCCGCCGATGATCGGTTGCAGGCACATGAACAGGAACAGCGTGGCGGCGGAAATGGTGGTGGAGTCGGAGATGCTCATGCCGACGGTGTTCACCAGGTATTTCTGCATGTAGGTGGTGTAGGTGTAGAACGCCAGCGTACCGCCCATGGTCAGGCCGACCACGGTGAGCAGTTCCTTCGGATGACGGAGCAAGGTGCGCATGGCGCTTTCCTTGGACTTCTCTTTCTTGGTGAACGACTCGGTTTCTTCCATGCCACGACGCAGGTACAGCGCCACGATTGCGCACAGTGCGCCGATGGCGAACGGAATACGCCAGCCCCAGGCATACAACTGTTCGGTGGTCAGCATGTTCTGCAGCACGATCAACACGCCCAGCGCGATGAGCTGGCCGGAAATCAGGGTCACGTACTGGAAGCTGGAGAAGAAGCCGCGACGCTCCCTGGTTGCCATCTCCGACAGGTAAGTGGCGGAGGTGCCGTACTCGCCGCCGACCGACAGGCCTTGCAGCAGACGGGCGAACACCAGCAGGATCGGCGCGCCGATGCCGATGGTTTCGTAGTTCGGGCTGAGGGCGATCAGCAGGGAGCCGAAGCACATCAGGTACACCGAGGCCATCAGCGCTTTTTTACGTCCGACCTTGTCGGCGTACAGGCCCATCAGCCAGCCACCGATCGGGCGCATCAGAAAACCCACGGCGAAGATCGCGGCGGTGTTCATCAACTGGGCGGTGGTGGAACCGGCGGGGAAGAAGGTCTTGGCAAAGTACAGCGAGAAGGCGGCATAGACGTACCAGTCGTACCACTCGACCATGTTGCCGACGGAACCGCTGAAGATCGACTTGATGCGACTGGCGGTGGTTCGTTCTTTGGCCGGCACGGCTGCCGACCCCAGAGGCAGGGCGTTGGAGTTATCCATTGAAGGATCCTTCGTTTAATTGTTTTTGTGGAGCGCGTTGAGACGCAGCCTGCGAGGGCTATAGCAGGACCTGTGCCAACGGAGGGAGGGCCGGTTTAGAGGGGCTGGGAAGAATGGATGAGCGGAAATCCGCTTATGTATGAGTTGTATTGAGCGGAAATTCGCTCACCCTGGCGGATAGGTCATTGTTGTCTGTGCCGGCCTCTTCGCGGGCAAGCCCGCTCCCACAGTGGTCGGGAGTGTTCACAAATTCTGTGTTCACAAAAATCCCTGTGGGAGCGGGCTTGCCCGCGAAGGGGCCCGATCAGGCACTGTAAAAATCAACTACCCTGCACAAACATCTCCCGGGTCAAACCATGGCGCTGCATCTTTTCATTAAAGGTTCGGCGCGGCAGTTGCAGCTCTTCAAGCACGGCTTTCACATCACCCTTGTGCCGGGTCAACGCCGCCCGCAGACACTGCGCTTCAAACGCTTCCTGCTGCGCCGCCAGCGACTGGCCCGGATCGATACCCTGCACCGGTTCATCCAGCCCCAGCACCTGCCGCTCGGCCACGTTCGCCAACTCGCGCACATTGCCCGGCCAGTCGTGACTGAGCAGGTGGCTCAACTGCGCGCCACTGAGCGGCGGAAAGGTCCGGCCCAAACGCTGGGCGGCGCTCTGGGCGAAGGATTCGAACAACAACGGAATGTCTTCGCGACGATCACGCAGCGGCGGCAATCGCAGCTCAGCGACGTTCAGACGATACGCCAGGTCTTCGCGAAAACGCCCGGCCCGCGCTTCATCCAGCAAGTCGGGTTTGGTCGCCGCGACGATGCGCAAGTCCACGCGAATACTCTGATTCGACCCCAGCCGCTCCAGCTTCTGCTCCTGCAACACCCGCAGCAGTTTCACCTGCTGGGCCAGCGGCATGCTTTCGATTTCATCGAGAAACAGCGTGCCGCCATCGGCGTATTCCAGTTTGCCGATGCGCTTGCCCGAGGCGCCGGTGAACGCGCCGCTTTCATGCCCGAACAACTCGGCTTCGAACAGTTGCTCGGGGATCGCCGCGCAGTTCAGCGCCACGAACGGCTTGTCGGCGCGGGGGCCGAAGTCGTGCAGGCAACGGGCGACCAGTTCCTTGCCGCTGCCGGTTTCGCCACGGATCAGCACGTTGACCGGCAGCGTCGCCAGGTCCAGTACCTGCCGGCGCAGGGTCTGCAAACTACGGGACACACCCAGCAGTGTCGCATCCAGTCTGGCGCGGTTGTCGGCCTGTTCGTGCAGGGCGCGGTTTTCCAGCACCAGCCGACGCTTGTCCAGTGCCCGGCGCAGGCTGCCGAGCAGGGTCTCGGGGCTGAAGGGTTTTTCCAGAAAATCGTAGGCGCCGTCGCGCATGGCTTCGACCGCCATCGGCACATCGCCGTGGCCGGTCAGCAGAATTACCGGCAGGTCGGCATCGCGGCGCTGCACTTCGGCCAGCAGCTCAAGACCGCTGAGGCCGGGCATGCGCACGTCGCTGACAATCACCCCGGCAAAATGCGCCGGCAAAGCCGCCAGGCATTCCTCGGCGCGGCTGAACAGCTGCACCTCGAACCCGGACAGGCTCAGCCATTGTTCGACGGCACTGCGAATGCTGCTTTCGTCATCGACCACCATCACCGAATTGAGCATCAGATGTGCGCCTCCAGATCGATAGGCAAGGTCAGGCTGAACACCGCGCCGTTGTCGCCATTTTCGGCGCACAGGCGTCCGCCGGATTCATGAACGATGGCGAACGATACCGCCAGCCCCAGACCCAGCCCGTCACCCACCGGTTTAGTGGTGAAGAACGGATCGAATACCTGCCCCAGATGTTCTTCGGCGATGCCGCCGCCGTTGTCGATGACGCTCAGGCGCCACAGTTGCTCGTCGGTTTCCAGGCGGATTTCCAGACGCTTGCACGGTTTGCCCTGCATCGCATCGAGGGCGTTGCGCAGCAGGTTGATCAGCACCTGTTCGAGACGGATCGCATCGCCGCGCACCCACGCCGGCCGGGTCAGGTGCAGCACCAGACTGACCTGTTCGTCGCGCATTCTGGCGTCCAGCAACTGCAAGGCCTGATCGACCACCGTCGCCAGATCCAGCCGTTCGCGCAGGCCGCTGGGGCTCTTGCGGGCGAAGGTTTTCAAATGACCGGTGAGGGCCGCCATGCGCGTGAGCATGTCATCCACCGGTTTGAGCGCCTTGTAGGCGTCATCGACGCGCCCATGATCGAGCAGCAGGCGCAGGGTCGCCAGTTGCATGCGCTGGGCGGTCAGCGGCTGATTGATTTCGTGAGCCAGCGCCGCCGACATCTGCCCCAGTGCCGCGAGTTTCGCCGATTGCACCAGACCATCCTGTGCGGTACGCAAATCACGGGTGCGTTCTTCGACCAGTTGCTCAAGCTCTTCGCGGCTGCGCTGGCGCATTTTTGCCAGGCGCCAGCGCTGGTTGAGGAACAGCAACAGGAATACCAGCGCCAGCCACACCCCGGCAGCAGCGAGCCCGGCATTGCGTTGGTCTTCGAAGGACAGTTGCGGGCGACGCAGCAGGTGCAGGGTCCAGCCTTCGGCGGTCAGCGGCAGCGATTCCCACAGGTAATCCGCCGTGCCTTGCGGACCTTCGACGCGACGCAGATCACTGTTGTCATCGAAGCGACGCAGCGACAGATGTGTCAGCGGCACCAGCGACTGTTTGTCGTATTGGCGGGTGGCCTTGATCTCGCGGTAATCGGCCGGGCTCAGCGGGTGCAGCAGGCGATAACGCCAGTCCGGCTGGTTGGCGATGAAGATGATGCCCCGGGCATCGCTGACCAGCAGAGTATCGTTGCCATGGCTCCATTCGCGTTCAAGCTCCGGGAATTCGAGTTTGACCACCATCGCCCCGAGGAACTCGCCGCTGTCACCGAGCACGGCACTGGACAGGAAATAACCGGGAATCCCGCTGGTCACGCCGACCGCGTAAAAGCGCCCGGTGCCCTGAGTGCGGGTCTGGCTGAAGTAGGGGCGAAAGCCATAGTTGTGGCCGACGTAACTGCTGGGCAAGCGCCAGTTGCTGGCCGCCACTGCCAGACCCGTGTGATCGAGCAGCTCCAGGGTCGAGGACTGTGCGGCGCCGTTGATCTTTTCCAGCTTCAGATTCAGCGCAGCCTGCTGTTCGGCATCCACCTGACCGGCCAGCGCCGCACGCAATTGCGGATCCAGCGCGAGCACGGCGGGCAGGGCGCGGTAGCGGTCGATCAGGGTGTGCAGCGAGTTGGCGTACAGCGCCAGTTGCTGATTGGCCCGGGCAGCGTCTTCTTCCAGCGCCTGGCGTTCGGCGTGACGGATTGCCAGCGTTGCAGCAAGGGCGGCACCGGCGATGATCAGCAGGGTATACAACGACAGACGCAAGGTACGGGAAGTCGGCAGCATGCTGGGACGAATGGATGGCAGGACGGGGTGGCACGATAACATGCCTCCCTGTGGCGGCAGGGTTGTCGAGGCATAAATTATGTGCGTTCAGGCCACGACTTTTGGGCTGGCTCTGTGGGTTCGAACCGTATTGGCCAGACCGCGGAGCATGTTCGTGACTTTTCCCGTTTGCCGATCCAGGTTGGCCTTGATCTTGCCGCGCGTCGTCAGTTCGGGCCGCAGGTCGGTTCCGTCAGCCTGCATGACATCGTCGGCAGCGTCAGAGAGTAAGACCGTTGCCCGCTCGCACCGATCTCTCCCCAACTGCGCCCATTGGTGGCAATGGACGCGGTTTTGGCAATGGAGGGCGGGGTGACTAGCGCATCTGCATCAGGAACCATGGCGACGTAACCAGTGAATGCCGAGATTGCACGCTAACAAAGCATTTTTCTTTCGACACCTGTCAGATCTGACAGGTGCTGGTGCCGGCACTTTATGGCAGGCGAAAAAAAGGCCGGGCGATCATTGCTGACCGCCCGGCCTTTTTGCTGGCAGATGAAGCGCTTACTGCACTTCAACCGCCAGGCTTTCGCTGATCTTCTGTTGCCAGATCGCAGGACCGGTGATGTGCACCGACTCACCTTTGCTGTCCACCGCAACGGTGACCGGCATGTCCTTGACCTCGAACTCGTAGATCGCTTCCATGCCCAGCTCCGCGAACGCCAGGACCTTGGACTTCTTGATCGCCTGCGCCACCAGGTAAGCGGCACCGCCAACGGCCATCAGGTACACAGCCTTGTTGTCCTTGATCGCGTCGATGGCGGTCGGGCCGCGCTCGGACTTGCCGATCATGCCCAAGAGGCCAGTCTGCTCGAGGATCTGACGGGTGAACTTGTCCATCCGCGTGGCGGTGGTCGGGCCGGCCGGGCCAACCACTTCGTCACCGACCGGATCAACCGGGCCGACGTAGTAGATGAAGCGACCCTTGAGGTCTACCGGCAGGGTTTCACCTTTGTTCAGCATCTCGACCATGCGCTTGTGCGCGGCGTCGCGACCGGTGAGCATCTTGCCGTTGAGCAGGACGGTTTCGCCCGGCTTCCAGCTCTGCACGTCTTCCGGGGTCAGGGTGTCGAGGTTGACGCGACGGGCCGACGGGCCGGCTTCCCAGACGATTTCCGGGTAAGCGTCCAGCGGTGGCGCTTCCAGCGAAGCAGGGCCGGAACCGTCGAGCACGAAGTGCGCGTGACGGGTAGCGGCGCAGTTCGGGATCATGCACACCGGCAAGGAAGCGGCGTGGGTCGGGTAATCCATGATCTTTACGTCGAGCACGGTGGTCAGGCCACCGAGGCCCTGGGCGCCGATACCCAGCTGGTTGACCTTCTCGAACAGCTCCAGACGCATTTCTTCGATGCGGTTCTGTGGGCCACGGGCCTTGAGCTCGTGAATGTCGATGGATTCCATCAACACTTCCTTGGCCATCACGGCGGCTTTCTCGGCAGTACCGCCGATGCCGATGCCCAGCATGCCCGGTGGGCACCAGCCGGCGCCCATGGTCGGAACGGTCTTGAGTACCCAGTCGACGATCGAGTCGGACGGGTTGAGCATGGCCATTTTTGACTTGTTCTCGGAACCACCGCCCTTGGCCGCCACGTCCACTTCCACGGTGTTGCCCGGGACGATGGAGTAGTGGATGACCGCCGGGGTGTTGTCCTTGGTGTTTTTACGCGCACCGGCCGGGTCGGCGAGGATCGAGGCACGCAGGACGTTTTCCGGCAGGTTGTAGGCGCGGCGCACGCCTTCGTTGATCATGTCGTCCAGGCTCATGGTCGCGCCATCCCAACGCACGTCCATGCCCACACGCACGAACACGGTCACGATGCCGGTGTCCTGGCAGATCGGCCGGTGGCCGGTGGCGCACATGCGCGAGTTGATCAGGATCTGCGCCATCGAGTCACGGGCCGCTGGCGATTCTTCGCGCAGGTAGGCTTCGTGCATCGCCTGGATGAAGTCCACGGGGTGGTAATAGGAAATGAATTGCAGGGCGTCGGCAACGCTCTGAATCAGGTCGTCTTGCTTGATCACGGTCATGAGTCGCGCTCCTCTAAAAGACGGGAACATTCAATAAGGTGCCTGCGGCTTGGGTGCATCGGTCGGTCGCAGACACCTTTCAAGGCACGCCGGGGCTGCTGGCGCGACGCTAAAAAGGCGCGGCAGTATACCGCGCCTCGGTGGCGGGCACATCTGCCCGGAGTCATTCGTTGGTCGCATGGCTGCAGGTTTTTGACGCCAAATACCCGGCCCGAAAATCAATGGTCATTTATCGACTGGGCCACTAAAGTGGCAGCCGGTCTGTAGAGTAGGACACTCGGTCAGCCTCTTATCGCACGGTGAGTCAACGATTGACCCATAACGCCATTCAACGTCTTTTGCTTAAACGCTTTGCCCTCGCTGCAGCCACCTATGGATTGGCCTTGCTGCTGCTGTGGCTGGCGTATTTCACCGGACACTACGAAGACTCGCTGGCAGGCGTCGCTGTCGGCAGCGCCCTGGTGGTCATCAGCCAGGCGACCCTGTTCGCGGTGTTTTTCTCAGGCGCCAACCTGCGGTTTTCCGACCCGAGCCTGACCGAAGCGCAAGTGCTGCTCGGCCTCGGCTGGCAGACGTGGCTGATCGCGCATCTGCAAGAGGCCCGGGGCGAGTTCCTGGTCTTCTATGTGCTGATCCTGCTGTTCGGCCTGTTCCATCTGTCGCGGCGGGCCTTCGTGCGCTGCGCGATGCTGGTGTTCTTCAGTTTCTGCGCGATCACGCTGTGGGACGGTTATCACATGCGTCTGCACGATCCGGCGCTGTCCGCGTTGCAGGCCTGCATCCTGTTGATTGTGCTGGCGTGGCTGGTGATTTACGCGCGCTTCGTCCAGACCTCGCGACAACGCATGCGCCAGCGCCGGTTTGCCTTGCAGGCGCATCAGGACACGTTGCGCGGGATGATGCGCCAGCTCGAAGACCTGGTGGCTACCGACGAATTGACCGGGCTGTTCAACCGTCGGCATTTCCTGCGCCTGGCCACCCGCGAGTTGAATGCGATGGAGGCCGACGTGGTGCACGGTCTGGCGCTGATCGACCTCGACCACTTCAAACGCATCAACGATATTCACGGCCATGCCGCCGGCGATCAGGTCTTGCAGGCCTTCGCCGGTGTGGCCGGAGCCTGCCTGCGCGACGGCGACGTGCTGGCGCGTTATGGTGGCGAGGAATTCGTGGTGCTGCTGCCCGATTGCAACGCCGAGCGGCTGACCGCCTGTTGCGAACGCCTGCGCATCGCCTTCACCGACGTTGAACTGGTGGGCCTGAATGTGAAAAACCTGAGCTTGTCCGCCGGCATGACCCTGCTGGAACTGGGCGATGATCTGGACGACGCCTTGCAGCGCGCCGATCAGGCGCTGTACCGGGCCAAGCGCGACGGGCGCAACCGTTGCGCGGCGGCGTGGGAGAACGTCGATGCCTGAACTGCGGGTCGGTGAACGACAGTGGTCGGTGGCGGCGGGCAGCAACCTGCTCGATGCCCTCAATCAGAACGGTGTGGCGGTGCCTTACAGCTGCCGCGCCGGCAGTTGCCATGCGTGTCTGGTGCAATGCGTCCGGGGTTTGCCTGCCGACAGTCGCCCCGATGCCCTGAGCGCCGAACAGCGTGAGCAGGGCTGGCGGCTGGCCTGCCAGTGTCAGGTGATCGAAGACTTGCAGGTGCACACCTTCGACCCTGTCACCGATGGGCGCCCGGCCACGGTCGAAGCGCTGGACTGGCTCGGCGACAGCGTGTTGCGATTGCGCCTGACACCCCAGCGGCCGTTGCGCTACAGCGCTGGTCAGCATCTGGTGCTGTGGGCCGGCCACATTGCGCGGCCGTATTCGCTGGCGAGCCTGCCGGAAGAGGACCGCTTTCTCGAATTCCACCTCGATTGCCGCCAGCCCGGCGAATTCAGCGATGCTGCCCGGCGCTTGCAGATCGGCGACCCGATCCGCCTCGGCGAACTGCGCGGCGGCGCGCTGCATTACGACCCGGACTGGCACGACCGGCCGCTGTGGCTGCTCGCCGCCGGCACCGGGCTCGGCCCGTTGTTCGGCGTGTTGCGCGAAGCCTTGCGTCACGATCATCGGGGCGCCATTCGCGTTATTCATCTGGCCCATGATGCGGACGGGCATTACCTGGCCAAACCCCTTGAGGCACTGGCCGCGCAGCGGGAAAACCTCAGCGTCGAACGGTGGACGGCGGCCGAGTTGCCGGGCGCTTTGGCGCAACTGCGCCTTGTTTCCCGGCAAACCCTGGCCTTAGTCTGCGGCTCGACGGCCAGCGTCGACGCCTTTGCCAAGCGCCTGTTCCTGGCCGGACTGCCGCGCAATCAACTGCTGGCCGATGTCTTCCTGAGCCGTGGTTGAGCGCTGAATTCTCAGACGCGAGACCTGCCATGCCCGACGCCATCCTGCTGCACCGTGAACGCGGTTTGCTGACCCTGCGCTTCAACCGCCCGGACAAGAAAAACGCCCTGACCCGCGCCATGTACAGCCAGTTGGCCGACGCCCTGAAACAGGCCGACCGCGACCCGGAAATCAACGCCGTGCTGATCACCGGCAGCGCCGAGTGCTTCACCGCCGGCAACGACATCGCCGACTTCATCCAGCAACCGCCGAGCGACCTCGACAGCCCGGTGTTTCATTTCATGCTTGAACTGCTCGAATGCCGCAAACCGGTGATCGCCGCCGTGGCCGGGGCGGCGGTGGGGATTGGTACGACGCTGCTGTTGCATTGCGATCTGGTGTACGTGGCGCGGGATGCACGGTTGCGCATGCCGTTCGTCAACCTCGGGTTGTGCCCGGAATTCGGCTCCAGCCTGATCCTGCCGCGATTGCTCGGGCAGGCCAAAGCATCGGAATTGTTGCTGCTCGGTGAGGGCTTTACCGGTGAGCAAGCGGCGCAATGGGGGATCGCGACCGAGGCATTGGGCAGCGGCGAAGCCGCGTTGGCCAAGGCGCGGGAGATGGCGCTGCGGTTTGACGAGCTGCCGGCCGAGGCGGTGCGGATCAGCAAGCAGTTGATGCGCGCACCGGATCGCGAGTTGATTCGCAAGGTGATCGAGGAGGAGGGCGCACTGTTCACCCAGCGACTGCGCTCGCCGGAGGCGTTGGCGGCGTTGACCGGGTTCATCAAGCGGCATTAACGAAAAAGCCCCGCCATTCACATGGCGGGGCTTTTCGTTTTCAGCAACCGGTCACTCAGACCTGCGGGTCGCCCACGTGCAGGATCTTCATGCCGTTGGTGCCGCCGGTGGTGTGGTAGCTGTCGCCCTTGGTCAGGATGACCCAGTCGCCTTTCTCCACCACGCCGCGCTTGACCAGCTCGTCGATGGCTTTCTGGCTGACTTCGTTCGGGGCCAGCGAGGCCGGGTCGAACGGAACGGTGTACACGCCACGGAACAACGCAGCGCGGGCCTGGGCTTCGCGGTGCGGGGTGAAGCAGTAGATCGGCACCGACGAACGGATACGCGACATGATCAGCGGGGTGTAGCCGCTTTCGGTCAGCGCGATGATCGCCTTGACGCCCGGGAAGTGGTTGGCGGTGTACATGGTCGCCAGCGCGATGCTCTCGTCGCAGCGCTCGAATTCCTTGCCGATGCGGTGGCTGGAGGTCTTGCTGGTCGGGTGCTTTTCAGCGCCGACACAGATGCGCGCCATCGCCTGCACGGCTTCCAGCGGATAAGCGCCGGCAGCGGATTCGGCCGACAGCATCACGGCGTCGGTGTAGTCGAGCACGGCGTTGGCCACGTCGGACACTTCGGCACGGGTCGGCATCGGGTTCTGGATCATCGACTCCATCATCTGGGTCGCCACGATCACCGCCTTGTTGTGGCGGCGTGCGTGCAGAATGATTTTCTTCTGGATGCCCACCAGTTCGGCGTCGCCGATTTCCACACCCAGGTCACCACGGGCAACCATTACCGCGTCGGACGCCTTGATCAGACCGTCGAGGGTTTCGTCGTCGGCCACGGCTTCGGCGCGTTCGATCTTCGCCACCAGCCAGGCGGTGCCGCCGGCTTCGTCGCGCAGTTGACGGGCGTAGTTCATGTCGGCAGCGTCACGCGGGAAGGACACGGCAAGGTAGTCGACTTCCATTTCAGCGGCGAGCTTGATGTCGGCCTTGTCTTTTTCAGTCAGGGCCGGCGCGGTCAGGCCGCCGCCGCGACGGTTGATGCCTTTGTGGTCGGACAGCGGGCCGCCGATGGTCACGACGCAGTTCAGTTCGGTCGCGGTGGCGGTTTCAACGCGCATCACCACGCGGCCGTCGTCGAGCAGCAGCTCGTCGCCCACGCCGCAGTCCTTGACCAGGTCCGGGTAGTCGATGCCGACCACCTGCTGGTTGCCTTCGGTCAGCGGATGGCTGGTGGAGAAGGTGAACTTGTCACCGATCTTCAGCTCGATGCGCTTGTTGGCGAATTTGGCGATACGGATTTTCGGGCCTTGCAGGTCACCCAGCAGGGCGACGAAGCGGCCGTGCTTGGCAGCCAGGTCACGCACCAGCTTCGCGCGAGCCTTGTGCTCGTCGGGGGTGCCGTGGGAGAAGTTCAGACGGGCGACGTCCAGGCCAGCCAGAATCAGCTGTTCGAGAACTTCCGGCGAGTTACTGGCCGGGCCAAGGGTAGCGACGATTTTGGTACGACGGACGGACATGCAAAGACTCCTCAGGTTCAAGCGCTCGCAGAGGCTACTACGCTCTTTGGGTGTAGTCATTGTTCGTTTGCACTACTTATTGTTTTCTTTATTGAACGCGACAATCGGAGCAAAGGGCTCTGAAGATTTCTCGCCAGAGGTCGATAATGATCACAAGACAGGAGAATACCCCATGCGATTCGTGCCCATTGCCGCCCTTGCCCTCAGCGTCCTCGCCGTCACGGGCTGCACCCGTTGGTCGATGAACCATCATTTGAACAACGCCTACAGCGCCTACGACCGTGGCAACTGCGAGCAGGTGATGCTCGAACTGTCCAAGGTCGAACGCGCCAGCCGTGCCCGCCCTTACGTGTGGCCGGAGGTATCGATGATGCGCGGCCAGTGCCTGGAGCGGCAGAAAATGTTCGTCGATGCGGCGCAGACCTATCAGTTCATCATCGCCTCGTACCCCAATAGCGAATACGCCTACCGCGCCCGCGCGCGTCTGGAAACCCTGCAGAGCCTGGGTCACTACCCGACTCGAAGCGCTGCCGCGGTGGTACGTCCAACCCGGTTCTGATGGCGGTTGTCCTACAAAATATGGCCGGCTGTACAAGGTGAGCTATAGTCCAATGACACCGGTTTAGAGCCTGGACTCCACATCGGCGCAACACCTGCGACTGGCATGAGCATTACGTGGCGAGCGCCACACCGGAAGCGGGGAGAGCGGACCTGTCGGGCAGGTTCGTTCCGAAGCACAGTGCGGTCCGTTTACCGGGCCCTGCATGGTGATAAGTTCATGTTTACTGACCGTCGAATCGAACGGCACCAGTTGCCGTATTTTCTGCGAGTGTTCAACAGCGTCACCGACAAACCCATAGGCTTTCTGGGCAACGTCTCCGAAGACGGGCTGATGCTCATCAGCCAGTTGCCGATGATGATCGGTGCCGAATTCAAATTGCGTCTGAAGATTCCTGTAGGCGCTGACTGTCAGCAGGTGATTGATCTCAGCGCCTGCTGCCTGTGGTGCCATGAAGACGCGACGCCCCGGCATTACGACGCCGGTTTCAGCCTGTACCGGACACCACCGGAGTATGGGCAACTGGTCGAGGCGTTGAAGCAATACTTCAGTTTTCAGCCGTTGCCCGCCTCGGCCTGATTCACGTCCGCCAAAAGCATCGCGGGCAAGCCCGCTCCCACAAGGACACCACTGATCCGTGTGGGAGCGGGCTTGCCCGCGAAGGCGTCATTTCAGACAACCCATAACCTAAGGCTAGGCAATAGCAATCGCCCGCTCGTTATCCAGCGTCCTCTCTGCCAGCAACAATCCCATCTCGCTCAACTGATAGATCGCCATCGCCAGATGCCGCGGCTTGTCGTCCAGGCTGTCGGCCAGGTCCAGCAGCAGGATGCTCACCGAAGAAAAGGTTTCGTAGGTCTGGATGGCGATCGCCTCGGGGTTGATGTCCGGGTCGACCTTGAACATCTGCATGCCGCGATCCACGGAGTTGCGCGGTTTTTCGGCCTTGGGGTTCAGGTAGAAGTCGAGGGCCTTGTGGGCTGCGTCGTGAAGTTTTTTCGAATCGATTGAAGCGTAGGGGGAGACCGGATCGGGTTGATCGGTCGGGTCCTTTGGATCGGTGTCTGATGGGGGATTTGGTGTAGCTTTGAACATACCTAACTTCCTAATAAGTTGGGCTGTTACCGCTTCGCGACTAAACGAGGGGGTGGCAGCTGTAAGCAGGTTAGTCGACCGGGGAAGTAGGCTTTTTCCGGCGTGCCCGGGGGCACCCTGCTCACAGCCACCATCGAGTGCAGGGATAGGGAATACCCGACTGGACGATGCGTTTGCAAACCTATCTTACCTCGGGCGACTAAACCCGGCCGCTGATTGGCAGCGACGGGTATCAAGTTACGGGGCAACGCCAAGGTGCACAAGCCAGCGGATTCGCGCTTACACGTAGGCAAAAGCGTCACGTGTTGTAGCCTCAATTCCACCGTTTTTTTGTTCTCCACAAAAAGTGAGAGAACAACAGTTCTGCATCTCTTTTGAGGGTTTTTACACGCGGGGCAGGGCTAGCGTATTCGTAGGCAAAGGGGGGCTTTTTTGAGAGCCGAGCTGTAAGAACCCCCCCGGTTAATGATTGGTTTTAGAGAACGTGAACCGTAGAAGAAATACATCGAAAGATCTTGGACATCGGTGAGAGTCCGAAAGCTTTAGCTGGGACGGTTTCCTTTCAGCTTTGCCAAACCTTGCTTGATGAAGCCAGCGTTTTCTCCAATAGTAAAAAGTGCTTCCCGGACGTTGTTTCCGGTATCCACCATTCCCTGTGCTTCGACCAGGAGTACAAATTCCATCAGAGCGGCTTCCAAGCCGAGTTGATTCTGATACATCCTTTCCAACACGTCTGATAGAGAATATTGATCGGCCATTCTTAGTCTCCTTTTTGCAAAAAACTAAGCATAGCAGTGGCATTTGCGAGTGTTAGTTGGCTAGCGATTTCTACTCAAATGGTGAGCTGCATCAGCTGTGATGCTCCGCGGGTGAACTGAGCCAGCTTATTGTTTAGAACTTTTTGATTTTCGTAATTTTAATCTGGCCCTCCTGTGTGAATTTCACAGTGTGTTAGCAGAGTGCTCCAGATTTTTTCCAGTTCAGATACCGCGAAATTACGTCTGTGCTCAATTCACTTGGGGGGACATCTATCACTTGTACTCCTTGGGCACTCAATTTTTCATGGAGCACTGATCGGGCGTTCAGGTAATCCACTGTTGCGCAGTATTCAAGCGCTTGCTCAATCGTTTGCACCTGAGCATACCGTCTATCTTCAAGCTTGCTTTCACGCAGGCTGGCCACGAGTACTCGATGCCGGTGGCTTAGTTGTCTGACGGCGTTCAGCAATTCCTCATCATCCTTATCCCGCACATTCGTCACCAGCACCACCAGCGCCCGACGCTTTTGTCTGGCCAGTAACTGATTCACCGCAGCCGGATAGTCCGCCGAACGCCGCGTGCTATCCAGATCGTAAACACCATTGAGCAACACCTTGAGCTGCCCCGCACCTTTGACCGGTGCAATAAACCGCGGCTGATCACTGGCGAAGGTGGACAAGCCCACCGCATCCCCCTGCCGCAACGCCACATGACTCAACAGTAAACACGCATTCAACGCATGATCGAAATGCGACAGCTCCCCATCCTGACTTCGCATCTGCCGCCCGCAATCGAGCATGAAAACAATCTGTTGATCCCGCTCGTCTTCGTACTCCCGGGCAATCGGTGTGCGATGGCGGGCGGTGGCTTTCCAGTCGATCTGGCGCAGGCTGTCGCCTTCGCGAAATTCCCTTAGCTGATGAAATTCCATCCCCTGGCCACGGCGCTGGCGCTGGCGTACGCCGAGCTGGCTGAGCCAGTTGTCGACCGCCAGCAGCTGGCCGTCGTAGAGGCGGGCGAAGTCGGGGTAGACGCGGGTGTGATCAGTGATGTTCAGCAGGCGTTTGCCGGACCACAGGCCGAAGGGGCTCGGCAGGTTGAGTTCGCAGGTGTCGAAGCTGAAGTGGCCGCGCTTGAGTGGGCGCAGGCGATAGCCGATCAGGCTGCGCTGGCCAGGTTGCAACTCGGTCGAGAGCGGCAGGTTTTCGTAGCTGAGGCCGTCGGGTACATGGTCGAAGAGTTGAAGGGGCAGTGGCTGGGCGAAATCGTGTTCGACCTCCAGCCGGATTTCGCTCCAGCGACCGAGGGCCAGGCTGCCGGGCATATGCCGATGTACGCGGGGCGAGGGCAGGCGCTTGAGGCGCAGCGCGTCCAGCAGGCTCAGCGCAAACAGCGCCAGCAACAATCCCCAGTTGATCGACAACAAGCTCGATGGCACCTCGACGTCCAGCGCCTGCAACGCGCCCAGCACAATGCCGATGACCAGCAGGATCGCCAGCCAGATCAACAGCAGGCGCGAGGGTTTCACAGGCGCGGCGCCGGTACTTGGTCGAGCAGTTGCTGAAGGACTTGATCGATTTGCAGCCCTTCGATGTCCAGCTCCGGTGCAAGGCGTACCCGGTGACGCAGCACCGCCAGTGCGCAGCCCTTGATGTCGTCCGGGATCACGAATTCGCCGCCGCGCAACAGCGCGCGAGCGCGAGCGCAGCGCACCAGTGCGATGGAGGCGCGTGGCCCGGCGCCCAGACTCAGCCCCGGCCAGGTACGGGTGCTGCGGGCCAGGCGCACGGCGTAATCGAGCACCTGATCGTCCAGTGGCAGATCGCTGGCGATGCGCTGCAGGGCTTGCACGTCCTTGGCTTGCAACACGGTGCGCAGCGGTTGCACGTCGAGCATGTCGGCGCGGGTCGAGCGGCTGACCTGGCGCACCATATCCAGCTCCTGGTCGGCTTCGGGGTAATCCATGCGTACTTTGAGCATGAAACGGTCGAGCTCGGCTTCGGGCAGCGGGTAAGTGCCTTCCTGTTCGATCGGGTTCTGCGTGGCGAGCACCATGAACGGCTGGGCAATCGGCAGGGGGCGGCCTTCGAGAGTGACCTGACGTTCCTGCATCGCTTCGAGCAGAGCGGCCTGGGTCTTGGCCGGGGCGCGGTTGATTTCGTCGGCCAGCAGCAGGTTGGTGAACAGCGGGCCTTTGCGCAGTTTGAACTGCTCGGTCTGCAGGTCGTAGACCGCGTGGCCGGTGACGTCGCTGGGCATCAGGTCCGGGGTGAACTGGATGCGCGCGAACTCGCCCCCGAAGCATTTTGCCAGGGCGCGTACCAACAAGGTTTTGCCGAGGCCGGGAACGCCTTCGAGCAGCACGTGACCGCCGGCGATCAGCGCGGTCAGCACGTCGTCGATCACCGGGTTCTGGCCGATCAGCACCTTTTGCAGTTCACCGCGTACCGCTTGTGCCAACTGGCTGGCACGGTGACGTTGCTGGGCGGCGTGGCTGGGCGAGCCGGGTTCGATGTGTTCGGTCATAGCGAGTTCCTCAAGGCTTGCAGGTGGGCGACCTGACGGCAGAATTCGGCGCTGGACAGGCGCCGCTTCGGTGCCGGGCTCAGGGCCTGGCTGATGGCACGGGTCGGTTGGCGGGTCAGGCGCGACAGGGCCAGCCATTGTTCGGCGACGTTCAATTGGTCGAAACCGGGATGACGGTGACGGGCGCGGCGCAGGACGTCCTGCTGCAGGGCTTGCAGCAAGGTCTGCTGGCCGTTGTGGCGCAGGATGAAATCGGCGCTGGCGCGCAGGTGTTCCATCAACTGACGACGACCGCTCGGGGCAGGGGTCTGCACCGGCCCGTGACGCACGCCGACATGCCACAACCACAGTCCGATCAAGGCGAGCAGGGCGACGATGGCTTGTGGGAAGTAGCGCCAGAGCAGAGTCAGCAGACCGTCGTGTTCAGTGTTGTACAGCAGGGTTACGGAGGTGTCGGCGCTCAGGTACCAAAGCAGCCAGGCATTGTCGTGCTGAGCGATGGCCGGGGTTTTCCACAGTTCGGCGTCGGTTACCACGGTGACCGAGCCGACGCCGTAGGGCAGTTGCATCATGTGGGTGGCTCTGGCGCTGTTGGCCCAGGCCTGGGCGAGGTTTTTCGGGTCGTCGAGGTGGAACGCGGTGTCGAACCCGGCGTAGGCCGGCGCGTCTTCGTCTTCCAGATAGAGCTTGGTCAGGTTGGGGTAGGGATCTTCGTCGGCATCCGGCGGCGGGTCTTTGAGATCCTTGCTCAGGGACTGATGCAGTTGCACACGGTCGAGCAGCAGGTCGTTGCTCTGGCCGGTCTTTTCATCCCACAGCGACTCGGCAACGAATACCAGCCGCCCGCCGGCCCGGGCCCAGTTCAAGACTTGATCGACCTGACGCGGCGTCATTTTCGAACGATCGTTGAACAACAGCAGGGTGTGTTGGCGCGGATCGATCTCTGGCAGCACGGACAGGCTTTCGGCATGGCCGACGGTTATCCCGTGACCGCGCAGAAACATCTCCGCCGCCAGATAAGGATTGGCTTGCGCGGCGGGCGAGGGGCCGTGATCGACCACGGTCTGGTAAGGCGTGGCCTTGAGGTACAGATAAACGCCCAGCGCACTCAGCAGAGCGACGATCAGCGCGCCGGCCAGCCAGATCGTGCGCCGGTTCAACGGGCGGCTCCATGGCCGAACAGTGACCGCCAGCCATCGCACAGTTCCTGTTGCAGATGCGCCGCCGGCACGCGGTGTCCGTAGGCCATGTTCTGCCAGTGGCCGGTGAGATGACGGCTGTAGGCGAGCAGGTCCGGACGCTGCAAGTGTTCGATCCGTGCCAGTACTTCGCTTTCGGTGTCAGCGGGTTTCAGTGTCAGGTTGAAATCGTGCAGCAGGTGACTGAGCAGCGCCCGATACAGCAGACCGAGCGCCGCGCGGGGCTGGGTCTGCCAGAGCTGTTCGGCACTGGCGGCGATGTCGTCGGGCAGTGTTTCCCGGCTCAGGTCGAGACCGAAGGCTTGCTGTGGCAAGGGGCGTTTTATCCGCTTGGACAATGGCGGGCGACGACTGACGAACGTCTGCAGAAACTCGCGATAGCGCCAGATCAACCCGCCGAGTGCTCCGATCACCACGGCCCACAGCAACACTTCAATCGCCTTGGCCAACCCGTTGAGGTGTTGACCGTTGAGCCAGCCGAGCAGGGTTTTCAGCCATTGCGGCGCCTTGCCGTCCTTGGCTTTTTCGGCGGTGGCGGGATCTTCGCCAAAGCGATAGCGGGTGACGGTTTCCTTGTTCTTGAACGGCGGTTGTTCGAGCAAGGCGTTGATGCTGTCGCGAGACGCCTGGCTGGTCAGTGGCTGATTCAAAAGCCGGGGCGCATCCGGAGCGGTGGCGGGGTCGGCGGCCCATGCCGAGGGGACTCCCGGCAGCAACAGGCAAACCACCAGCAGCACACCGAGCGCGCTGCTGTTCAGGCGCTGGCGCAGGCGGCGGAACACCAGTTCGATGTCCCACGCTTCGAGGATGGTGCGCCGGTTGAGGTAGAGGCTGAAACCGCAGGCGACGTAGATCGGTTCCCAGATCACCAGTACCAGAGCGTAGAGGGCATTGGTCAAGTGCTCGAGCCAGCGCCATTGGTGATCGGCGGCGAAGATCAGGCTTTGCCAGTCCCAGTCGGTTTCGACCTGTTGTGGCAGGAGTAAATAGAACAGCACCATCAGGCCAATCCACAGCGCCGTTTCCAGATGGACGCCGATGATCGTCAGCCACTGGGCCGCGCCGGCGTTGCGTTGCAGCAGCACCCGCACACGCTGCTGTCGTGCGAGGCCGCCCAGGCCCTCGAGTTGCACCACCGGCATCAGGAAGCTGCGACTCAAGCTCAGGCGTCGCCAGGTCAGGCTGGCCAGCAGTTGCGGTTTGAGCAAGTGCGGCCATTGGCGTAACGCCTGTTGCAAAGTGGGTGTTTCGCCGAACAGGGCTTTGGAGAGGATGTACAGCGGCAAGCGCTCATAGGCCGGTTTCAGCCACCAGAAGATGAGCACCGCGAGCGACGGAGAATCCCAGAACAACAGGCTCAGGACCGCAAACAATGGCAGGGTGACGATGGCCCAGCTGGTCATCAGCAAGCGCCGATGCTGCTGGCTCATGCGCACGCCCAGGTCCATGGCTTCCCAGGTGCTGCGTGGGCGGATCACCACCGTCGCGTCACTCAGGCGCATGGCGGCTCCTTCCGGCGAACAGCAGATAAATCGCCACGCAGAGCCAGAGTCCCGCGCCGACCAGGTATTTGGTCTGCGACGTGACCCCGGTGCGTGATGACCAGTACGCCTCGATGAACGCGGCGATCAGCAGGAACAGCATCACCCCGCAGATCAGCAAGACACTCTGGCGCGCCGCGTGTCTCAAGGCCTCACCGCGAGTCAGGCGTCCCGGTGCAATCAGTGTCCAACCCAGTTTCAACCCCGCTGCGCCGGCCAGGACAATCGCGCTGAGTTCAAATGCGCCGTGACCGATCACGAAAGGCCAGAAGGTCTGACCGAAGCCGATTTCACTCAGGTGCCCGGCCACTGCACCGATGGTCAGGCCGTTGTAGAACAGGAAAAACGCACTGCCCAGACCCAGCAGCAAACCGCTGGCGAAGGTCTGAAAGGCGATGCCGATGTTGTGCATGATGTAGTAGCCGAACATCACCCAGTTTTCACTGGCGGCGCGCTCGGCCGAGCGCCCGAGGTGGCCGGCGACCGGATCGTACATGCTCTGCATCTCGCGGACCTGCTCGGCGGGGATCATGTTGTAGATCAATTCGGGATTCAGATACACCAGTACCCCGAAACTGGCCAGGCTGCCGAAGAACAGCAGCCCGGCCACGAGCACGAAAGGCCATTGCGCCCGTACCAGCCGCGGGAATCCGGCGAGGATGAAACTCAGCAGGCTGGCACCGAGCTGTCGGCGATGACGGTAAAGCTGTTGATGACCGCGCAGCACGAGTTGTTGCAAGGAGTCGACGAGAAAGCTGCTGTAGCCACGCTCCTGCGCCAGAGCCAGATGTTGGCAGAGTCGGCGATAGGCCTTGGGAAATTCGGCCACCTGCGAAGTGTCCTTGCCTCGTTCCAGTCGTTCGAGAGCGAGTGTAAAGCGCTCCCATTCGGCCTTGTGGCGGCTTTCGAAAAGGCTTTGTTTCATGTCGGCCCCATCAGGCCACGGGCGATGCTGTTGAGTTCGCCTACGGCTTTGGGGGCGCTGATGCGCAGCGGCTGGGCCAGCAATGCGGCGAGCTCGTTGACCCGCGCGGTCGACAGTTCCCCCTGGCGTTCGGCGAAGGCGAGCAGGGCGCGTTGTTCAGTCAGGGTCAGCGGGATCGGCGAGCGGCGTGGTTCGGCATCGGGTAACTGCGGGTGCCTGAGCGGGCGTTCGCTGTAGATCACCAGCGTGCCGGCAGCGATGTCGCCGAGGCGTTTGAAGGTCGGGTGTTGCAGGCAACTGATCGCGCCGAGGAAGTAGCCGAATGGCATCAGGTCGACAAAACGCAGCAGGTTGCGCAACAGGGAGGCCGACCAGCCGACCGGCGTGCCGTCGTCGTGCACCACCCGCAGGCCCATCCATTGTTTACCCGGTGAGCGGCCCTGACGCAGTACTTCGAACAGCACCATGTACCACCAGCTCACCACAAACAGCAGCAATGAGCCGAGGCCGATGCCGAGTTTGCCGAGCAGCGCCAGCAACATCAGCAGCAGGCCCAGGATCAGCCCGCGCAACCCCAGATCAATGGTAAACGCCACGGCACGCACCATCAGACCGGCGGGACGCAGCGGCAGGTCGATGCCTTCCGGCGTTTCAACCTGGTGCCGCGTTTCCAGTGGCGGGGCCAGCGGTGCTTTCCTTGGCGGTGCTGTGGTCTCGAGCATGGGCTACCTGATGTTGCCGGATCGGGATGCGAGTGAATCCGATGCTAGCAGTCTCTCGGGGGGAAACGACATCACTATGTCATACACATCTTTCAACCAAAGGTGACTGAATGATGCGGTGCTGGCCGCGACGGCGGTCGAACGCCTAGACTTTGCCGATCTTCAGTTCAGGAACCGCCCGTGACTTCCATCTTCTGGTACGACTACGAAACCACCGGCATCAATCCCCGATGCGACCGTCCGTTGCAGGTGGCCGGGATCCGCACCGACCACGAACTCAACGAAATCGACGAACCGGTCAATCTTTACTGCCAGCCCAGCGAAGACATCCTGCCGCACCCGGCGGCGTGCGCGATCACCGGCATCACTCCGAGCCGCCTCGCCGAGCAAGGTTTGAGCGAAGCCGACTTCATGACCCGGGTCCATGCCCAGCTCGCCGCCCCCGGCACCTGCGGCGCGGGGTACAACACCCTGCGCTTCGATGACGAGATGACCCGCTACAGCCTGTACCGCAACTTTTTCGATCCTTACGCCCGTGAATGGCAGGGCGGCAACAGTCGCTGGGACCTGATCGATGTGGTGCGCGCCGCTTATGCGTTGCGTCCCGACGGGCTGGTCTGGCCAACCGATGACGAAGGCCGGGTGACGCTCAAGCTCGAACGCCTGACCGCTGCCAATGGCATTGATCACGGCAACGCCCACGAGGCGCTGTCGGACGTGCGCGCCACCATCGCCCTGGCCCGGTTGATCCGCGAGAAACAGCCCCGGTTGTATGACTGGCTGTTCCAGCTGCGCAGCAAGCAGAAGGTCATGGACCAGATTCGCCTGTTGCAGCCGATGGTGCACATTTCCGGACGCTTTTCGGCGGCCCGCAGTTTTGTCGGTGTGGTGCTGCCGCTGGCCTGGCATCCGCGCAACAAGAATGCGTTGATCGTCTGTGATCTGCATCTGGACCCGCAGGGCCTGCTGGATCTGGATGCACAGGCCTTGCGCCAGCGCCTGTATACCCGTCGCGACGATCTGGCCGAGGGTGAGCTGCCGGTGCCGCTCAAGCTGATTCACATCAACAAGTGCCCGGTGGTGGCGCCGTTGTCGGTGCTGAGACCTGAAGATCAGCAGCGTCTGGGGCTGGACATGGCGCTTTATCAGGCGCGCGCATTGCGACTAAGTGACGCACAACAAGTTTGGAAAGATAAAGTCTCGGCGATTTATGCCAGCGAAGATTTCACCCCGAGTGAAGATCCGGAACAACAGTTGTACGACGGATTTATCGGTGATCGAGACCGGCGACTATGTGAGCAAGTGAGGACGGCAGATCCTGCACAATTGGCGCGAGAGCAATGGCCGTTCGATGACGAACGCTTGCCCGAATTGTTGTTTCGATATCGAGCGCGTAACTTTCCGGATACGTTGAGTTTCGAAGAGCAAGAACGCTGGCAAATCTTTTGTCGGCAACGCTTGTCCGAGCCGGAGTGGGGTGCCCCTAATACCTTGCAATCTTTTGCCGAGGCCATGGAGCAATGGCTGCTTAGTGCTGCGCCGATGCAGGCCCAGGTGTTGATTGAATGGCAGAACTATGTCCAGGCATTACGCAAACGTTTGAATCTTTGAAATCGAACATGTCCGTCGCCTGAATGACGGGCATAAAAAAACGCCAGCGGATGCTGGCGTTTTTTTATGTCGCGCAGGGGGCTGCGACGGGGGTTGCGGCTTAGCCCAGCAGGGTAGCCCAGCCTTCAACCACGTCACCGCCCCACTTGGCTTTCCACTCTTTCAGAGTTTTGTGGTTGCCACCTTTGGTTTCGATGACTTCGCCGTTGTGCGGGTTTTTGTATTGTTTAACTTTGCGAGCACGCTTGGTGCCGGTAGTTTTGGCTGCGCCGCCACGTGGTGCTTTGGTTTTGGATTCTGGATCCAGCAGCGCGATGATGTCGCGCAGGGATTTGGAATATTCGCCCATCAGTGTGCGCAGTTTGCCTTCAAATTCCAGCTCGGCTTGCAGTTTGTCGTCTTGCGACAGGTTCTTCAAACGAGCTTGCAGCTCTTTGATAGCTTCTTCGGTGGCACGGTATTCGTTGATCAAGGACATGATTACTACCTTATGTGGGAGTGCGCGATGGCAGGGGACAGTGCCGCAATAATAGTCAGGCTGTTTCATCAAGTAAACATTTAACCGGGGTTTTTATTTGAATTAGTTACGTTGAAAAGCCCTGAATTGAATGTTCAGTTAAATATTGTGATGGAGTCTTCACAGATATTCACACAGGACTGTTCATGCATGGCTATTGCTGCGCCATCATTCTGGCGTTTGCCAGCGTCAAAAAATCTGTGACGGACTGCCGCGAGGTTCCGGGGGGCATCAATACTGCAGTTTTCCCGCGCAGTCGCTAGAATGGCCGCCTTTGCGAAGTTCTGGAGTTTCCCCCTCATGCGCACTTTTCGGCTGGTGATTTCTTGCCCGGACCGCGTTGGCATCGTTGCCAAAGTCAGTAATTTTCTGGCGGCCCACAATGGCTGGATCACCGAAGCGAGCCACCACTCGGACAATCAGGTCGGCTGGTTCTTCATGCGTCACGAAATCCGTGCCGATTCCCTGCCTTTCGGTATCGAGGTATTGCGCGAGAAGTTTGCGCCGATCGCCGAAGAGTTCTCGATGGACTGGCGCATCACCGACACCGAGCAGAAGAAGCGCGTGGTGCTGATGGCCAGCCGTGAATCCCACTGCCTGGCCGACCTGTTGCACCGTTGGCACAGCGATGAACTCGATTGCGAGATCTCCTGCGTGATTTCCAACCACGATGACCTGCGCAGCATGGTCGAGTGGCACGGCATTCCTTATTACCACGTCCCGGTCAATCCGCAGGACAAGCAGCCGGCCTTCGACGAAGTGTCGCGCCTGGTCAAGCAGCATGACGCCGAAGTGGTGGTGCTGGCGCGCTACATGCAGATCCTGCCGCCGGACATGTGCCGCGAATACGCTCACAAGGTCATCAACATTCACCACAGCTTCCTGCCGTCGTTCGTCGGTGCCAAGCCGTATCACCAGGCCTCGCTGCGCGGCGTGAAGCTGATCGGCGCAACCTGCCACTACGTGACCGAAGAGCTGGATGCCGGCCCGATCATCGAGCAGGACGTGGTGCGTGTCAGCCACAGCGACAGCATTGAAGACATGGTGCGTTTCGGCCGTGACGTCGAGAAGATGGTGCTGGCCCGTGGCCTGCGCTATCACCTGGAAGACCGCGTGTTGGTGCACGGCAACAAGACCGTGGTGTTCTGATCGAAGCTTTCGGTTGAAAAACAAAGGGCCTGGGCGTTCAATCGCCTCAGGCCCTTTTTTTTGCCTTGTTGCAGCCTTGTGAGGAAGCGTTCATGAGCGATCCACTGGACAAAGCCACTTCCAAAGCCCCCGCCACCCTTGGCGAAGGCTGCCTGAGTCGCTATGACCCGGATGACCTGAGCCCGGAGGACGGCACGGAGTTTCCCGGTGCTGCCGAACTGTGGGAGCAACTCAAGGACGAAGAGGACGACCTCAAGAAGCCTGTCTGACGCTCAGCAATTTTTTCAGCAACGGTCTGCCCAGCATCAACAGAAACACCGGGCCACCCACCAGCAGGTAGAAGTAATACGTCACCACCCGCCAGATCAGGATCGCCGCCGCCGCGGTCGATTTGCCGACCATCGGCGCCAGCAGCGCCGCCGAGGTCAATTCCGCCGCACCGGCACCGCCCGGCAGCAGGCTGAACTGCCCCGCACCCAGCGAAAGCATCTGAATCAGAAACGTCCAGGCCCACTGCACATCCGCCCCCAGCCCGCGCAGCGCCAGATACAGCACGCTGTAACGCAGCGACCAATGCACGCAGGTCAGGACGAACACCTTGATCAATGTCTGCCACGGCAATTTCAGCGCATCGGTGAATGCGGCCAGAAAGTGCAGCAACTGCCGCGCCCAGCGCCGTCGGGTACGCGGTTCGACGTTCATCCCGGCCAGCAGGCGTCCGCTCAGGCGAATCAATCGACGGTGATAGCGCGCGACCAGCACGCAACTGAACAGTCCGCCGGTCAACGACAGGGCACTGACGATCAGCAGCCATTCCATACGGTCGCTGAGATGCTGGAACAACGCGTAGATCAGGATCCCGCTCAGGGCGCAGAGAAAAAACAGCAGATCGCTCAACTGATCCATCGCAAACACGGCGCTGCCCCGGGCCGGGCGCACGCCGCTGCGCGCCAGCAGCGCCATGATCGTCAACGGCCCTCCGCTGCCGCCGGGCGTGGCGCACCAGGCGAATTCGGCGGCCATGACTACCCCAAGGCTTTTGACGGGCGTGACCCGGTCACGCTGATCGCCGAGCAACAGCCGCAGGCGCAGGGTGTTGATGCCCCAGCACAGCAGCACCATGGCGAACATGATCAGCAGCCAATTGAGCGGGAAAGCTTGAAGACGCTCCCAAGTCTCGCCGCCACCAAGCAGCACAGGAACCGCCACGGCCACCAGCAGGCCGATCAGCAACAGAATGCCGCGACTCAAGCGGCACGCTCGGCTTGAGTGCGCTGGCGCGTCAGCCAGTCGATTTTGGTCATGGGCACGCGTCCGTCCGCCAACAGTCGTTCAAGGGTGCGCCACCAGTAATCCCGGGAAAACCGATGGCGCATGTCCACCGGGTGCAAGCCTAGACGAATCACCGGCGCCTGACGCCAGCGCTGCTCACGCTGTTCGCTGATGACCTTCGACATGCCGCGACGCCAGGCGCTGCGTGCGCTCCAGACCAGTCCCGGGGCTTCGACCGCAGTGAAATCCGGCAAGTGATAAAGATGCTGCGGATCGCTGGTGTAGCGCAGCGGCAGTTCGCGCAGTGCCAGGCGCGTGCCGGCGCTCATCAGCCAGGCCGGGGCGACGAAACCGTGCAGCGGCCAGTCGTGGCGCCGAAACAGATCGATGCCGGGGTGCAGGCGGGCGAGGGCGGCTTCACGGGACAGTTGATAAAACTCGCCTTCATGGGTGTAGACCCGGCGCATGAACCAGTCGCGCGCCGTTCGCGGGCCGGGTTCGGTGTCTTCATGAAAGTGGCCGTGCAAGGCCAGTTCATCGCCGCGTGCGACGCGCTCGTCGAGCATTCGACAGAACGCCGGGTGAGCCTCAAGGGCATCGTGTCGATGGAAGTCCGGGACCACCAGCCACGTCATCGGTACGTTGCCCAACCGGTCAACGGCGTCGACGAATCCTCGATAATCGGCCCACGTGGAGGGGGCCACGTCATGCAGCACCAGCATCACCGCCGGGCGCTCGTGAGATTCAGCCATTGGCCACCCACGGAGCTGAATCGCCGAGTACGGCGTGGTAGTGGCCCAGCAGGCTGTCGACCACGGTGTCCCAGGCGTAATTGCGCTCGACATGTTGGCGCGCCTGTTGACCAAGTGAGCCAGTCCCGCGGCTGAACAGCTCACGCACGGCATTGGCCATGGCTTGCGCATTGTTCGGCGCACAAAGCAGGCCGCAGGATTCGCTGACGATCTCCTCGAACGCCCCGGCCGCCACCGCCACCACCGGAATGCCGCAGGCCATGGCCTCCAGAATCACCAGGCCGAAGGTTTCCTGATCGCCGGCATGGATCAGCGCGTCGGCACTGGCCATCAGGCGTGCGACCTGTGCGGCCGGGCAGAAGCGGTCGATCACGCTGACGTTGGCCGGGACGGACGCCGGCATCGACGAGCCGACCAGCAGCAAGTGATAACGCGGGCCCAGACGCTTCATGCAATCGAGCAGCACCGGCAGGTTTTTCTCTTTGGAGCCCCGACCGGCGAAGATCAACAGGCGCGTGTCCTCGGCGATCCCCAGTTCGCTGCGCAACGCGGCGTCGCGGGCATCGGGGTGGAAGGTCTGCAGGTCAACGCCCAGCGGCTGCACGAAGACGTTGCGCACCCCCAGCCCGCTGAGCTTGTCGGCCATGACCTGGCTGGGCGCCAGCACCCGGTCGAAATTACCGTACAACTTGCGCACATACGCATCGATATTCGGCGTGACCCAGTGGCCCATTCGGTTGCCCACCAACAGCGGCAGGTCGGAGTGATAGAAACCGATCACCGGCACATCCAGTTGCCGACGCGCATCGAGCGCGGCCCAGGCGGTGAGGTACGGATCGCCGACTTCGATCAGATCCGGTTGCAAGTCCTGCAGGACGTTTCGCCACGGGGCCAGGCGCAGGGGAAAACGATAGCCTTTGCCGAAGGGCAGGGCGGGGGCGGGAACCGTGTAAACGCCATCATGCTCGCCGTAACGCGCGCCGGGGATCAGCAGGCTGTGGCGGATCCCGGGCTTCACGCCCAGACGACGGTGCTTGGCGTCCAGATAGGTGCGCACGCCGCCGCTGGCCGGGGCGTAGAACATGGTGATGTCGGCGATATGCACAGTAAACGACCCTCCGCGTTGATCTCCCTAGGTTGACCCTTATCAAGAATAGATGTTCGGTCGGGGTTTCGCGGTGGGGGGCAGGGCTGGTTTCGGAGGGATTGTTGGCCGTCTTCGTCGGATGGTAACGAACGACGAAGACGACCGGCAGAGCGGCTTTAAATGCGGAAGCTGCCAACCAGATGCTTCAATCGCGAAGCCTGCTGCTCAAGATCCGAGCAGGCACGCAAGGTTGCCTGGAGGTTCTCGACGCCTTCCTGGTTCAGGGTATTGATCTCGGTAATGTCCACGTTGATCGACTCGACCACGGCGGTCTGTTCCTCGGTCGCGGTGGCCACCGACTGGTTCATCCCGTCGATTTCGCCGATACGCTGGGTCACGCTGTTCAGGCGCTCGCCGGCCAGGTTGGCGATTTCCACGCTGTCCTGGCTGTGGCGCTGGCTGTCGCTCATGGTGCTGACCGATTCGCGGGCGCCGACTTGCAGCTCCTCGATCATGGTCTGCACCTGTTGCGCCGATTCCTGGGTGCGGTGGGCAAGGTTGCGTACTTCATCCGCTACCACGGCAAATCCACGGCCGGCTTCACCGGCACGCGCAGCCTCGATGGCGGCGTTGAGCGCCAGCAGGTTGGTCTGCTGGGAAATGCTGGTGATCACTTCCAGGATCTGGCCGATGTTCACGGTCTTGCTGTTCAGCGACTCGATGTTGCTGCTGGACGCACTGAGCATGCTCGACAACTGATTCATTGCCTTGATGCTGCGATCCACCACTTGCTGGCCGTCTTCGGCCAGGCCACGGGCGTCGCTGGCCTGGGTCGAGGCTTGTGCGGCGTTGCGGGCGATTTCCTGGGCGGCGGCACCGAGCTGATTGATCGCGGCAGCCACGCTGTTGGTGCGCGAGGCTTGCTGGTCGGAGTTGTACATCGACGAGTTGGACGCCGCGACCACGCGCAGGGCGACTTCGTTGACTTGCCCGGTGGCGGACGACACTTCGCGGATCGAGCCGTGAATCCGCTCGACGAAGCGGTTGAATGCCGTGCCGAGCACGCCGAATTCGTCCTGGTTCTGAATGGTCAGACGTTTGGTCAGGTCACCTTCGCCGTCGGCGATGTCTTCCATGGCGCGGGTCATGACGTGCAGCGGCTGAATCAGGATGCGGATCAGCATGCCGAGCAGGGCGATGATGATCGCCACCGCAATCACGGTCGCGATCACGGCCGAGGTGCGGAACTGGCTGAGCATCGAGAACGCTTTGTCCTTGTCGACTGACAGGCCGATGTACCAGTTCACCGACGGCAGGCCCTTGATCGGGGCAAACGTGACGATGCGGGTCTTGCCGTCGACAGTGATTTCACTGAAATCGCTGCTGATGCGCGGGGTGTCCTGCGGATAGGCTTCTTTGAGCGATTTCATCACCAGGGCCTTGTCCGGGTGCACAAGGATCTTGCCGTCGGCGCTGACCAGGAACGCATAGCCCATGCCGGAGAAGTCCCGGGCGCTGAGGGTGTCGATCAGGGTTTGCAGGCTCAGGTCACCGCCCACCACGCCGACGCTCTGGCCGGCCTTTTTCGCGGCGGTGGCGATGGAAATGATGGTCTGGCCGGTGGCGGCGTCGATGTACGGTTCGGTCAGGGTCGAGGTGCTGCTGCTTTCGGCACCCTTATACCAGGGGCGGACCCGCGGATCGAAACCGTCCGGCATTTTCGCATCCGGACGGATGGTGAAGTGCCCGGTGGCGTCGCCGAGGTAGGACGCCATGAACGTCGATGTCAGGGCTTTCTGTTCCAGCAGGCTGGCGACGGCGGCCGGCTCGGGATTGATGGCGATGTTCTGTGCGGCGTTCTCGATCAGCAGGATGCGCCCGGTGAGCCAGGTCTGGATGTTGTCGGCGGTGACTTCGCCCATCTCGTTGAGGTAGTTGTTCAGGTCGTCGCGGATTGCATTGCGCTGCAGCCAGTCGTTGTACAGCGTGAACGAGGCAAAGGCGGCAATGACGATGAGGGCGGCGGCAAGCAGGATTTTATGGCTGAAGCGTAGATTTTTGTTCATGGCTTGGGGTTCCGCTAAGGTCTTAATGTCCAGGGCGTGCTTTTATAAAGGCGCGCAAAATGGGCAGGTGTGAACGCTGAGTGATATTTCCGTCTCTCCTTAGGGAAATCACGGACCTGACTTTTGATCGGGTCTCTCACTCCTTTCTATCGGCCATGCTCGACAAAGATTAACTATTGGGTGACCAAATGCCTGACTCTTCGCAACTCGTAATCGGCGCCGATCTCGCCGGGCAACCGATCGCCCAGGCGATGCGCCTGGCCAACCGTCACGGACTGGTGGCCGGGGCGACCGGCACCGGCAAGACCGTCACTTTGCAGAGGCTGGCCGAAGCTTTCAGCGACGCCGGCGTCGCGGTGTTCGCCGCCGACATCAAAGGTGACCTGTGCGGCCTCGGCGCTGCCGGCAACCCTCAGGGCAAGGTCGCCGAGCGCATCGCCGGGATGCCGTGGCTCAACTACAAACCTCAGGCTTATCCCGTGACCTTGTGGGACATTCACGGGGAGTCCGGTCATCCGCTGCGCACCACGCTGAGTGAAATGGGGCCGTTATTGATCGGTGCGTTGCTGGAGCTGACCGACAGCCAGCAGTCGGCGTTGTACGCGGCGTTCAAGGTCGCCGACCGTGAAGGCCTGTTGCTGCTGGACCTGAAAGACCTGAAGGCACTGCTCAATCACCTCAAGGACAATCCGCAGTTGCTGGGCGAAGACGCGGCGCTGTTCACCACCGGTTCCAGCCAGGCGCTATTGCGGCGTCTGGCGGTCCTTGAACAGCAAGGGGCCGAAGCCTTGTTCGGCGAACCGGGGCTGCAACTGGAAGACATCCTGCAACCGGCCGCCGACGGTCGCGGACGCATTCATTTACTGGATGCCAGTCGTCTGGTACATGAAGCGCCGAAGGTCTACGCGACGTTTCTGCTGTGGCTGCTCGCCGAGCTGTTCGAGCAACTGCCGGAGCGGGGCGATGCCGACAAACCGCTGCTGGCGCTGTTCTTCGATGAAGCGCACTTGCTGTTCGGCGATACGCCCAAGGCCTTGCAGGAGCGTCTGGAACAAGTGGTGCGGCTGATCCGCTCCAAGGGCGTCGGGGTGTATTTCGTCACCCAGTCGCCGGGCGACCTGCCGGACAACGTGCTGGCACAGCTGGGCTTGCGGGTTCAGCACGGTCTACGGGCGTTCACCGCCAAAGAGCAGAAATCCCTGCGTGCGGTGGCGGATGGTTTCCGGTCGAATGTGGCGTTCGATACGTTATCGGTATTGACCGAACTCGGGATTGGCGAGGCGCTCGTCGGCACCTTGCAGGAAAAGGGCACCCCGGAAATGGTTCAGCGTGTGCTGGTGGCACCGCCGCAGTCGCGGATCGGGCCTTTGACCGAGACCGAACGCACGGTGCTGATTGCCGGCTCGCCGTTCAAGGGCCGTTATGACAAGCCGATCGACCGCGAGTCGGCTTATGAAATCCTCACCGGGCGCAAGAACCTGGGGCCTGAAGCCGAGGCAATACCTGGCAAGCCGGCAGCCGAGGAGCCAAGTCTGGCGGACAAGGCCGGGGAATTCCTCGGGACTGCCGCGGGTCAGGCTTTGAAGTCGGCGATGCGTCAAGCGGCGAACCAGTTGGGACGTCAGTTGGTGCGGGGATTGATGGGGTCGTTGCTCGGTGGCAGCAAGCGCCGCTAAGAACTGTGACGGGCGCGCCAGGGTCAGGATTTGGCCTTGGCGTGCGCTGCCAGACGCTCCAGCGCCGCCCGCAGGTTCGGATCGCTGATCCCGTCGGCGGTCGATTGAATGGTCGCCGCGGCATCCGTCGACAGGTCCATCGTGTGCCCGGATGGCCTGGACTGGATGACGGGAGGTCGCACCGAGAACTTGATCCGCGTCAGACCGGCGAATTCGTCGAACATCTGCAGTTGCCGCAGCAGGCGCTTTTGCTGATAGCGCAGGCGAGTGGCCCAATGGCCGTCGGTGACCACCAGCGACAGTTCGCCTTCGCGCCACTTGGCCACATGGCAGTGCTCGCGGGCGGCGGGTTGCAGCTGGCTGTCGAGCAGACGCTGCAGGTGTGCCAGGCGTTGAGCATGGCCGAGGATGGCTTTCAACGGCCTGGCTTCGCGTAGCAGAACGGCGGGCGCTCTGGCGGTAAGAGGGCGAAATGCCATGATCCAACACCTGAAGTAGCAAAGGCGCCATGGTAGCAGATGGACCCCATTTCACTCGCCCATTGCTTTTGTCCCTGCTTTACCCATTAAATCAACGACTAACTTCTGTTGCCAACGGCTTGAAGTTGAGCAAAACGCCCCTATTTTAAGTGAGCCCCGTCAAAGCGCAGTGCCAGCATCGTGGAATATCCCCACTTTCCTCACCACCGTTTCCGGGTAGAATGCTCGTTCGCATGCGGCCATGAGGGCTGCACGGGCGACTCACGGGGCCGCCCTCCATCCCTTTAGTGTGGAAGATCCTGCCGATATGTTTGCGCCTTTGTTAAAGAAACTTTTTGGAAGCAAGAACGAGCGTGAAGTCAAACGCATGCTCAAGACGGTGCAGCTCGTCAATGCCTTCGAAGAGAAGATGGTCGCCCTCTCGGACGATCAACTGCGCGCCAAGACCGCAGAGTTCAAAGACCGCATTGCCAAAGGGGAGACCCTCGACAAGCTGTTGCCGGAAGCTTTTGCGGTCGCCCGCGAAGCCGGCAAGCGGGTCATGGGCATGCGCCACTTCGACGTCCAGCTGATTGGCGGCATGACCTTGCACGAAGGCAAGATTGCCGAAATGCGCACCGGTGAAGGCAAGACCCTGGTGGGTACCCTGGGCGTTTACCTCAACGCGCTGTCCGGCAAGGGCGTGCACGTTGTGACCGTGAACGATTACCTGGCCCGCCGCGACGCCAACTGGATGCGTCCGCTGTATGAATTCCTCGGTCTGAGCGTCGGCATCGTGACGCCTTTCCAGCCGCCGGAAGAAAAGCGCGCCGCCTACGCCGCCGACATCACCTACGGCACCAACAACGAATTCGGGTTCGACTACCTGCGCGACAACATGGCGTTCAGCATGGAAGAGAAATTCCAGCGCGAACTCAATTTTGCCGTGATCGACGAAGTCGACTCCATCCTCATCGACGAAGCGCGTACCCCGCTGATCATTTCCGGTCAGGCCGAGGACAGCTCCAAGCTGTACATCGAGATCAACAAGCTGATCCCGAAACTCAAGCTGCATGTCGAAGAAGTCGAAGGCGAAGTCACCCAGGAAGGCCATTACACCGTTGACGAGAAGACCCGTCAGGTCGAACTCAACGAAGCCGGTCACCAGTTCATCGAAGACCAGCTGACCAGCATCGGCCTGCTGGCCGAAGGCGAGAGCCTGTACTCGGCGCACAACCTGAGCCTGCTGACCCACGTTTACGCCGGTCTGCGTGCGCACAAGCTGTTCCATCGCAATGTTGAATACATCGTGCAGGACGGCCAGGTCGTGCTGGTCGACGAACACACCGGCCGTACCATGCCCGGCCGTCGTCTGTCCGAAGGCCTGCACCAGGCTATCGAGGCCAAGGAAAACCTGAACATCCAGGCCGAGAGCCAGACCCTGGCATCGACCACGTTCCAGAACTACTTCCGTCTGTACGACAAGTTGTCCGGCATGACCGGTACCGCCGACACCGAAGCGTTCGAGTTCCATCAGATCTATGGTCTGCAGGTCATCGTGATTCCGACCAACAAGCCGTTGGCCCGTAAGGACTACAACGACCTGGTGTTCCTGACCGCCGAAGAGAAATACGCGGCGATCGTCAATGACATCAAGGAAAGCATGGCTGCCGGCCGTCCGGTGCTGGTGGGTACTGCAACCATCGAAACCTCCGAGCACATGTCCGCACTGCTCGTGAAGGAAGGCATCGAACACAAGGTCCTGAACGCCAAGTTCCACGAAAAAGAAGCCGAGATCATCGCGCAGGCCGGCCGTCCGGGCGCCCTGACCATCGCGACCAACATGGCCGGTCGCGGTACCGACATCCTGTTGGGCGGCAACTGGGAAGTTGAAGTCGCATCGCTGGAAAACCCGACCCCGGAGCAGATCGCGCAGATCAAGGCCGACTGGCAGAAGCGTCACCAGCAGGTGCTGGAGTCCGGCGGTCTGCAGGTGATCGCGTCCGAGCGTCACGAATCCCGTCGTATCGACAACCAGTTGCGTGGCCGTGCCGGCCGTCAGGGCGACGCCGGTTCCAGCCGCTTCTACCTGTCGCTGGAAGACAGCCTGATGCGCATCTTCGCCTCCGACCGGGTGAAGAACTTCATGAAGGCCCTGGGCATGCAGCCTGGCGAAGCGATCGAGCACCGCATGGTGACCAACGCCATCGAAAAGGCCCAGCGCAAGGTTGAAGGTCGCAACTTCGACATTCGTAAACAGCTGCTGGAGTTCGACGACGTCAACAATGAACAGCGTAAAGTGATCTATCACATGCGCAACACGTTGCTGGCTGCGGACAACATCGGCGAAACCATCGCTGACTTCCGTCAGGACGTCCTGAACGCCACCGTCAGCGCGCACATTCCGCCACAATCGCTGCCCGAGCAGTGGGACGTGGCCGGTCTGGAAGCCGCGATTGCCAGCGACTTCGGCGTGAAGCTGCCGATCCAGCAATGGCTCGACGAAGACGATCACCTGTACGAAGAAACCCTGCGCGAGAAGCTGATGAACGAGCTGATCGCCGCGTACAACGAGAAAGAAGACCAGGCCGGTGCCGACGCACTGCGCTCCTTCGAGAAACAAATCGTGCTGCGCGTGCTGGACGACCTGTGGAAAGACCACTTGTCGACCATGGATCACCTGCGTCACGGCATCCACCTGCGTGGTTATGCGCAGAAGAACCCGAAACAGGAATACAAGCGCGAGTCCTTCACGCTGTTCTCCGAGCTGCTGGATTCGATCAAGCGCGACTCGATTCGTGTGCTGTCGCACGTTCAGGTTCGCCGCGAAGATCCGGCCGAAGAAGAACAACGCCTGCGTCAGGAAGCCGAAGCACTGGCTGCTCGCATGCAGTTCGAACACGCCGAGGCGCCAGGTCTGGAGCAGCCGGAAGCACTGGTCGGTGAAGAGGTCGATGTGGCGCTGGCCACCGCGCCGGTTCGCAACGAGCAGAAACTGGGCCGCAACGAGCTGTGCTACTGCGGTTCGGGCAAGAAATTCAAGCATTGCCACGGGCAGATCCAGTAAACCCCGTTTCAATCGCTGAAATACCCGCGCCGCGACCGGCACCAGCCGTCGCGGCGTTTTGCCATTTACACCACCGTCACTACGCTTGGCGGTGCTGACATCATTGAGTAAGGAGCGCATTCATGGCTGTTGGTCTTGGTCCTTTGCCAACGTTGCACCCGGTCGCCGGTTTTGAACTCGGTATCGCTTCGGCCGGCATCAAGCGCCCGGGGCGCAAGGATGTCGTCGTGATGCGCTGTGCCGAAGGTTCTACCGTGGCGGGCGTGTTCACGTTGAACGCTTTCTGTGCAGCGCCGGTGATCCTGGCCAAGAAACGCGTGCAGAACGCTGTGCGCTACCTGTTGACCAACACCGGCAACGCCAACGCGGGCACCGGCGAGCCGGGCCTGGCCGCCGCCGAGCGTACGACCGCGAAGCTGGCCGAGCTGACCGGCGTCGATGCCAGCCAGATTCTGCCGTACTCCACCGGCGTGATCGGCGAGCCGCTGCCGGTCGAGAAGATCGAAGGCGCCTTGCAGGCCGCGCTGGACGATCTGTCGGAAAACAACTGGGAAGCCGCCGCCACCGGCATCATGACCACCGACACGCTGCCAAAAGGCGCCAGCCGCCAGTTCCAGCATGACGGCGTGACCATCACCGTCACCGGCATCAGCAAAGGCGCGGGCATGATCCGTCCGAACATGGCGACCATGCTCGGTTACATTGCCACCGACGCCAAAGTCTCCCGCGACGTGTTGCACAACCTGATGCTGGACGGCGCCAACAAGTCGTTCAACCGCATCACCATCGACGGCGACACCTCGACCAACGACTGCTGCATGCTGATTGCTACCGGCAAGGCTGCGCTGCCGGAAATCACCCGTGCCGAAGGCGAGCTGTTCACCAAGCTGAAACAGGCCGTGTTCGAGGTGTGCATGGACGTGGCTCAGGCCATCGTGCGTGACGGCGAAGGCGCGACCAAGTTCGTGACCGTTGAAGTCAACGGTGGCGGCAATCACCAGGAATGCCTGGACGTCGGTTATACCGTGGCGCACTCGCCGCTGATCAAGACTGCACTGTTTGCCTCCGACCCGAACTGGGGCCGTATCCTCGCCGCCGTGGGCCGTGCAGGTGTACCGGATCTGGACGTGAGCAAGATCGACGTGTTCCTCGGCGATGTGTGCATCGCCAGCCGTGGCGCCCGCGCCGCGACCTACACCGAAGCCCAGGGCTCGGCGGTGATGCAGCAGGAAGAAATCACTATCCGTATCGAACTGGGTCGCGGCGATTGCAGCGAAACCATCTGGACCACCGACCTGTCCCACGAATACGTGAAGATCAACGCCGAATACCGCACCTGATCCCTGCCGAAGAGGGAGGTCTGCGGACCTCCTTTTCTTCTGTCCCATGAAAGGACCCGAACATGAGCCTTCACCTGATCATCGGCGACAAACTGCTTTCCTCCTGGTCCCTGCGCGCGGCACTGGCGCTTGAGCTGACCGGCGCGCCCTACACCGAAGAACTGATCAAGCTCGGCAAACCCGACACCCGCGAGCGGTTGCTCAAGCATTCGCCTACCGGCAAGGTGCCGTTGCTGAAAACCGCCCGTGGCACCGTCGCCGACTCGCTGGCAATTGCCGAATACCTGGCCGAACAGTTTCCTTCCGAGCAACTCTGGCCGACCGACATCGCCGCTCGTGCTCAGGCGCGCTCTGCCTGTGCGCAGATGCACAGCGGCTTCTTTGCCATGCGCAATCACATGCCGTTCAACCTGAGCCACGACGCACCGCTCAATCCGGTGCCGCCGGAAGTGAAGGTCGATGTCGAGCGGATGCTCGCGCTGTGGGCCGAATGCCGGGCGGCGGCGACCGAGGCCGGGCCGTTCCTGTTTGGTCGGGTGTCGCTGGCTGATGCGTTCTTCGCACCGATTGCCGTGCGTCTGCGTACCTATCAGGTGAAGCTGCCGGCCGAAGATGAAGCCTATGTTGAAACCGTCTACCAATGGCCGGCCTTCAAAGCCTGGCAAAAGGCCGGACTGGAGGAGTTGCAGTCGTGAAACGTGTACACGTCGCTGCTGCCGTCATTCGTGACGACAGCGGCAAAATTCTCATCGCCCGCCGTGCTGACACCCAGCATCAGGGGGGGCTGTGGGAATTTCCCGGTGGCAAGGTCGAGGCCGATGAGTCGGTGGAAACCGCGCTGGCCCGTGAGCTGCAGGAAGAACTGGGCATTGTCGTCGGCGCCGCCCGCCCGCTGATCAAGGTTCGCCACGATTACCCGGACAAACAGGTGTTGCTGGATGTCTGGGAAGTCTCGAGCTTCACCGGCGAACCCCACGGCGCCGAAGGCCAGCCATTGGCCTGGGTGTCGGCCAGGGAACTGACGAATTACGAATTCCCGGCGGCCAACCAGCCGATCGTCGCGGCAGCGCGTCTGCCCGCTGAATACCTGATAACCCCGCAAGATCTGGAAACCCCGGCGTTGCTGCGTGGTATCCAGAAAGCGATTGCCGGTGGCATCAAGCTGATCCAGCTGCGAGCACCCAATGGCTATGATCCGAAGTACCGCGATCTGGCGGTGGACGCGGTCGGCCTTTGTGCCGGCAAGGCGCAGTTGATGATCAAGGGGCCGTTCGAGTGGCTGGGGGATTTCCCGTCCGCCGGTTGGCACATCACCTCGGCGCAACTGCGCAAGTACGCGGCCGCAGGGCGTCCGCTACCGGCGGAGCGCTGGCTGGCGGCGTCCTGCCACAATGTTGAAGAGCTCGCGCTGGCCGAGCAGATGGGCGTGGATTTCGTCACCCTGTCGCCGGTGCAGCCGACCCTGACTCACCCGGACGCGCAACCGTTGGGCTGGGAGCAGGCATCGACGTTGATCGAGGGCTTCAGCAAACCGGTATTCCTGCTGGGTGGAGTCGGCCCGGCCGAGCGCGAGAAAGCGTGGAGTGCCGGGGCGCAGGGTGTGGCGGGGATTCGGGCGTTCTGGCCAGAAGCTTGATTTAGCATTGACGCATCTGGCCCCTTCGCGAGCAGGCTCGCTCCCACATTTGATTGCATTCCAACTATAGGAATACATTCCCTGTGGGAGCGAGCCTGCTCGCGAAGGCGTCCTGATCGGCGCTACACCTCTGAAGGTTTCGCCGCCGGTTGCCACAGAATCTCGGCAATACCCTGGCGTCGCGCAATCAACCTGGCCGCGACAAACAACAGATCCGACAAGCGATTGATATAAGCCAGGCCAACCCCGGCCAACGGCTCGATCGCATTCAAATGCTGACAACGACGCTCGGCACTGCGCGCCAGGCTGCGGCAAACATGCGCCTGGGCAATCAGCATCGAGCCGCCAGGCAGAATGAAGTTCTCCAGCGGCCCCAACTCTTCGTTCCACACATCGATGGCCGCTTCCAGTCGCTCGATTTCTGCTGTGTTCAGCGCCTGATATTCCGGCATTGCCAGCTCGCCACCCAGATCAAACAGTCGGTGCTGACAAGGCGCCAGAACTTCGATCAACTCGTTGAGCCCGGGGTAGTCTTCGCGCTCGGCAATCAATCCGGCCAGCAGCACGCCGACCTGACTGTTCAGGGTGTCGACCTCGCCAATTGCCTCGATCCGCGGATGATCCTTGGGTACGCGGCGGCCGTCGCCAAGTCCGGTTTCGCCTTTGTCGCCGGTGCGGGTGTAAATCTTCGACAAGCGAAAGCCCATGGTTTACCTCGGTAGTTGATTGGTTTCTGCAGCGATGGGTGCCGGTTGCACGAGCGGCAGGCGCAGGGTGAAGCAAGTGCCTTGCCCGGGTGTGGACTGCACTTCCATCTGCCCTTTGTGGTTGTTGGTGATGATGAAGTACGACACCGACAGGCCGAGCCCGGTGCCCTGGCCGATTTCCTTGGTGGTGAAGAACGGCTCGAACGTCCGTTTGCGCACGTTCTCGCTCATGCCGATGCCATTGTCTTCGACCTGAATCTCGGCCCATGGCGGATTGAGTCGGGTGCGCAGAATGATCCGCCCTGGTTCGCTGTCGTCTTCGCGCTGGTGAATCGCTTGCGCGGCGTTTTTCAGCAGGTTGAGCAGCACCTGCTCAAGTTCATTGGCGGTGCCTGGCACAGGGCCCAGTGCCGGGTCGAACTGACGGATGATCGCCTGCCCCTTGAAATCGAAGCCGATGGCCAGGTCGAAATCGTTGCCGGCGATTTCCACGGCCTGATCGATCAGTGCCGGCAGGTCGCATGGCGCCATCTGACGGGTGCTGCGACGGCTGAAACTGAGCATGTGGGTGACGATCTTTGCTGCCCGGGCCCCGGCCTGTTGAATGCCGTCGAGCAGTTGCGGGACTTCCCGGCCTTGCAGGTAGCGGTTCACGGTCTCCAGCTCGATACCCAGTTGCTCGGCCTGTTCGAGGTTCTTCGGCAGGTCGGGCGACAGGCGCCGACGAATGTTTTGCACGTTATGCAGGATCGCGCCCAGCGGGTTGTTGATTTCGTGGGCCATGCCGGCAGCGAGACCGCCAACCGAGAGCATTTTCTCCGACTGCACCATCATTTCTTCCAGGGACAGGCGCTGGGTGATGTCGTCGATCCGGATCACCACACCACGCCCGGCACCGCCCATCAGCGGGTAGAAGGTCAGGGCGTAGTGCTTGGGCTCGTCGTCCTTGAACCACGTCACTCGCTCGATCTTCGCCACCGTGTGTTGTTCGACGGTCTGCTTGAGTTGCGGCAGAAACGGCTTGAGCGGTTCGAAGGCAAGGAAGATCGGCTGGTTCAGCGCTTCGTCCAGCCGCGTTCCGGAGAGGGCGCTGGCCTCCTGGTTCCACTGGGTGACGTAGAGCTGCTCGTCGAGGGCAATCAGCGCCGAGGGCATGGAGTCGATGATGCTGTTGAGGTAGTTCTGGAAGCCCGTGAGCTTTTTCTCGATCTTGCTGCGCACCTGGACTTCCAGCTCCAGCTTACGGTTGGTGTGGCGGGTTTCTTCGGCCAGGCCCTGTGCCTGATCGTAGGCGGCTTGCGAGTCATCGCGGGCGCGCTTGAGCTGCTGCTCGCGGGCCTCGATGCGTGAAAGCATGGTGTTGAACGCCTCGGCCAGGCTGCCGATTTCGTCGTGGTTGCCACGGGAAGCGCGCAGGGCATAGTTCTCCTCGCGGGTGACCTGGCGGGACAGCTCTTCGAGTTCGTGGATGGGTCGAGTGATCAGGCGCTTGATTTGCCGGGCAATCACCAGCCACAGCAGGACGCTGAAAATCAGGATTCCCAGACTCGCCGTCAGGGTGCCGGTGTAGAACGCCATCGGCAGTTCGCTGCTGGCCACCAGCAGCAGATGACCCGGCGCAGTGCCGGGGCGGGGCAGGGTGATCAGTTGATTGCTGCGAAACTCGGTCAGTTGCCAGGCTTCGATGTGCCGGTAGCGTTCCGGCAGGTTGAGTTTGTCGCCGCGTTGTACCTGCGCAATACGATCACCCTTGCCGTCATACAGGGCAGCGGCTCGCAGCGGCGAGTAGCTGTCGAGCTCCTTGAGCAGGCGTTCGGCGTTCTGCGGTGATTGCAGCGCTTCGGCGATCAGGCTCGGGTTCGCGACCAGCCGGCCAATGGTCTGCAGCGCCTGCGGCGCCATGCTCTCCTGGGAAATGTAATAGGCCGCGCTGATGAAGGTCAGGTTGGCGACCAGTAACACGGTGGTCAACAGCACCAGCAGGGCGGCCAGCAGTTTCTGGCCGACCGGCAGGTTTTCGAGGCGCTGGCGCAATGGCATCGGGGTTATCGCAGCAAAGGAACAAGTGGGCAGCGTAGCCGCTGCTCAGTCGACGGGCAATCCGAGACTGTACAGATGGGCTGTCAGCCGTTGCTGCAATTGTTGTAGATGCGGCAGGTTCAATTGATGGCGTTGCGCGACTTTGCAGGCATGGCCCAACAGATAGCTGATTTCGGTACGGCGCTTGTTGGCCACGTCCTGATACATGGAGGAGAAATTGGCCGCTGTGGCCAGAATGACCCGCTCGACTTCCAGTTGCAGATTGTCTGCTGCCGCCGGCTGACCGCAGCGTTCCAGCAGCTCGGTCAACTCGGCGCAGAGTGTGGCGACTTCGCAGTGGTGTTGCTGCAAACCGCCGTTGCGACAGTCATGCAACACGGTCAGCGGATTGATCGCGCAGTTGAGCGCCAGTTTTCGCCACAGACGAGTGAGGATGTCGGCGGTCCATTCGTGGGGGATTTTTGCGGCTTCCAGATCGTCGAGCCAGAGGGGCGCCACGGGATGGCTGACGTCGCCGAGCCAGGTGTAGCCGTGACCGGCGAACACCACGCGCCAGTCACCGTCACGAAATGCGCCTTCGGTGCTCGATGCACTGATGCAGCGTGCCTGCGGGACTTGTGCGGCGACCGCTTCCTGGCTGCCGAGGCCGTTTTGCAGAAGAATCAGTTCTGCGTCTGGCGCCAGACGATGAGCGACACCGGCCACGGCGCTTTGGGCGTCATAGGCCTTGCACGCCACCAGCAAACGACGGATCGGTTCGGGGCTGTCCGGCGTTTCGGCGGGGATGGCATAACGGCTGGCCACGCCTTGTTCCACCAGCGTCAGGCCGCCCGCCGTCGCATAGTCATGCAAACGGTCGATATCGCGCAGGATCAACCGGACAGGCAATCCGGCCCGGGCCAGACGTGTGGCCCAGAGCGTGCCGAGGCTTCCGGCGCCCAGCACATGCCAGGGGGTGGACATCAGTTTTTCACTCGGTAAGGTACAGGCATGCAAGGCTCGCCGTGTCGGTGGGAAAAGACCCGTTATAATGAGCCCGACTTTAACCGCAAGCCAAGCGCGCCGCGTCCTGAACGAGCGCGCCTTTTTATTGGAGAGATTACATGCCGTCGTTCGACGTGGTATCCGAACTGGACAAACACGAACTCACCAACGCGGTCGAGAACGCCGTGAAGGAACTCGATCGTCGTTATGACCTGAAAGGCAAGGGCAGCTTCGAATTCAAGGAAAAGGACCTGACCGTCCACCTGACCGCTGAAGCCGATTTCCAGCTGGAAGCGATGATCGAGATCCTCAAGCTGGCCCTGGTCAAGCGCAAGATCGACGTGCAGTGCCTCGAAGTCAAAGACTCCTTCGCCTCGGGCAAGCTGATGAAGCAGGATGCCGTCCTCAAGGAAGGCATCGACAAGGAACTGGCGAAGAAGATCGTCGGCCACATCAAGGAAGCCAAGCTCAAGGTACAGGCCGCCATTCAGGGCGAGCAGGTGCGTGTGACCGGCAAGAAGCGTGATGACCTGCAGGAAGCCATTGCGGCGCTGCGTGCCAAGGAATTCGGCATGCCACTTCAGTTCAACAACTTCCGCGACTGAGCCACCTCGGTCGGGAACCTCTCGGCGTTTTCAGCGTCCGAGGGCCAAGCAGCGGCAGAAACGATTGAGCCCCAATGGCCTCGGTCTTTCTGCCGTTGATATTTCATAGCCCGGGTAGCCGGAAATCAGGAGATAAAAGATGGATTTGAATGCTGAGGTGGACCACCTGGTCAAGGCGTCCCAGGCGTGGATTCCGATGATCATGGAATACGGCAGCCGTGTTCTGCTGGCGGTGATTACCCTGGCGATCGGCTGGTGGCTGATCAACAAGGTCACGCAAAAGCTCAGTGGCTTGCTGGCTCTGCGCAATGCCGACCTGGCGCTGCAAGGTTTTATCAGCAGCCTGGCCAACATCATTCTCAAGGTGCTGCTGATCGTCAGTGTGGCGTCGATGATCGGCGTCGAGACCACTTCGTTTGTCGCGGCAATCGGTGCGGCGGGTCTGGCCATCGGTCTGGCATTGCAGGGCAGCCTGGCGAACTTCGCCGGCGGCGTGCTGATTCTGCTGTTCCGTCCTTTCCGTATCGGTGACTGGATCGAAGCGCAAGGCGTGGCGGGTACTGTCGACAGCATCCAGATTTTCCACACCGTACTGCGTACCGGCGACAACAAGACCATCATCGTGCCGAACGGCAATCTGTCGAATGGCATCATTACCAACACCAACCGTCAGCCAACCCGCAAGGTGGTGTTTGACGTGGGTGTCGATTACGAAGCCGATCTGCAAAAGGCCCGTCAGGTGCTGTTGGATCTGGCCAAGGATGATCGCGTTCTGCAGGATCCGGCGCCGCAGGCGGTCATTTCTACTCTGGGAGACAGTTCGATCACTGTTTCGCTGCGTGTGTGGGTTAAAACTGCGGACTATTGGGATGTGATGTTCATGTTTAACGAACAGTCCCGTGATCGTTTAAAGACTGCCGGCATTGACATTCCGTTTCCACAGCGAGTGATTCGTGTGGTTCAGGAATCGGCGGTGTAATGATAGGTTGCTAATTAATTGCCTGACTTGTTGGTCAGGCATTTATTACAAGTGACAGATAACAAAAAAGGCCCATCCGAAGATGGGCCTTTTTCATTCAACCAAACTAACCACTGACGATTACAAGATGTTCAGTGGGTACTCGGTGATCAGGCGGAACTCTTTAACGTCGCCTTCGCCTTCATCAGCGTTAGCAACGTGCCACGCTTGACGAATACGGAAGGACAGGTCTTTTGCCGGACCGCTTTGAACCACATACTTGGCTTCAAAGTTGGTTTCGTGGTGCTTGCCATCTTCACCGTAGAGACCGGCGTAAGCGCTACCCGCTGGAGTGTGGGTGCCGTCGATATCCCAGCCTTTGACGTAACGAACCATGAAGCTCAGGCCAGGCACGCCGTACTCGGCCATTTTCAGGTCGTAACGGGCTTGCAGGGATTTCTCGCCTGCACCGTTAAAGTCGGAGTACTGGATGGAGTTGGCGAGGAAGATCGAGTCGCCACCACGGTTGTTCTTGCCCACGCCGATGTAGTCGAACGGGGTGTCGCCGTTGACCTTCTGGAAGGCCAGGGTGAAGGTGTGCGCTTTCAGGAACGACAGCGCGGTTGCCAGCGAGAAGGCGGTGTTGCTGATTTCGCCTGCTTTGGCGCTACCGGTGTCGGTGGTGCGGTAGATGTTGAAATCAGTGTTCAACGAAGTGTCACCACCGAATGGCGTGGTGAGGTTCACGTTCGCGTAGTACTGGTTCCAGATGTCTTCCAGCTTGGCGCCGTACAGGGATGCAGTCAGGTTGTCAGTGATGCCGTATTTACCACCGAAGTAGTCGATGTTTTTGGCTTCTACGCCTGCGTAGGTGGCGTAAAGGCCGCCTTCACGAGCGTTTTTGTCCTGGCTGGTAGCCGAGTAGAAGTGACCGGCTTCGAGATCGAGGTCTTTGATTTCACTGCTCTGCAGCTGGAAGCCGCTGGCAGTTTGCGGCAGAACGCGGGAACCACCGACAGCGAACACTGGAGCAGTGCTTGGCTGCTGGTCGCCGATTTTCAGCTCGGTTTTGGAGATGCGGAATTTGATGGCTGCGCCGGCTTTGCCTTGGCTGTCATCAACGTCATGGGCATAGCCGTTGGCTTTGACGGTATTGCTGCGGCTCATGTTACCGGTACCGGAAGTACCGTCACCGCCATCCAGTTTGACCGCCAGGTAACCGAATGCATCGATACCGACGCCTACGGTGCCTTGGGTGTAACCGGAAGTGAAGTTGCCGAGGAAACCCTGGGTCCAGTCTTTCTGGTCGTGGCCGCCGTTCTTGTTGTCGCGGTTGAAGTAGTAGTTCTTCAACGTCTCGGTCAGTTTCGCGTCTTCGACAAAGCCTTTGGCTTCAGACTGGTCACTAACAAAAGGTGCGGCCGTAGCCAATTGAGTACTGGCGGCTGCTGAAACTGCCAGTGCGATCATGCTCCACTTCATCACGCGCATCGTGATTTGCTCCTTTGGTTTTAGAAGAGTACTGCCGTCCCACCTGTTTTATTATCTGGGCGGCTCTTTCTTTTTGTGTCGGCGCAAACTTATATCACGCCGACAATGTTGGCGATACTTGCGCATACAACCTTTCACGTTCTTTACGACGCTGTCGCAAATGGCTTGGTCGATGTCGCAAATTCACAGTACCCATGCAGCCGGGCTGACAACTTTATCGCTGTTTCTGGGCCTTTCTGCATCGGTAAAAAAGAGTCCCTGGCAAAACACTTGAATCTCCATCGGGCAACCCTGCCACTGTTTTTCTTGGGCCTGGCACTTCCACTTCCCGTGGTGTGCTCATAGTCCATTTGAGTATGAATGCAACAAGCGTGCACAAACCGCAAAATGAATGCGGATATTTTTTTCCTTACCCGCCTGTTGCTGTAAAAACCTTGTAATCCCTGGGGCTCAGGCACGTTTTCGATGGGGGTTGACGCGCTTTCTCGCTTGGTGCTGTCACACCTGTTTTCAACCCGCGACAATCAAAAACGTTACCGGTTCACCCTGTCAGTGAGTATTTGGCGGATACCTAAGCCATTGAGCGTAGACGCGCTGTACGGTTTTGGTGCAAATATTTTTTCTGGCTGTACCGAATTCAAACACTTGAGCCCTGTCATGACCCTGAACACAGGGGGGAGCCATGATACATTTCCGCGCGTTACCTGGGGCGGTGGGTCTTGTGCTGGTGCGCGATCTCCAGAAATGCTCCATGTCGGGGCGTTGCTTCGTCGTGAAGGGCCGGGCAATCGAAGGTATGCTGCCGTCCTGTCGTTTAGTGCGCCGTCCCCTCGGGAGGCCCACTAAGCTGAATAATGTCGATCAGCCGGGAGTGCACCCAGTGTTTGCTTTAGATCCACGACTTCAACAGGACACCCTGACCATCGGTGACTTCCCGCTCTGCCGGTTGCTGCTGTCCAATGACGCCAACTACCCCTGGTTCATCCTGGTGCCTCGTCGCGACGATATCAGCGAGTTGTTTCAATTGGATGTCGCAGACCAGCAGCGCCTCTGGCAGGAAACCACCGCGCTGGCCGAACTGCTCAAGGACTCGTTCGATGCCGACAAAATGAACGTTGCCACCCTGGGCAACGTCGTCAGTCAGCTTCACATGCATGTGATCGTGCGTAAGCGTGATGATGCCGCATGGCCGGCGCCGGTCTGGGGCAAGCGTCCTGCTACGCCTTATGGTGCCGGGCAGGTGGCCGCGATCCGCGAGCGACTGCGCCTGGTGCTGGACGAAGATTTCAAGTTTCTGGAGGGCTGAACATGAGCCTGGAACAACGCGTTAACGATCTGGAAAGCCGCCTGGCCTTTCAGGATGACACCATTCAGGCGCTGAACGACGTGCTGGTGACTCAGCAGAATGTGGTGGAGCGTCTGCAGTTGCAGATGGCCGCACTGCTCAAGCGCCAGGAAGAAATGGTCGGCCAGTTCGGATCCTTTGAAGAAGACGCGCCGCCGCCGCCGCACTACTGAGTTTGCGTATTTTGTAAGGGCAATAAAAAACCGCGGACAGCCAGGCTGTTCGCGGTTTTTTCGTTCTGGATCAGCGACGCGGCAGGGCGGCGATCACATCCTCGGCTTGCAGGCCTTTGTCACGGTTCATTACCGAGAACTCCACACGCTGGCCTTCGACCAGGACGCGGTGGCCTTCGCCACGAATGGCGCGAAAGTGCACGAAAATATCATCGCCGGAGTCCCGGGAGATAAAGCCGAAGCCCTTGGAAGTGTTGAACCACTTGACGGTACCGGTATCGCGGTTGCTCATGTCGTAGCTGGTCGGCGCGGCAGCCGGAGATGACCTGTAGAAGCTGACGGCCAGGTGCAGGACCACGGCAACCAGAGCGATCGCCAGGCTGAACAGTACCGCAGGCTGGCCGGCGATGACCGGCATCGGTGCGATCAGGGTCAGGGTTTGCAGCACGACGGTGAGCACCAGCAGGGCGCTGACAAGGTTTTGCAAATGCTGGCGCGGGCCTTTGTTCCAGTAAGGGATCACCGGGGCAATGACCAGGTTCAGCAGGCCGAAAAAGGCCAGGTAAAGTGCATCGGGTTGTTGCAGGTAAGGAACGGCTTCGGATTTCAAGCTGGGTATGAACGACAGCAGCAACGCCGCTGCGCCCATTAGCAGGTGGACGATTTTCAACATTTTTATTGACTCACGTTATGACGGCTCACAAGGAAGAGCTGAAGGCGCACGGTTCGCTTCGAAACTATAAGAGGCGTTGGACACGTACCCGGTATCAGCCTATGCGCAACACCCGGAAAACGGGGCGTAGCGACACGCTGTCTATTTAACAGCAAAGCCTGCAGCTACTCAAATCACGCCGGCCAGCGGCATGCGTGGGGCGATTTGTCGCCTCTATCGGGTCGATACGGGGGCTGTCAGGCGAGGGTGGCCTTGCTACAGTGCAGCGACACCTGCTGGATGAATTCAATCGCCGTTAGGGGGTAAACATGGCAATCGATATCGGTATCAGTGAAGAGGATCGCAAGTCCATCGTCGAAGGGTTGTCGCGTCTGCTGTCGGACACCTATGTGCTGTATCTGAAAACCCATAATTTCCACTGGAACGTCACCGGTCCGATGTTCCGCACCCTGCACCTGATGTTCGAAGAGCAATACAACGAACTGGCACTGGCGGTGGACTCGATCGCCGAGCGCATCCGGGCCTTGGGCTTTCCGGCACCGGGTGCCTATGCGACCTATGCGCGCCTTTCTTCCATCAAGGAAGAAGTGGGGGTGCCAAGTGCCGAAGACATGATCAGGCAATTGGTCGAAGGTCAGGAAGCGGTCACCCGTACCGCCCGCGGCATTTTCCCGTTGCTTGATAAAGTCAGTGACGAGCCGACCGCTGACCTTTTGACCCAGCGCATGCAAGTCCACGAGAAAACCGCGTGGATGCTCAGGGCGCTGCTCGAAGCCTGATTGCCGGAGGCGCACGGACACGAATTGTGGGGCGTGCGCCTGTTTTGGCCGGGAAAAGGCATTCGCTAATGTAGGAAATGAAGAGAGCGGCTCGCCGCTCCATGATCCTCCTTGCTGTGTTGGCTTATCCTACGCAGACGGACAAAAAGTCGTCTGGATATACCTTTGCCCCTGCGCTTTTAATGAGGTGACAGGATGTTGCCTTGACAAGAGGCAGCGATGGCAAAGGAGTGTCAACGATATGGAAGGTGGAGACAGGCGAGGTGACATCGCCATCGGCTCACGGCAGGACGGAGCCCTGGCGCCGTTTCTTGAAGAGTTCGACATGGCATTGATCCAGCCGCTGGCCCGTTCGGTGCGTTTGAACGGTTTTGCAACCTGCATGCGGCTGGAGCAGGTCTACTGGAATATTCTGGGTCGCATGGCCGAGAACAACAGTTGTTCGGTCGGTGCGCTGTTATCCCGTGTCGATCGCGAGGTGCATTTGCGCCACGGCGGGGTGAAGAACTTCAGCGGCCTTGTACGGGTGCTGTGTGTCGTACATGGCCTGCGTGATGCCCCGGTGTCGGCCGGGGGTTGCCAATGACGTGGCGGCCTGTGCAGTCTTGCGGCTGCACAGGCCGCATTTAATGGATATAATCCCGCCCTTTCGCCACACCGCCCTGCGGGCGCTGGCAATCTGATCGCCGAGACAACTCCATGCCGATGTACGATTACCAATGTGCTTCCTGTGGTCATCAGTTGGAAGCCATTCAAAAGATCAGTGACGCACCACTGGTCGATTGCCCTGCCTGTCAGGCTCCAGAGCTCAGGAAACAGCTGTCCATGCCGGGCTTTCGCCTCAGCGGCAGCGGTTGGTACGAAACCGATTTCAAGACCGGCGCGAAGAAGAATCTGGCCGGTGGCGACAAATCTGACTAGGGTTCAGGCCCAGGTCGAACGACATGCGTGAGTTTCCGGGGCGCTTGAGTGCGACGGGATCTCCACCGAATTTCGAATTACGAGAAGCGAAACCACTACCATGATGCGCAGCCATTATTGCGGCCAACTGAACGAAAGCCTGGAAGGCCAGGAAATTACCCTTTGCGGATGGGTTCACCGTCGCCGCGACCACGGCGGGGTGATTTTCCTCGATATCCGTGATCGTGACGGTCTGGCCCAGGTGGTATTCGATCCGGATCGCGCCGAGAGCTTCGCCGCCGCCGATCGCGTGCGCAGCGAATACGTCGTGAAGATCACCGGCAAGGTGCGTCTGCGTCCGGCCGGTGCCACCAACGCCAACATGGCGTCGGGCATGATCGAAGTCCTGGGCTACGAACTGGAAGTGCTGAACGAGTCGGAAACCCCGCCGTTCCCGCTGAACGAGTTCTCCGATGTCGGTGAAGAAACCCGCCTGCGCTATCGCTTCCTCGACCTGCGTCGCCCGGAAATGGCCGAGAAGCTGCGTCTGCGTTCGCGCATGACCACCAGCATCCGTCGCTACCTCGACGAAAACGGCTTCCTCGACGTGGAAACGCCGATCCTGACCCGTGCGACTCCGGAAGGCGCGCGCGACTACCTCGTACCGAGCCGTACCCACGCCGGTTCGTTCTTCGCGCTGCCGCAATCGCCACAGCTGTTCAAGCAACTGCTGATGGTTGCCGGTTTCGACCGCTACTACCAGATCGCCAAGTGCTTCCGCGACGAAGACCTGCGTGCCGACCGTCAGCCTGAGTTCACTCAGATCGACATCGAGACCAGCTTCCTCGACGAAAAAGACATCATGGGCCTGACCGAAGGCATGATCCGCAACCTGTTCAAGGAAGTGCTGGATCTTGAATTCGGCGAATTCCCGCACATGACCTTCGAAGAAGCCATGCGCCGCTACGGTTCCGACAAACCAGACCTGCGTAACCCGCTGGAACTGGTAGACGTGGCCGATCAGCTGAAAGAAGTGGATTTCAAAGTCTTCAGCGGCCCTGCCAACGATCCGAAATGCCGTATCGCCGCACTGCGCGTTCCAGGCGGGGCGAGCATGCCGCGCAAGCAGATCGACGATTACACCAAGTTCGTCGGTATCTACGGTGCCAAGGGCCTGGCGTACATCAAGGTCAACGAGCGCGCGGCCGGTGTTGAAGGTCTGCAGTCGCCGATCGTGAAAAACATTCCGGAAGCCAACCTGAACGTGATCCTCGATCGCGTCGGTGCAGTCGACGGCGATATCGTGTTCTTTGGCGCCGACAAGGCCAAGATCGTCAGCGAAGCCCTGGGCGCGCTGCGTATCAAGCTCGGTCACGACCTGAAGCTGCTGACCTGCGAGTGGGCACCGATGTGGGTCGTCGACTTCCCGATGTTCGAAGAGAACGACGACGGCAGCTTCTCTGCTCTGCACCACCCGTTCACCGCGCCGAAGTGCACCCCGGAAGAGCTCGAAGCCAACCCGGCTGGCGCGCTGTCCCGTGCCTACGACATGGTTCTGAACGGCACCGAACTGGGTGGCGGTTCGATCCGTATCCACCGTAAAGAGATGCAACAGGCGGTATTCCGTCTGCTGGGCATCAACGAAGCGGAACAGGAAGAGAAGTTCGGCTTCCTGCTCGACGCGTTGAAGTACGGTGCACCGCCGCACGGTGGCCTGGCCTTCGGTCTGGACCGTCTGGTGATGCTGATGACCGGCGCTCAGTCGATCCGTGAAGTGATCGCTTTCCCGAAAACCCAGAGTGCTGCCGACGTGATGACGCAGGCGCCGGGTGTCGTGGATGCCAAGGCACTGCGCGAACTGCACATTCGTTTGCGTGAAACACCAAAGGCTGAGTAAGACGGGCCTGAAGGCGCATCTTCGGATGCGCCTTTTTTCTTTCTGCAGTGATTGAAAACGAGATTTTTTTGCTGGCCGATGCACCTGCATGGCGGGCATTGTTCAAGAGAATTCGGAGCGAGTTATGGCAGGTCATTCCAAGTGGGCGAACATCAAGCACCGCAAAGAACGCCAGGATGCCAAGAGAGGCAAGATTTTCACCAAGTGGATCCGCGAGCTGACCGTGGCGGCCCGTCAGGGCGGCGGTGATCCGGGCTCCAACCCGCGTCTGCGTCTGGCACTGGACAAGGCGCTGGGCGCCAACATGAGCCGGGACATCATCGATCGTGCCGTGGCTCGTGGCGCCGGCGCTACCGAAGCCGACAACGTTGAAGAACTGACCTACGAAGGTTACGGCCCGGGTGGCGTGGCGGTGATGGTCGAATGCATGACCGATAACCGCAACCGAACCGCAGCAGCTGTTCGCCACGCGTTCAGCAAGTGTGGCGGCAACCTCGGTACCGACGGTTCGGTGGCCTATCTGTTCGAACGCAAGGGCCAGATCAGCTTTGCACCGGGTGTCGACGAAGATGCGCTGACGGAAGCGGCGCTGGAAGCCGATGCAGACGACGTGGTCAGCCACGAAGACGGCTCGATCGATGTGTTCACCTCGTTCACCAGTTTCTACGCGGTACGCAATGCGCTGGAAGCGGCCGGGTTCAAGGGCGATGACGCGGAAATCGTCATGCAGCCGACCACCAGTGCCGAACTGGATCTGGAGGGCGCCGAGAAGGTACTCAAGCTGATCGACATGCTCGAGGACCTGGATGACGTGCAAAACGTCTATTCCAACGCGGATATTCCGGAAGACGTGGCTGCTCAGCTCGGCTGATAACGGCTAGGCTTCAATGTGGGAGCTGGCTTGCCAGCGATGGCGTCGGCACATCAGGTAATGATGGCGCCTGACATTCCGTCATCGCTGGCAAGCCAGCTCCCACATTTGTTTTTGTGTTTTTTCGAACCTGCAGGCTTATGACTTTAATTCTTGGTATCGACCCCGGTTCGCGCATCACCGGATACGGCATTGTTCGCGATACGGGCCGTGGTTGTGTCTACGTGGCTTCCGGCTGCATTCGTACCGGTGCCGGCGAGCTGCATGAACGTCTGCAAATCGTCTATCGCGGTGTACGGGAAATCATCCAGACCTACGGTCCGGTGACCATGGGGATCGAAAAGGTGTTCATGGCGAAGAATGCCGATTCCGCGTTGAAACTGGGGCAGGCCAGGGGGGCCGCTATTGTTGCTGGCGCCGAGGAGAGCCTGGAGATCGCCGAGTACACGGCCACTCAAGTCAAGCAGGCGGTGGTCGGCACCGGCGCCGCGAATAAAGAGCAGGTTCAGATGATGGTCATGCACATGCTGAAACTGACCAGCAAGCCGCAAATCGACGCTTCTGACGCGTTGGCCATTGCCATTTGCCACGCGCACACTCGCTCCAGCCTGTTGCCTCACGGTCTGGGTACCGCACGCAGTCGTGGCGGGCGCCTGCGTCTCTGATAGCATCAGCAGTCAATTTCACGGAATGTGGATTTCGCGCCTGGGTCGTCGGCCGTAAATCCATGTTCTGTTGGTCGCCAGCCCACGGCTGGCCAACGCTCAAGGATCTGAAACGTGATTGGACGCTTGCGCGGCACTCTGGCTGAGAAACAGCCGCCGCACCTGATTCTGGATGTAAACGGCCTCGGGTATGAGTTGGAAGTGCCCATGACCACCTTGTATCGCCTGCCGTCGGTCGGTGAACCACTGACCTTGCACACCCATTTGGTCGTACGCGAAGACGCGCAGTTACTCTATGGTTTTGCCGGCAAGCGCGAGCGAGACTTTTTTCGCGAGTTGATCCGTCTCAATGGTGTGGGGCCGAAACTGGCCCTGGCCCTGATGTCGAGTCTGGAAGTCGATGAGCTGATCCGCTGCGTGCAATCCCAGGACACCTCGGCGCTGACCAAGGTGCCGGGCGTAGGCAAGAAAACCGCCGAGCGTCTGCTGGTGGAGCTCAAGGATCGCTTCAAGGCCTGGGAAACCTCGCCGGCCATGTTTGCACTGGTGCCTAACCAGCCGGACGGCCCGGCGCCGGTCAATACCGCCGAGAATGATGCGGTCAGCGCGCTGATTTCCCTGGGCTACAAGCCACAGGAAGCGAGCAAGGCGATTTCCGCGATCAAGGAGAAAGGCTTGAGCAGTGAAGACATGATCCGACGCGCCCTGAAGGGAATGATTTAAGTGATTGAAGCTGATCGTCTGATCGCCGCCACGCACAGTCCGCGTGAGCGCGAAGAAGTCCAGGATCGGGCTATACGTCCCGTCAGCCTGGCCGAATACATCGGCCAGCCGACCGTCCGCGAGCAGATGGAACTGTTTATCCAGGCCGCCCGTGGCCGTAGCGAATCCCTCGACCACACCCTGATTTTCGGCCCGCCCGGATTGGGCAAGACTACTCTGGCCAACATCATTGCCCAGGAAATGGGTGTGTCGATCAAGAGTACGTCGGGACCGGTGCTCGAGCGCCCCGGGGATCTGGCCGCGCTGTTGACCAACCTTGAGCCGCACGACGTGCTGTTCATCGATGAAATCCATCGTCTGTCGCCAATCGTCGAAGAAGTGCTGTACCCGGCGATGGAGGATTTTCAGCTCGACATCATGATCGGTGAAGGGCCGGCGGCGCGTTCGATCAAGCTTGATCTGCCGCCGTTCACCCTGGTCGGTGCAACGACGCGGGCAGGGATGCTGACCAACCCGCTGCGCGACCGTTTCGGTATCGTCCAGCGCCTGGAGTTCTACAGCACCGCCGATCTGGCGACGATCGTCAGTCGCTCGGCGAATATCCTTGGATTGCCGCTGGATCCGGAAGGCTCTTTCGAGATCGCCCGCCGTGCCCGTGGCACGCCGCGGATCGCCAATCGACTGCTGCGCAGGGTGCGGGATTTTGCCGAAGTCCGGGCCAAGGGGCATATCACCAAGTCCGTCGCTGATCTGGCATTGAACCTGCTGGATGTCGACGAACACGGCTTCGATCATCAGGACCGGCGATTGCTGCTGACCATGATCGAGAAGTTCGATGGCGGTCCGGTCGGCATCGACAGTCTCGCGGCCGCGATCAGCGAAGAGCGTCACACGATCGAAGATGTGCTGGAGCCGTATCTGATCCAGCAGGGCTACATCATGCGCACGCCGCGGGGCAGGGTGGTGACCCGGCATGCGTACCTGCATTTTGGTTTAAACATTCCGTCACGAATGGGCGAAATGCCCGTGGCAGACGAGTTTCTGGATGCTGTGGACGATTGATACACATTTATTGGCGATTTATTCAGCGTTTGTACTGTCTCAGGACGGTACTTTTGCGGTAAAGCCTTTGAACAATGAAAAACAGTTGCCTGGCCGGATTGGCAACCCGAGGAGTAAGCACTAGAGTATGCGCGCGCAAAACGGGCTTGAGCCGTTCACACATCGTTGTCGCGTTTATTACGAGGACACCGATGCGGGCGGCATCGTGTATTACGTTAATTACCTCAAGTTTATGGAACGGGCTCGAACCGAGCGGCTCCGGGAGCTGGGCTTTGCCCAGTCGGCGCTGGCAGGTGAGGACCTGTTGTTCGTCGTGCATTCCAGCGAAGCGCGTTATCACGCGCCGGCGCGACTGGACGACGAGCTGCTGGTAAGCGCTGATGTAATCGAATTGAACCGTGCCAGCCTGCGCTTTCGACAGCAGGTCAGGCGGGCAACGGATAATGTGCTGCTCTGCGAGGGGCAGTTTCTGGTGGCCTGTGTGCGCACTAACAGTTTGAAACCCCGGGCCCTTCCCGAAGACTTGCGTGCGGCTTTCGCCGACGCGGTCGGCACGGGTACACACTTGAAGCAGGAGATAAAGCGTGGAAGCTAACGTCGTCGACCATTCCTCCATGTGGAGCCTGGTCAGCAATGCCAGCATCGTGGTGCAGTTGGTAATGTTGACTCTGGTGGCCGCATCGGTGACCTCATGGATCATGATCTTTCAGCGCAGCAATCTGCTGCGCGCCGGTCGACGTGCCCTGGAGAGCTTCGAGGAGCGCTTCTGGTCGGGTATCGACCTGTCCAAACTATACCGCCAGGCCGGCAGCAACCCGGATCCGGATTCGGGCGTCGAGCAGATCTTCCGTGCCGGCTTCAAGGAATTCTCCCGTCTGCGCCAGCAGCCGGGCGTCGATCCTGAAGCGGTGATGGAAGGTGTGGCCCGTGCCATGCGCGTGGCCATCTCCCGCGAGGAAGAGAAGCTCGAGCAGAGCCTGCCGTTCCTGGCCACCGTCGGTTCGGTCAGCCCGTACATCGGTCTGTTCGGTACTGTCTGGGGGATCATGAACTCCTTCCGTGGTCTGGCCAGCGCCCAGCAGGCCACCCTGGCCACCGTGGCACCCGGCATCGCCGAGGCCTTGATCGCCACCGCGATCGGTCTGTTCGCCGCGATCCCGGCCGTTATCGCTTACAACCGTTTCTCTGCCCGCAGTGAAACCTTGCTGAGCCGCTACTACACCTTCGCCGATGAGTTCCAGGCGATCCTGCACCGCAAAGTGCACACCAGCGAAGAATAAGCAGGTATTTCCCGATGGCTTTAATCACTCGAGCCCGACACAAGCGCAAGCCGGTCGCCGAGATGAACGTAGTGCCTTACATCGACGTGATGCTGGTGCTGCTGGTCATCTTCATGGTGACTGCGCCGATGCTCAATCAGGGCGTGAAGGTGGATCTGCCCAAGGTTTCCAGCGAAGCCTTGCCGCAGGACAACAACACCCAGGTGCTGACCATTTCGATCAAGGCTGACAAGACCTACTACTGGAACCTTGGCAGCGAAGTCGACACCGAGAAGCAACAGGACCGGGCCATGACCCTGCCGCAGATGACCAGCGCGGTGACCAAGATCATCGCGGCCGGTAACGATAACGGCAAGCGTACCCAGGTCTTCATCCGTGGCGACAAGTCCGTCGATTATGGCTCCGTCATGGGTGCCATGGGCGGGTTGCAGAAAGCCGGGGTCGGTAATGTTGGCTTGATCACCGAGGCCCCCTGATGCAGCAACAGCGAGAGCCGTCCGCCTCGGAAAGCTACTTCTGGCCCAGTGTCTGGGCGATTGGCTTGCACGTGCTGGTGTTCGGCATGCTGTTCGTCAGTTTCGCCATGACACCGGAGCTGCCGCCGGCCAAACCGATCGTCCAGGCGACCCTTTACCAGCTGAAATCGAAAAGTCAGGCGACCACCCAGACCAATCAGAAGATTGCGGGTGAGGCGAAGAAATCCGCCGCGCGCCAGACCGAAGTCGAGCAGATGGAGCAGAAAAAGGTCGAGCAGGAAGCGGTGAAGGCTGCGGAACAAAAGAAAGAAGAAGCGGCTCAAAAGGCCGAGGAAGCCAAGAAGGCCGATGAGGCGAAAAAAGCGGACGAGGCGAAGAAGGCTGATGAAGCCAAGAAGGCCGACGACGCGAAGAAAGCCGCCGAAGCCAAGAAGGCAGAAGAGAAACAATTGGCTGATATAGCCAAGAAGAAAGCCGAAGAAGAAGCCAAGAAGGCTGCTGAAGAAGAGGCCAAGAAAGCGGCCGCTGAAGAAGCCAAGAAGAAGATCGTCGAAGACGCGAAGAAGAAAGCTGCCGAAGACGCCAAGAAAAAAGCCGAGGCTGAAGAGGCGAAGAAGAAAGTCGCCGACGAAGCCAAGAAGAAAGCTGCTGCCGATGCTGCGAAGAAGAAAGCGCAGGACGCGGCACGCAAATCGGTCGAGGACAAGAAGGCCCAGGCTCTGGCCGACCTGCTGTCCGACAAGACCGAGCGTCAACAGGCTTTGGCGGACGAACGTGGTGACGAAACCGCGGGCAGCTTCGATGACTTGATTCGTGCGCGGGCAGCGGAAGGTTGGGCTCGTCCTCCTTCGGCACGCAAGGGCATGACGGTTGTGCTGCAGATCGGCATGTTGCCGGACGGCACGGTGACCACGGTCAGCGTGGCCAAGTCCAGTGGCGACGGTCCTTTCGATGCGTCGGCAGTGGCGGCGGTCAAGAATATTGGACGTTTGACGGAAATGCAGGGAATGAAGCCGAGCGATTTCGCTCCGTATCGTTCATTCAAGATGACATTCACACCTGAGGATCTAGCCTTGTGAGAAACCTTCTTCGAGGAATGCTGGTCGTGATCTGCTGCATGGCAGGGATCGCGATGGCGGATGAAAAGAACATTCTGGTCACCAGCGGCAGCGATCGGGCTACCCCGATCGCCGTCGTACCGTTCGGTTTCCAGGGCGGTGCCGTCCTGCCGGACGACATGGCTGAAATCATTGGCAACGATCTGCGGAACTCTGGTTATTACTCGCCGATTCCGAAACAGAACATGATCAGCCAGCCAAGCCAGCCGAGCGAAATCATCTTCCGTGACTGGAAGGCGGTCGGTGCCCAGTACATGATGGTTGGCAGCATCGTTCCAGCGGGCGGTCGCCTGCAAGTGCAGTGGGCGTTGTTCAACGTCGCTACCGAGCAGAAGGTCGCGGACGGCAGTGTTTCCGGTACCACCGAACAGCTGCGTGACATGGCGCACTACATCTCCGACCAGTCGTTCGAGAAACTGACCGGTATCAAGGGTGCATTTTCGACTCGCCTGCTGTACGTGACGGCTGAACGCTTCTCCGAGAAGAACACTCGTTACACGCTGCAGCGTTCGGACTACGACGGTGCCCGTGCCGTGACCCTGTTGCAATCGCGCGAGCCTATCCTGTCGCCGCGTTTTGCACCGGATGGCAAGCGCATTGCCTATGTGTCGTTCGAGCAGAAGCGTCCACGGATCTTCATGCAGAACATCGACACCGGTCGCCGTGAGCAGATTACCAATTTCGAAGGCCTGAACGGCGCGCCAGCCTGGTCGCCGGATGGCAATCGCCTGGCGTTCGTGCTGTCGAAAGACGGTAACCCGGACATCTACGTCATGAACCTCGGTTCGCGTCAGATCACCCGAGTGACTGCAGGTCCGGGCATCAACACCGAACCGTACTGGGGCAAGGATGGCTCGACCATCTACTTCACCTCCGACCGTGGCGGCAAGCCGCAGATCTACAAGACCAGCGCCGGTGGCGGTGGTGCCGAGCGCGTGACGTTCGTGGGCAACTACAACGCCAACCCGAAGCTGTCGGCGGATGAAAAGACCCTGGTGATGATCCATCGTCAGGACGGTTTCACCAATTTCAAAGTAGCGGCTCAGGATTTGCAGCGCGGAAGTGTAAAAATCCTCACTGATAGCACTCTGGACGAGTCGCCTACTGTTGCGCCCAACGGCACCATGGTAATCTACGCCACCCGCCAGCAGGGCCGGGGAGTCTTGATGCTCGTGTCCATTAATGGACGCGTGAGGCTCCCGCTTCCTACCGCTCAAGGCGAAGTCAGAGAACCGTCCTGGTCCCCTTACCTGAACTGACGCGGCGCTTTACGTTTTACTTAACACACTGGGGTTCATTAGGAGTTTCACGATGGAAATGCTGAAGTTTGGTAAATTTGCTGCGCTGGCTCTGGCCATGGCTGTAGCTGTAGGTTGCTCGTCCAAAGGCGGCGACAACGCCGGTGAAGGCGCTGTTGATCCAAACGCTGGTTACGGCGCAAACACTGGTGCAGTTGACGGTTCCCTGAGCGAAGAAGCTGCTCTGCGCGCAATCACCACCTTCTACTTCGAATACGACAGCTCGGACCTGAAGCCAGAAGCCATGCGCGCTCTGGACGTTCACGCCAAAGACCTGAAAGCAAACGGCGCTCGCGTTGTTCTGGAAGGCAACACCGACGAACGTGGTACTCGTGAGTACAACATGGCACTGGGCGAGCGTCGTGCGAAAGCCGTTCAGCGTTACCTGGTACTGCAAGGTGTTTCCCCAGCTCAGCTGGAACTGGTTTCCTACGGCGAAGAGCGTCCAGTTGCTACCGGCAACGACGAGCAGTCCTGGGCTCAAAACCGTCGCGTCGAACTGCGTAAGTAATTCGATATGCGAACGTGCCGTCGTGCTGTAACTGTTCTGGCTCTCAGTCTCGCGCCGCTTGCGGCGTGGGCTGCGGTTCCTGTGGTCGATGACAACTCCGGTTATAACAATAGCGGGAGCAGTTATCCGCCTGCAGGTTACGGTACGAACGGCGCCTATGCCGGGGGAGCGGCTTCGGCCCCTGCCTCGGCACAAGGCATGCTGTTCAACCAACTGCAACAAATGCAGGATCAGATATCGCGCCAGCAAGGCGTGATCGAAGAACTGCAGAATCAGGTTGCGCGCATGAAGCAGGAATCCCTGGAGCGATACCAGGATCTTGATCGGCGCATAGGATCCGGTGCTGCACCTGCCGCGACTCCTGAGAATTCTTCTGCCGGTGGCGATGCAAGTGCTGCTGCCGGTGCTGCCGCTGGAGCCGGGGCCGCTGCTGCTGCCCAGGCACCTGCCGCGGGTGGTGAACCGGCTGACCCGGCCAAGGAAAAGCTGTATTACGATGCCGCCTTCGACTTGATCAAGGCCAAGGATTTCGACAAGGCCAGCCAGGCTTTTTCGGCATTCCTGCGTAAATACCCGAACAGTCAGTACGCGGGCAACGCCCAGTACTGGCTGGGCGAGGTGAACCTGGCCAAAGGTGACCTGCAAGGCGCGGGTCAGGCTTTCGCCAAGGTTTCGCAGCTGTATCCCAAGCACGCCAAGGTGCCGGACTCGCTGTACAAGCTGGCTGACGTAGAACGCCGTCTCGGCCACACCGACAAGGTCAAGGGCATTCTGCAGCAAGTGGTTTCCCAATACCCGGGGACCTCTGCTGCTCAGTTGGCCCAGCGCGATCTGCAGCGCATGTAAGTGTGTTTGACCCGTTTGGAAGAAACCCGCGCTTGTCGCGGGTTTTTTCGTTAGAATTCACGCCCTTTTATGAAACACGCTTCTGGTGATCTACGCGTTGGCGGGGTTGCCTGAAGTGCCTGACGGAGGCGGACAGCCTGTTTAGCTGTTACGCCCGTGGCGACTATGCAAGACACATTGAGAATCACCGAAGTTTTCTACTCGTTGCAGGGGGAAACGCGGACTGCCGGGCTGCCCACGGTTTTTGTGCGCCTGACCGGTTGCCCATTGCGTTGCCAATACTGCGACAGTGCCTATGCGTTCAGCGGCGGCACCATTCGTACGCTCGACGATATCCTCGAACAAGTGGCCGGGTATCGTCCGCGCTACGTCTGCGTCACTGGCGGGGAGCCGCTGGCTCAGCCCAATGCCATTCCCTTGCTCAAGCGGTTGTGTGATGCCGGTTACGAGGTCTCGCTGGAAACCAGTGGTGCCCTCGATATTTCGGCGGTCGATCCTCGGGTCAGCCGGGTTGTCGATTTGAAGACCCCTGACTCGAAGGAAGCCCATCGCAACCGTTACGAGAATATCGAACTGCTGACGCCCAACGATCAGGTGAAGTTTGTCATCTGTTCGCGGGAAGACTATGACTGGGCGGTCTCCAAACTGATCCAGTACGGTCTTGAGCGGCGGGCCGGCGAAGTGCTGTTTTCCCCGAGCCACCATGACCTGAATGCACGGGAACTGGCCGATTGGGTGGTAGCGGACAATTTGCCCGTACGCCTGCAATTGCAGCTGCACAAGTATCTGTGGAATGACGAGCCGGGGCGCTGAGATGACTGAGCAACTGAACACTACTGAAAAACGCGCGGTCATTTTGCTGTCCGGCGGCCTGGACTCGGCCACGGTCGTGGCCATGGCTCGGGCCGAAGGCTATCGCTGCTACACCATGAGCTTCGATTACGGCCAGCGCTCCCATGCCGAGTTGCATGCCGCGGCGCGCGTCGCACGCGATCTGGGAGTGGTCGAACACAAGGTGATCGGGCTGAACCTGAACGGCATGGGCGGTTCGGCCCTGACCGACAGCAGCATCGATATCCCGGAGTCGCTCGGTGACGGCATTCCGGTGACTTATGTTCCGGCGCGCAATACGGTATTCCTGTCGCTTGCCCTGGGCTGGGCTGAAGTACTCGGTGCCCGTGACATCTTCATTGGTGTCAACGCGGTGGATTACTCCGGTTACCCGGATTGTCGCCCGGAGTTCATCGAGTCGTTCGAGCGTATGGCCAATCTGGCGACCAAGGCCGGTGTCGAAGGCAATGGTTTCCGTATCCAGGCACCGTTGCAGAACCTGAGCAAGGCGCAGATTGTCCAGGCGGGTGTGAAGCTTGGGGTCGATTACGGGCTGACTGTTTCCTGCTATCAGGCGGACGATGAAGGCCGCGCCTGTGGCAAATGCGATAGCTGCCGACTGCGTGCAGAAGGCTTCGCAGCGGCCGGAATCAGCGACCCGACACGTTATTTTTGATTTTTTTCAAATTAGGTGTTGAATAGTCCTTAAAAATCAGTATTATACGCGCCACCACACAGCGGGTCGTTAGCTCAGTTGGTAGAGCAGTTGGCTTTTAACCAATTGGTCGTAGGTTCGAATCCCACACGACCCACCATTTTTGCTGTTTTAAAAGTCTGGAAGGCCCACGAAAGTGAGGATTTCCGGATTTTTTTTTGCCTGCGATTCGAGCATCCCTCCCTTCGTTTTTTTCCCGCCGTGACGCAGGTCAGAATCATCTTTTGTATCAACGGGATATTCTGTAGCCTTGCGCAGCTTCAACGCTGTCCGTGCCTGATAACACTCACTCTCCCGGCGGTACCCTCAAGCGGTCCGGAGCCGGGTGTATACTCGACTTTCGCGCGAATGCGCCTGCAGGTCTTGCGAACATGACGCAGATTTCCGAACGCCTTCTGGTACAAGCCCACCTCGACGCCAAACAGCCCAAACCGCTGACGGCCGAGGAAGAGGCTTATTACCGTTCCGCCATCGCCGCCGAGCTCAAGGCTCAGGACGCGGTGCTGGTTGCCCACTTTTATTGCGATCCGATCATCCAGGCCCTCGCCGAAGAAACCGGCGGTTGCGTGTCCGATTCTCTGGAAATGGCCCGCTTCGGCAACGCCCACCCGGCCAAGACCGTGGTGGTCGCCGGTGTGAAGTTCATGGGTGAAACCGCGAAGATTCTTAACCCGGAAAAACGTGTGCTGATGCCGACCCTGGAGGCTACCTGCTCGCTGGACCTGGGTTGCCCGGTGGATGAGTTCTCGGCGTTCTGCGATCAGCATCCGGAGCGCACGGTCGTGGTGTACGCCAACACGTCGGCGGCGGTCAAAGCCCGGGCCGACTGGGTGGTGACATCGAGCTGCGCGCTGGAGATCGTCGAAAGCCTGATGGACAACGGCGAAACCATTATCTGGGGCCCGGACAAGCACCTGGGTACCTACATCCAGCGTCAGACCGGCGCCGACATGCTGCTCTGGGATGGTGCCTGCATCGTCCACGAAGAGTTCAAGTCCAAACAGCTGGAAGACATGAAAGCGCTGTACCCGGACGCCGCCATTCTGGTGCATCCGGAATCGCCGACCTCGGTGATCGAACTGGCGGACGCCGTGGGTTCTACCAGTCAGCTGATTGCCGCCGCTCAATCGCTGCCGAACAAGACCCTGATCGTGGCCACCGACCGCGGCATCTTCTACAAGATGCAGCAGCTGTGCCCGGACAAGGTCTTCATCGAGGCGCCAACCGCCGGTAATGGCGCGGCGTGCCGCAGCTGCGCACATTGCCCGTGGATGGCCATGAACACCCTTGAGCGCACGCTCAAGTGCCTGAAGGAGGGCTCGAATGAGATCTTCGTCGACCCGGCCCTCATTCCTCAGGCGATCCGCCCGCTCAAGCGCATGCTCGATTTCACCCAGGCCGCGCGCATGAAGCTGGCAGGCAACGCCTGACCTTGAGTCGTAAACGAAAACGCCCCGATTTGATCGGGGCGTTTTTGCATCTGCAGGGTTACTTTGCTTTCTTCGGGATCCGCACCAGTTGTGTATCCGAGTAGATGTCATGCCAGGCGCGCTTGCGCTTGTCGAACAGCGACCAGAAGAACCCCACCCCCAGACAGAGCCACGACGCAATCGACACCATGAACCGCAGCAGCGCCTGCCACAGGCTGATGGCGGTACCATCGGCGTTCTGCACACGGATGCCCCATACCTGCATGCCCAGCGTCTGGCCGGCGTGGGTCCAGAACTTGGCAAAGAAGCCGAACAGCACCAGCAGCAGAACGGTTGAGTACAGCGGGTCGCCGTCCAGCTTGCCGGCGTCGGTCAGCACTCGCAGGCGCTCTTCGCCGATGATCGCGGCCTGAATCATCTTGTAGATGCCGCCGGTCACGATCAGCAGGGCGGTGCACAGGAGAAAGTCGTAGAACATCGCTGCCAGGCGGCGGCCAAGGCCGACGGCGGGGAAATCGCCCTGGGGAATGAGCAGGTGTTTCGACATGGCAGCCTCTGGACGGAAAGTGAAGCGCCATTTTACGGATTCACGCGCACAAAAAAGCCCCTGATATCAATATCAGGGGCTTTTTCGTTACAGAAGATCAGGCTTCGGCGATGACTTCATCAGCCTGCATGCCTTTCTGGCCTTGTACGGCAACGAAGGTCACTTTCTGGCCTTCTTTCAGGCTCTTGAAGCCGCTGCCCTGAATGGCGCGGAAATGCACGAACAGATCCGGACCGCTTTCTGGAGTGATAAAACCAAAACCTTTCTCGTCGTTAAACCACTTGACGGTACCGCTCTGACGTGTGGACATTTCTTATTTCCTTTGACGCAAAAATTGATGACAGTCTCTTCCTCATGAAAGAGTACTGGGGCTGGTTGCAGGAGAGTAAGAAGACGTCGAACGGGATGTAGCTAACTTGTAGGCTACTGCCCAGGTCACGATTCCAAGCTGACCCATGCAAACACAGTGGACAAACTCTACGCCAACTACGGGAGGAAAAACAAGCCCTGTGAAGGCCCCGGTTTTCCTGCGCTTGCTGGCACTTAGTCGGTCCACTAGTCCGGCTTATTCGATTGGCTTGTTCAATTGTTTTCGAACGTTATAAGCCAAGTTCATATTCGAATCGAATGTAAACGGAGTGCACTGTTTTATGGCGATTGCGTTACACATTAGTGCACGCATAACGCAATCGCGTTACTTATAGAAACAGTCAATCAACCGCGATAGTAGCGTTGTGGAACAAATGGCATTTTGCTTACAAGCATTTGCACCTTTTTCCCACGAACGATGGCCCAGACTGGCGTGTCCAGTGCGACATAGGCGCTGTCGAGGTAACCCATCGCCAATGGCCCGCCCAGGGTCGGACCGAAACCGCCGCTGCACACGCTGCCGATGATTTCGCCGGCTTCGTTGACGATCTCTGCTCCTTCACGGACCGGCGTGCGCTCCTGAGGCAGCAGGCCGACGCGTTTACGCGCGACGCCGTTCTGCTGCTGGCTGAAAATCTGTTCTGCCCCCGGGAAGCCGCCAGCCCGCGCACCATCGGCACGCCGTGGCTTGGATATTGCCCACAGCAGGCTGGCTTCGATCGGCGTGGTCTCGGAGTTCATGTCGTGGCCGTACAGGCACAGGCCGGCCTCCAGGCGCAGTGAATCCCGGGCGCCGAGGCCGATGGCCGCCACTTCGGGTTCGGCCAGCAGGGCGCGAGCGAGTTTTTCTGCATCGCCTGCCGGTACCGAGATTTCGAAACCGTCTTCACCGGTGTAGCCCGAGCGGCTGATGAAGCAATCCACACCCAGCAGAGTCACTCGGGCGAACTGCATGAAAGTCATCTTCGCCACTTCCGGCGCCAGGCGTGCCAGTACGGTTACGGCCGCCGGACCTTGCAGGGCGAGCAGGGCGCGGGCTTCGAACAGCTCCGTAATGGTGCACTGATCGCCGATGTGTTGTTGCAAATGCGCGAGATCCTGATCCTTGCACGCGGCGTTGACCACCAGGAACAGTTCGTCGTTGCCGAGGTTGGCGACCATCAGGTCATCGAGAATGCCGCCGGTTTTGTTGGTGAACATCGCGTAGCGCTGCATGCCCACCGGCAGGTCAATGATGTCCACCGGCACCAGGGTTTCCAGGGCTTTGGCGGCATTGGCGCCGGTCAGGCGGATCTGGCCCATGTGCGAGACATCGAACAGCCCTGCCTGCTCACGGGTGTGCTGGTGTTCTTTCATCACGCCCAGCGGGTATTGCACCGGCATGTCGTAGCCGGCGAACGGCACCATGCGGGCGCCGAGTTCGATGTGCAGAGCGTGCAGCGGGGTTTTCGACAATTGTTCGGTGGACATGCGGAACTCCTTGATTCACACCAACCCTCTCCCGCAGGGAGAGGGGGCTAATTAACACTCGATAATGTTGACCGCCAGACCGCCACGGGCGGTCTCCTTGTATTTGCTTTTCATGTCGGCGCCGGTCTGGCGCATGGTGCGGATGACCTTGTCGAGGGAGACGAAGTGCTGCCCGTCTCCGCGCATGGCCATGCGCACGGCGTTGATCGCCTTGACCGAGCCCATGGCGTTGCGCTCGATGCACGGCACCTGAACCAGCCCGCCGATCGGATCGCAGGTCAGGCCGAGGTTGTGTTCCATGCCGATTTCGGCGGCGTTTTCCACTTGCTGCACGCTGCCGCCGAGGACTTCGCACAACGCGCCGGCCGCCATCGAGCAGGCCACGCCAACCTCGCCCTGACAGCCGACTTCGGCGCCGGAGATCGAGGCGTTTTCCTTGTACAGAATGCCGATGGCCGCCGCGGTCAGCAGAAAACGCACCACGCCGTCATCGTTTGCGCCGGGAATAAAGCGCATGTAGTAATGCAGCACCGCAGGGATGATCCCCGCCGCGCCATTGGTCGGTGCCGTGACCACGCGCCCGCCGTTGGCGTTTTCTTCGTTGACGGCGAGGGCGTAGAGGTTGACCCAGTCCAGCACCGACAGCGGATCGCGCAGTGACGATTCCGGGTTCTTGCACAGTTGCCGGTGCAGTGCTGCCGCCCGCCGCTTGACCTTCAGGCCACCCGGCAGAATGCCTTCGTTACGACAGCCCGCAGCCACGCAGTCCTGCATCACTTGCCAGATTTTCAGCAGGCCGGCGCGGGTTTCCGCTTCCGGGCGCCAGGCGCTTTCGTTGGTCAGCATCACCTGGCTGATCGACAGACCATAGGTGGCGCAGTGACCGAGCAAGTCCTTGGCACTTTTGAACGGGAAGGTCAGCGGGGTGGCATCTTCGACGATGCGGTCGGCACCGGCCGCGTCTTCGTCGACCACAAAGCCTTCCCCGACCGAGTAGTACTCGCGGCTGCGGATCTGCAATCGCGCCGCATCGAAGGCACGGAAGATCATACCGTTGGGGTGATAGGCCAACGGCTTGCGGATCATTGCCAGGTGTTCTTTCTCATTGAACGCGATGCTGTGTTCGCCGAGCAGGTTCAAACGCCCGCTTCCGCGAATCTGCGTGAGACGTGCGGCGACGGTTTCGGTATCCACGGTGTCCGGGTGTTCACCTTCCAGGCCCAGCAGCACGGCTTTGTCGCTGCCGTGGCCCTTGCCGGTGGCGCCGAGGGATCCATACAACTCGACCCTGATACCGGTGGTGGCCGACAACAGGTTTTCCCGGCGCAGGCCTTCGACGAAGCGCGCAGCAGCACGCATCGGGCCGACGGTGTGGGAGCTGGAGGGGCCGATGCCAATCTTGAACAGGTCGAACACGCTTAACGACATGAGTGGTTCTCCGGTTTCTTGTTATAGGAATTGGCGGAATATCAGGCTTGGTGCATTTCCTTGTGGGAGCTAGCTAGCTCCCACAAGGAGTTCTGGAAGTCGGAGCGGATAAACCGCCCCTCATTCAATCAAGCGTAGCTTTCGATCGACGGGCAGGCGCAGACCAGGTTGCGGTCGCCGAACACGTTGTCGACGCGACCGACCGGCGGCCAGTACTTGCCTTCGATCAACGACGCCACCGGGTACACCGCTTGCTCGCGGCTGTACGGGTGAGTCCACTCGCCGACCAGCTCTGCGGCGGTGTGCGGAGCGTTCTTCAGCGGGTTGTCGTCCTTGTCCAGGGTGCCGTTCTCTACAGCGCGGATTTCTTCGCGGATGCGGATCATGGCGTCGCAGAAGCGGTCCAGCTCTTCCTTGGATTCGCTTTCGGTCGGCTCGATCATCAGTGTGCCGGCTACCGGGAACGACATGGTCGGGGCGTGGAAGCCGAAGTCGATCAGACGCTTGGCGACGTCATCGACGCTGATGCCGCTGCTGTCTTTCAGCGGGCGCAGATCGAGGATGCACTCGTGCGCCACCAGACCGTTGCTGCCGGTGTACAGCACCGGGTAGTGCTCTTCCAGGCGACGGGAAATGTAGTTGGCATTGAGGATCGCCAGTTGCGAAGCGCGCTTGAGACCTGCGCCACCCATCATGCGAATGTACATCCAGGTGATCGGCAGAATGCTCGCGCTGCCGAACGGTGCTGCGCAGACCGCGCCTTCCTTGCGTTCCATGTGGCCGTGGCCCGGCAGGAACGGCGTCAGGTGCGATTTCACGCCGATCGGGCCGACGCCCGGGCCGCCACCGCCATGCGGAATGCAGAAGGTCTTGTGCAGGTTCAGGTGCGAGACGTCGCCGCCGAACTTGCCCGGGGCGCAGAGGCCGACCATCGCGTTCATGTTGGCGCCGTCGATGTACACCTGGCCGCCGTTGTCATGAATGATGCCGCAGATTTCGCGGATGCCTTCTTCGAACACGCCGTGGGTCGACGGGTAGGTGATCATCAGTGCGGCGAGGTGTTCGCGGTGCTCGATGGCCTTGGCGCGCAGGTCTTCGATGTCCACGTTGCCACGGGCGTCGCACGCGGTCACGACCACGCGCATGCCGGCCATGTTGGCGGTCGCCGGGTTGGTGCCGTGGGCGGACGACGGGATCAGGCAGATGTCGCGACGGTCTTCGCCACGGCTCTGGTGGTAGGCGCGAATCGCCAGCAGACCTGCGTACTCACCCTGGGAACCAGCGTTCGGCTGCAGCGAGATCGCGTCGTAACCGGTGGCGGCGCAAAGCATCGCTTCCAGTTCGTCGGTCAGTTGCTGGTAACCGGCGCTTTGCTCGGCCGGGGCGAACGGGTGCAGCGCACCGAATTCGGCCCAGGTCACCGGGATCATTTCGCTGGCGGCGTTGAGCTTCATGGTGCACGAGCCCAGCGGGATCATGGTGCGATCCAGTGCCAGGTCCTTGTCCGCCAGTTTGCGCAGGTAGCGCATCAGCTCGGTTTCCGAGTGATAACGGTTGAACACCGGGTGGCTGAGGATCGGCGACTGACGCACCAGCGTAGCTGGAATGGTGCTTTGTGCGGCAGCGGCCAGCGCAGCGAAATCCGGCAGGCTCTTGCCATCGGCGAACAGGCTCCACAGGGTTTCGATGTCGGCCTGGGTGGTGGTTTCGTCCACCGACAGGCCTAGACGCTGGGCATCGATCACACGCAGGTTGATCTGTTGGGCGCGGGCCTTGTCATGCAGCGCAGCAGTTTGCGCGCCGGTGGCCAGGGTCAGGGTGTCGAAGAAGCTGGCTTGCTCGACGGTCACGCCCAGTGCGCTCAGGCCCTTGGCCAGGATCGCGGTCAGGTGATGCACGCGGTTGGCGATCTGGGTCAGGCCTTTCGGGCCGTGATACACGGCGTACATGCTGGCGATGTTGGCCAGCAGCACTTGTGCGGTGCAGATGTTCGACGTGGCTTTCTCGCGGCGGATGTGTTGCTCGCGGGTCTGCATCGCCAGACGCAGGGCCGGTTTGCCGAAACGGTCAACCGAAACACCGACCAGACGGCCGGGCATGTCGCGCTTGAACGCGTCTTTGGTGGAGAAGTAAGCCGCGTGCGGGCCACCGAAGCCCAGCGGCACGCCGAAGCGTTGCGCACTGCCGATGGCCACGTCGGCGCCGAATTCACCCGGCGGAGTCAGCAGGGTCAGGGCCAGCAGGTCGGCAGCCACGGCGACCAGTGCGTTGGCGGCGTGGAAGCGCTCGGTCATTTCGCGGTAGTCGAACACATCACCGTTGCTCGCCGGGTATTGCAGCAGTGCGCCGAAGAATGGCGTCACGTCGGTCAGTTCACGCTCGTCGCCGACCACCACTTCAATGCCCAGCGGCTCGGCCCGGGTGCGCAGCACGTCGAGGGTTTGCGGGTGGCTGTGGATCGAGGCGAAGAACTGGTGGCTGCCCTTGTTCTTGCTCAGGCGTTTGCAGAAGGTCATGGCTTCGGCAGCGGCGGTGGCTTCGTCGAGCAAGGAGGCGTTGGCGATCGGCAGGCCGGTAAGGTCGCTGATCAGGGTCTGGAAGTTCAGCAGCGCTTCGAGACGGCCCTGGGAAATTTCCGGCTGGTACGGGGTGTAGGCGGTGTACCAGGCCGGGTTTTCCAGCAGGTTGCGCAGGATCGGCGACGGCGTGTGGCAGTTGTAGTAGCCCTGGCCGATGTAGGTCTTGAACAGCTGGTTCTTGCCGGCGATGCCTTTGATCATTGCCAGGGCATCGGCTTCGCTCAGGCCGTCGTCGAGGCCGAGCACGCTGGTGCCCTTGATGCTTTCCGGGATGACGCTGGCACTCAGAGCTTCGAGCGAGTCGAAACCGAGGCTGTTGAGCATGGCTTGCTCGTCACCGGCGCGCGGGCCGATGTGACGGGCGATGAATTCGTTGGCGGTGCCGAGATTTACTTGGGTCATGTCAGGTTCCTCAGGCTTCGGCTTGGGCTTTGATCAGGCGGTCGTAGGCGTCCTGATCCAGCAGCTTGGCGACGGCGGAAGCGTCGGATGGCTTGAAGCGGAAGAACCAGCCTTCGCCCAGCGGATCTTCGTTGACCAGTTCAGGGGCATCTTCCAGCGCCGGGTTCACTGCCAGCACTTCACCGTCCAGTGGCATGTACACGCCGCTGGCGGCTTTCACCGATTCCACGGTGGCGGCTTCGGCGCCTTTCTCGTACGCCTGCAATTCAGGCAGTTGCACGAACACCACGTCGCCCAGGGCGTTCTGCGCGAAAGCGGTGATGCCAACGGTGACAGAACCATCGGCTTCGGCGCGCAGCCATTCGTGATCTTCAGTAAAACGCAACTCGCTCATGGAATCTCCTAGGGGCCAGACTCGTCTGGTGGACGCGGTGGAATGCTCGGGCGGCAATGCCCTGATTTTATGAACGGTTACTTAGCAAGAACGCGGCCAATGTAAAAATATCGTTATAAATCAATGGCTTGATTGATTGGTGGGCGAGCGCAATTACGTTGACTGTAGCGAAATCGCTACACCGTGAGGCGAAGAAAAAAGCTGAACCGGATCAAAGCCTTGCACAGCGGTGATTCGAGGAGGCTGTATCGATATCGTTCCGCTGTAGCGCTTTCAGTACAGATGGAGGTCGCTTTTGAACGGATTTCGAATCCGCCACATACCCTGTGGGAGCGGGGTCTCGCCTCAGGGCTTGTTGGGGATGCCGTATTTGCGCAGTCGATGCGCGATGGCGGTGTGCGAGGTCTGCAGGCGGCTGGCCAGTTGGCGGGTCGAGGGGTAGCTGACGTAGAGTTTTTCCAGCAGCGATTTCTCGAAGGCTTCCACGGCTTCTTCCAGACTGTCGACGTCGGTGTCGGCCTGGCGTGCCACCGAGGTGCCGGCGATGTCGAGATCGCCGATGTCCACCAGGCTGCTTTCGCAGATGGCGGCGGCGCGGAAGATCACGTTCTGCAATTGCCGCACGTTGCCCGGCCAGCGGTTGCCGAGCAGCGCCGGGTAAGTGCCCGGGGCGAGGCGGCAGACCGGGCGCTGGATCTGCGCGCAGGCCTGCTGCATGAAGTAGCGGGCCAGTAGCAGAATGTCCTGACCGCGTTCGCGTAACGGCGGCACTTCGACGTTGAGCACGTTGAGGCGGTAGAACAGGTCTTCGCGAAACAGGCCTTCGCTGACCATTTTTTCCAGATCGCGGTGGGTGGCGCTGAGGATCCGCACGTTGACCTTCACCTCACGATCGCCACCGACCCGACGGAAGCTGCCATCGTTGAGAAAGCGCAGCAGTTTGGCCTGCAAGTACGGCGACATCTCGCCGATCTCGTCGAGGAACACCGTGCCTTGGTTGGCCAACTCCATCAGCCCCGGTTTGCCGCCGCGTTGTGCGCCGGTGAAGGCGCCGGGGGCGTAGCCGAACAGCTCGCTTTCGGCGAGGTTCTCCGGCAGGGCCGCGCAGTTCAGTGCGAGGAATGGCGCACTGTGCCGGGCGCTGATGGCGTGGCAGGCGCGGGCCACCAGTTCCTTGCCCGTGCCGGTTTCGCCCTGGATCAGCAGCGGCGCGTCGAGGGCCGCGACGCGTTGGGCGCGAGCCTTGAGGGTGCGGATTGGCGGCGATTCACCGAGCAGCGCATCAAAGCCTTCGGCATGGTCGTGGTGCAACGCCGAGAGTTGTTCGCCGATGCGGTTCGGTTGATACAGCGTCAGCAGGGCACCGGCGTCGGTGATCGGCGTGGCGTCCAGCAACAGGGTCTGGCCGTTGACGGTGATTTCCCGCAGCGGCAGGCGGAAGCCCTGTTCGAGCAGGGTTTCGAGCAGGCCCGGATCGTTGAACAGTTCCGACACGCTTTCGCCCGCCGGCTCGCGACCGTACAAGGCGATCAGCGCCGGGTTGGCCAGCAGCACCTTGCCGGCGCTGTCGAGCGCCAGCACCGGGTCGGTCATCGCCGCGAGCAATGCATCGAGTTGCAAGTGCCGGCGCTGACCGGGGAGGATGTCGACCACGGTCACTGCTTCTACACCACGCACGCGAAACAGCGCATCCTTCAGTTCTTCGAGCACTTGCGGGCTCAAGGTCGGGGCGTCGATGTAGACGTTGGGTGGGATCATCTCCACCGCATCCAGATTGAGATTACGCCCGCCGAGGATAGCCAGGACTTCCTGGGTGATGCCGACGCGGTCGATGAAGCTGACGTGGATACGCATGGGGCGGTTCTGGGTTCTGGAGTGCGGAGGGGGGCAAGTATGCCTTGATGGGGACTGGGGTGAAATCTTGAGAATGGCGTCGTGCTCGAAATCCACCCCTCACCCCAGCCCTCTCCCCAGAGGGGCGAGGGGAAAGGGAGCAGATTGGGGCTTTTCAAAACTTGAGTTCGGCTCGCTATTTCAGGTCGGTGTACCTTGAGCAAGCAACTCACCCCAGCCTCTCCCTCCGGGAGGGGGCTTTTGGGGTTACTCGAAATGCTCGGGATTGACCGGATCCCCGGATTGCATATTCAACTGCTTGCGGATGTCTTCAAACATCAGGTCGTAATGTTTGTGCACCGAGCCGATCTGGCTGTGACTCTTGGGGATGCCGTACTTTTCGGCAATTTGCGTCACGTTGCGAGCGAAGTTGTAGGCTTCCTCCTTGGGCAGAAAGAACGGTTCTTTGACCTCTTTTCCCTGCATGCTGCCATGCAGGGTGAACTGTATCCCTTTGCCTTTCTGGGGATCGGTGAACACTTCATAGTCGAGGTGCACGTTGTAATTGACGTCGTCGTCAGTTAACGCGTGGCGCTCGATGTGCAAGCGGCCGGGTTCGAACTGGGCCATGGTTTTCTCCTTTCAAGGCATGGGAGAAGGGCAGACCTGAGATCTGCCCCCGGAGTTTCTTGTTATCGGTAGGTGATGCCTGGCGCTGCCGTGCTGACCCGTGTACCGGCGGTGCCCTGGACGATGGCTTCGATGTCCGAGAGCGAACCGATCACCGCGACCTTGCCAGTATGGCGCGCGAATTCGCAGGCTGCCTGAACCTTTGGTCCCATGGACCCCGCGGCAAAACCCAGTCGTTCGAGTTCATCCGGATGCGCCTCGGCGATGGCTTTCTGGGTTGGTTTTTTGAAGTCGATGTACGCCGCGTTGACGTCGGTGGCGATCACCAGCAAGTCCGCTTCCAGCTGTTCGGCCAGCAGCGCCGAGCACAGGTCCTTGTCGATCACCGCTTCGATGCCTTTGAGATTGCGGTTCTCGTCGTACATGGTCGGAATGCCGCCACCGCCGGCGCAGATCACGATGCTGCCCTTGTCCAGCAGCCACTTGATCGGGCGGATTTCAAAGATGCGTTTCGGCCGTGGGCTGGCCACCACGCGGCGGAACTTGTCGCCGTCCGGGGCAATCGCCCAGCCTTTTTCGGCGGCGAGTTTTTCCGCTTCGGCTTTCTCGTAGACCGGGCCGATGGGTTTACTCGGGTTCTGGAACGCCGGGTCCTTGGCATCGACTTCAACCTGGGTCAGCAGGGTTGCGAACGGCACCTCGAAGTCCAGCAGATTGCCCAGTTCCTGTTCGATGATGTAGCCGATCATGCCTTCGGTTTCGGCACCGAGCACGTCCAGCGGGTAAGGGGTGACGGAGGTGTAGGCCGCTGCCTGCAACGACAGCAGACCGACTTGCGGGCCATTGCCGTGGGCGATGACCAGTTGATTGCCGGGATGAATCTTGGCGATTTGCTCGGTGGCGATGCGGATGTTGGCGCGCTGGTTGTCAGCGGTCATCGGCTCGCCACGGCGGAGCAGGGCGTTACCGCCCAGAGCTACGACGATACGCATGGTGCTTGTCCTTCTTGTACAGAGGAATGGCAAACGACTCGTGTCCATGTTGAAACCAGGATCCCTTGTGGGAGCGGGCTTGCTCGCGAAGGCGTCAGATCAGTCGACATCACTGTTGAATGACACTCCGCTTTCGTGAGCAAGCCCGCTCCCACATGGGGAGGCGGTTCCCTCAGTGGGTTACAGATCAGCCAGGGTCGACACCAGAATCGCCTTGATGGTGTGCATGCGGTTTTCCGCTTGCTCGAAGGCGATGCAGGCAGGCGACTCGAACACGTCGTCGGTCACTTCGATGCCGTTGGCCAGGTGCGGATACTGTTCGGCGATCTGTTTGCCGACCTTGGTATCGCTGTTGTGGAACGCCGGCAGGCAGTGCATGAACTTGGTGCGCGGGTTGCCGGTGGCTTTCATCAGCTCGGCGTTGACCTGATACGGCAGCAGTTGCTGGATACGCTCGGCCCAGGCTTCCACCGGCTCGCCCATCGATACCCAGACGTCGGTGTGGATGAAATCGACGCCCTTGACGGCGGCTTTCGGGTCTTCGGTCAGGGTGATGCGGGCACCGCTTTCTTCCGCGTATTTCTTGCAGCGCTGCACCAGGTCATCGTGGGGCCACAGGGCTTTCGGTGCGCAGATGCGCACGTCCATGCCGAGTTTGGCGCCGACCAGCAGCAGCGAGTTGCCCATGTTGTTGCGCGCATCGCCCAGGTAGGCGTAGCTGATCTCGTGGATCGGCTTGTCGGCATGCTCACGCATGGTCAGCACGTCGGCGATCATCTGGGTCGGGTGATATTCATCGGTCAGGCCGTTGAACACCGGCACACCGGCAAACTTGGCCAGTTCTTCGACGATTTCCTGCTTGAAGCCACGGTACTCGATGGCGTCGTACATGCGACCCAGCACCCGGGCTGTGTCCTTCATGCTTTCCTTGTGGCCGATCTGCGAGGAATTCGGATCGATGTAGGTAACGTTGGCGCCCTGGTCATAAGCGGCGACTTCGAACGCGCAGCGGGTACGGGTCGAGGTTTTTTCGAAGATCAGGGCGATGTTGTTGCCCTTCAGGTGCTGTTGCTCGGTGCCGGTGTACTTGGCGCGTTTAAGGTCGCGGGACAGGTCGAGCAGGTAACGCAGCTCACGTGGGGTGTGGTGCTCCAGGCTGAGCAGGTTACGGTTGTGGATGTTGAACGCCATGATGATTCTCCTTGGATTCGGTAATCGGCCCGGCCGCTACGGGATAGGTGCGGCCGGGGAGATGGTCGTTTAGTAATCGATTGGGTCGCGGATGATCGGGCAGGTCATGCAGTGGCCGCCGCCACGGCCACGGCCCAGTTCGCCGGCGCTGATGGTGATGACCTCGACCCCGGCCTTGCGCAGCAGGGTGTTGGTGTAAGTGTTGCGGTCGTAGCCGATGACCACGCCAGGCTCCACGGCCACCACGTTGTTGCCGTCGTCCCATTGCTCGCGTTCGGCGGCGAAGCTGTTGCCGCCGGTTTCGACGACGCGCAGCTTCGGCAGGTTGAGGGCTTGGGCCACGACGTCGAGGAACGTGCCTTCTTCGCGACGGATGTCGATGCCGCCCTGTTTGCTTTCGTCAGGGCGCAGGGTGAAGGCGACGATCTGGTTGACCACTTCCGGGAAGATCGTGACGAGGTCGCGGTCGCAGAAGCTGAACACGGTATCCAGGTGCATCGCCGCGCGGGATTTTGGCAGGCCGGCGACGATGACTTTTTCCACAGCCTTGTTCTTGAACAGATTCAGCGCCAGTTGGCCGATGGCCTGACGCGACGAGCGCTCGCCCATACCGATCAGCACCACGCCGTTGCCGATCGGCATCACGTCGCCGCCTTCGAGGGTCGAGCTGCCGTGATCCTTGTCCGGGTCGCCGTACCAGATCTCGAAATCGGCGTTGGTGAATTGCGGATGGAATTTGTAGATGGCGGTGGTCAGCAGGGTTTCCTGACGACGGGCCGGCCAGTACATCGGGTTCAGTGTCACGCCACCGTAAATCCAGCAGGTGGTATCGCGGGTGAACTGGGTGTTCGGCAGCGGCGGCAGAATGAAGCTGGAGTGGCCGAGGAAGTCGCGGAACATCTGGATGGTCTTGCCACCGAAGCTGTCCGGCAGGTCATCGGCGGACACGCCGCCGATCAGGAATTCGGCGATGTGTCGCGGCTCCAGGCTTTTCAGCCAGGATTTGACTTCGTTGATCAGGCCCAGGCCCACCGAATCGGCGGTGACCTTGCGATCGAGGATCCAGTCCAGTGCTTCGGGGTTGCCGACGATATCGGTCAGCAGGTTGTGCATTTCCAGCACGTCGATCCCGCGCTCACGCATCTTGGTCACGAAGTCGAAGTGGTCGCGCTTGGCCTGAGCGACCCACAGCACGTCGTCGAACAGCAGTTCATCGCAGTTGTTCGGGGTCAGCCGCTGATGGGCCAGACCTGGGGAGCAGACCATGACTTTGCGCAGTTTGCCGGCTTCGGAATGGACGCCGTACTTAACTTTTTCCGTGGTCATTTCAGTGATCCTCCAGAGATAAAACGTTTGGCAATTACAGAGTCAGGAAGCCGTCGTAGAGACCGTAGGCCGCCACCAGGGCACCCACGATCACTGCGGCGAAAATCAGCTTCTCGACGTTGGTGAAAACCGGTTGTTTGAGTTCGAGCTTGGCCTTGGCGAACAGGATCGCGCCCGGGGCATAGAGCAGGGCCGACAGCAGCAGGTACTTCACGCCACCGGCGTAGAGCAGCCACACGGCGTAGATCAGGGCGATGGCGCCGATGATCAGGTCCTTGCGCCGTTCGGCTGCGAAGCCTTCATAGCTTTCGCCGCGCACCGCCAGCAGCAGGGCGTAGGCCGCCGACCACAGGTACGGCACCAGAATCATCGACGTGGCGAGGTAGATCAGCGACAGGTAAGTGCTGGCCGAGAACAGGGTGATGACCAGGAACAGCTGCACCATCGCGTTGGTCAGCCACAGGGCGTTGGCCGGTACGTGGTTGGCGTTCTCCTTGCGCAGGAACTCCGGCATGGTGTGGTCCTTGGCGGCGGCGAACATGATCTCCGCGCACAGCAGCACCCACGACAGCAGTGCCCCCAGCAGCGAGATGATCAGGCCGACGCTGATCAGCACCGCACCCCAGTGACCGACCACGTGTTCCAGCACGGCGGCCATCGACGGGTTCTGCAGTTTGGCCAGTTCCGGCTGGGTCATGATGCCCAGCGACAGCACGTTCACCAGCACCAGGAACAGCAGCACGGTGATGAAACCGATCACGGTGGCTTTACCGACGTCCGAACGTTTTTCCGCCCGGGCCGAGAAGATGCTCGCGCCTTCGATGCCGATGAACACCCACACGGTGACCAGCATCATGTTGCGCACCTGGTTCATCACGCTGCCCAGGTCCGGGTTTTTCAGGCCCCAGATGTCGGCGGTGAAGATGTCCAGTTTGAAGGCGAAGAGTGCGATCAGTACGAACAGCAACAGTGGCACGACCTTGGCGACGGTGGTCACCAGGTTGATGAACGCCGCTTCCTTGATCCCGCGCAACACCAGGAAGTGCACGCCCCACAGCAGGACCGAGGCGCCGATCACTGCAGCAACAGTGTTGCCTTCCCCAAAAACCGGAAAGAAATACCCGAGGGTGCTGAACAGCAGAACGAAGTACCCCACGTTGCCCAGCCAGGCACTGATCCAGTAGCCCCAGGCCGAAGAGAAACCCATGTAATCGCCGAAACCGGCCTTGGCATAGGCGTAGACACCGCCGTCCAGGTCAGGCTTGCGATTGGCGAGGGTTTGAAAGACGAAAGCGAGGGTGAGCATGCCGACTGCGGTGATGGCCCAGCCAATCAGTACCGCGCCGACGTCGGCACTGGCGGCCATGTTTTGTGGCAAAGAGAATATTCCACCACCGATCATTGAGCCGACTACCAATGCAACCAGTGCACCTAGTCGTAGTTTTCCGGGAGCTTCAGACATTGCATGACTCCATTGCAGGAGAGAAGAGTTCACAGCGTAGATCTGTTGGCTTTTCAAACAGCTGACTTAGATCAGTGCATGCTCACATTCCATTGTTAATGAATGACTTATGAAGCGAGTGAAGGCATAAAGCTATTGTCTGGAAGGCCCGTCATAGAAGCCTTTGGTCGATATTGTTGGGAATGGATCCTATTGCTTTCGAGTTATGACGCTAGTTGCTTTTCGGGTTTTGGCAAATTTTTCACATCTGTTTTCAATACAGAATCGATTTATCAGGATCAGCGCACGGAACTGTCTGAATGTGCTAGGCGTTAGCGTCATCGGCTATATATAAGTGAGCGTTTGTTGGCATTAACTGAAATACGTCAGCGAGTTTTAGCCAGTTAGTTAATAGTTGTCACAAATGAAACCTCGTCCCATCTTTCAAGGAGATTTGAATGTCGCAACCGACGCAAAAACTGCGCCTTGGCGCACTGATCGCCCTGGTGGTGGGGTCGATGATTGGCGGGGGAATTTTCTCTTTGCCGCAGAACATGGCGGCTCGTGCCGATGCCGGCGCAATCCTGATCGGTTGGGGAATCACCGCCATCGGAATGCTGACCCTGGCGTTCGTGTTCCAGACTCTGGCCAATCGCAAGCCGGAACTGGATTCCGGCGTCTACGCCTACGCCAAGGCCGGATTTGGCGACTACATGGGTTTCTCTTCCGCGTGGGGTTACTGGATCAGCGCCTGGCTGGGCAACGTCGGCTATTTCGTATTGCTGTTCAGCACCCTCGGTTACTTCTTTCCGGTGTTCGGCCAGGGCAACACACCGATTGCCATCGGCTGCGCCTCGGTGCTGCTGTGGGCCGTGCACTTTCTGGTGATGCGCGGGATCAAAGAGGCCGCGTTCATTAACCAGCTGACGACAGTGGCCAAGATCGTGCCGCTGATCATGTTCATCGTCATCGCCGCCGTGGCGTTCAAGGCCGACATCTTCACCCGCGACATCTGGGGCCACAGCAACCCGAATTTCGGCGGGGTGATGGATCAGGTGCGCAACATGATGCTGGTGACGGTGTTCGTGTTCATCGGCATCGAAGGCGCCAGCGTGTACTCGGCACGGGCCGAGAAACGGGCTGACGTCGGCCGGGCCACGGTGATCGGGTTCATCGGTGTGCTGGCATTGCTGGTGCTGGTCAATGTGCTGTCGCTGGGGATCATGAGTCAGCCGGAACTGGCGACCCTGCAGAACCCGTCGCTGGCGGCGGTGCTGGAACACATCGTCGGGCCGTGGGGTGCGCTGGCGATCAGCATCGGCCTGGCGATTTCGTTGCTCGGTGCATTGCTGTCGTGGGCGCTGCTGTGCGCCGAAATCCTGTTTGCCACGGCCAAGGACAAGACCATGCCGGCGTTCCTGAAAAAGGAAAACGCCAACCATGTGCCGGTCAATGCGCTGTGGCTGACCAACGTGATGATCCAGATTTTCCTGCTGATCACGCTGTTTTCCGCCGGCACCTACACCAGCCTGATTTACCTGGCCTCGTCGATGATCCTGGTGCCGTACCTGTGGTCGGCGGCCTATGCGGTTTTGCTCAGCGGGCGCGGTGAAACCTATGAACATGCCTCCGCCGAACGCACCAAGGATCTGCTGATCGGCGGCATCGCGCTGTGTTACGCGGTGTGGCTGTTGTATGCCGGCGGGGTGAAATACCTGTTGTTGTCGGCGCTGCTGTATGCGCCGGGGGTGATTCTGTTCGCCAAGGCCAAGCATGAGCAGGGTGAGCCGCTGTTCACCACGTTTGAGAAGGGGATTTTTACCTGCGTCATTGCCGGGGCCGGGCTCGCGGCCTACGGGTTGTACAGCGGCGTGTTGTCCCTGTGAGGTTGTCCTTCATCGGGCGACAGTTTTGGCGAGCGCTGATCTGGCGGCGCTGGGCGTTCCGATGAGGGCAGCGATCTCAAACCACGCACGAATCTCAGAGCCACTGCGGTTGATGCGACCCCAACTCAGTCGCCGGCAAAGCCCACTGCAACGGCGTTCCAGCAATACGCAGCGGCGCTTGTAGCCGATGCGCCGGCCCCCAGGGGGTCTGTTCCACCAGCGAGCTTTGATCCTGTGGATTTTCCGGACGCAACGCTTCGTCAGTCCCAGGCCCATGCTGAACCAACAACTTCGCCGTCCGCGCCAGCGATAACCGTGCCGATCCACCTCGACCACTGCGCAGCCGTTCAGCCAGCAACCGAATCACACTCGCCGCCATCAGATAACCCGTCGCATGGTCCAGCGCCTGCACCGGCAGCGGGGTCGGTTTGTCCGCCTGTCTCCAGCGCTGCCCGGCCTCGGCAATCCCGCTGCTCATCTGCACCAGACTGTCGAAGCCCCGGCGGTTCTGCCACGGGCCGCTCCAGCCGTAGGCGTTGAGGCAGACGTCGATCAGCCCCGGTGCCAGTTGTCGACGACGTTCGGCACCAAAACCGAGGTTTTCAAGCGCATCGGCGCGATAGCCGTGGAGCAGAATGTCGGCATCCTTGAGCAATCCTTCAAGCACCGCACGATCTGCCGGTTGATGCAGATCCAGTCGCGCACAGCGTTTGCCGAGGGTCACTTCCGGCACCACGCCGGGCTCGTTCCAGGTCGGCGGGTCGATGCGCAGGACGTTGGCGCCCAGCCCTGCAAGAAAACGGCTGGCGGTCGGGCCGGCAAGGACGCGGGTCAAATCGAGCACTTTGAGCCCGGCCAATGGCTGCGCCACAGAGCCTTGCCAGAGTTGACGACTTTCGTCTTTCTCATCACTGAAATGCACCAAGGGTTCGGCATTCACCGCCAATCCTTGGGGATGTTTTTGCCACTGTTCCCAACTGCGCATTTCAGCCGCGCAACCCTTGGCCTCGACCACCGCTTGCTCCAGATCGGCACTGGCCCATTGCGCGACTTTCGCCGCCATCGCCGCGCGGTCGGCACAGGCGCCGAGCACCCTTTCAGCGGCGGCGCGGTGATGCGGGGCGTTGGTGTGCAGGCGGATCCAGCCGTCTCGGGTTGCGTAATCGCCGGCGACCGGATCCCACAGCGGCGGCACTTCCCAGCCGATCGGCCGTAGCGAGGTGGCGAACCAGAACGAGGCGAGGCGGCGGTCGACTTCTACGCCGGGCAAGTGGCCGGTTTGCTGCTGAAGGAGTTCGGCGACTGCCTGCCCGGCAGCGGCAATGCTCGCGCAGGCAAGGTCAGTAACGGCAAACGCCGAGGGCAGGGCGCCCTCGGCGGTGAACGGAATCGGCGTGGGGGACAAGCCGAGCGCGGCTTGAATGGACGTGAGCAGATCAGTCATCGAAGGCCCTCCGGAACGAGAGGGCAGAATAGTGCAAAACGCTGTTGGCTTAGATGAAATCCCCGATTTACCGGACATCACCGGTCCCTGTGGGAGCTGGCTTGCCAGCGATTACGAAGTGCCAGTCAACAATGTATCGACTGATCTACCGCCATCGCTGGCAAGCCAGCTCCCACAGGGATTTAGGGCGACTGCGATCACACGCGGAACTGATCCATCAGTTTCATCTGCTGGCTGGCCAGAGCGTTGAGCTGGCTGCTGATCGCCGCCGATTCGGTGGCCTGTTCGGTCAGGGTCTCGGTGACGGTGCGGATCGCCGAGACGTTGCGATTGACCTCTTCGGCCACCGCGCTCTGCTGTTCGGCAGCGCTGGCGATCTGCAGGTTCATGTCGCTGATCACGGTGACCGCGTCGCTGATCTTGCCGAGGGCGTCCACGGCCTGGCGGATCTGCCCGGCGTTGTTGTGGGCCTGGGTCTGGCTCGAATGCATGGTCGCGACCACCCCACGGGTGCCGGTCTGGATGCGTTCGATGACCACGCGGATTTCTTCCACCGAATCCTGAGTGCGCTTGGCGAGGTTACGGACTTCGTCGGCCACCACCGCAAAACCACGACCGCTTTCACCGGCACGGGCCGCTTCGATCGCGGCGTTCAGCGCCAGCAGGTTGGTCTGTTCGGCGATGCTGCGGATCACTTCCAGTACCGAACCGATCTGCTCGCTGTTGACCGCCAGCTCTTCGACTTCGGTCACCGCTTTGCTGACTTCATCGGCCAGTTGATTGATGTCGCGGGTGCTGCGCTCGATGATCGACATCCCGTCCTTGGCCGACTGGTCGGCACCTTTCGCCGCGTTGGCCGCATTCGAGGCGCTGTTGGCGACGTCGTGGGCGGTGGCGCTCATTTCGTTGGAGGCGGTTGCAACCTGATCGATCTCGCGGAACTGCACCTGCATGCCTTCGCTGGTCTGGCGGGCAATTTCCGACGACTGATCGGCGGTGCCACGGGCCTCGGTGATGCTCTGTTTGATCTGGGCGATGGTCGGTTGCAGCTTGTCGAGGAAGCGGTTGAACCAGTTCACCAGTTCGCCCAGTTCATCCTTCTTGCTGTAATTCAGACGCTGGGTCAGGTCGCCTTCACCGCTGGCGATGTTCTTCAGCATTTCGGCGACGCTGTTGATCGGGCGGGTCACACCGGAGGCGGTGAGCCAGATCAGCACAAGACCGATCAGACCGGCGATCACGGCCACCGACAACGCGGTAATCATGCCGGTTTTCTGTGCATCGTCGAGCACCGCCTGCAGCTTGACCGAGTCGGCCAGCAGTACTTGTTTCGGCAGGTCGATGACCACGCCCCAGGCCCGGGAATTGCCGATGGGATCGACCGGGTACACGGCGCGGATCAGATCGCCCTGTTCGAGAATCTTCGGCGTGCCGGCGCTCAGCAGTTGCAGGATGTCCTTGCCTTCGGCACCGAGGGTTTCGGCGATGCCTTTGCCGACCTTGGTCGCGTCGGTGCTGTAGGCGCCGAGTACGCCGCTGCCGGAGACGATCAGCATGTGCCCGGCACCGTTGAACAGGTCACGCTGGGAACCCACGGCCGCCGCTTGCAGCGCATCGAGGGCAATGTCGATGCCGACCACGCCGATGGCCTTGCCGTCCACCAGCAGTGGCACGGAAATGGTGGTCATGAGCATTTCCTTGCCGCCCACGGTATCGGCGTAAGGGTCGAGCAGGCAGGTGCGCTTGTTGTCGCGAGGGCAGGTGTACCAGCTGTTGTAAGGCGTGCCGCTGAGGCTGAGGGTGGTCTTGTTCATGTCGTCTTCGACCATGATCGTGTTCAGCGCCGGACCCGCAGCACGGCTCCAGTAACTGGCGAAGCGTCCCGCCTCGTTGGACTGGCGCGCGGCATCGTTGGCGAATTCGCTGTCCTTGCCGTCCAGGCCGTTGGGTTCGAAGGCCAGCCAGATGCCGAGCACATTGCTGTTGCGCTCGAAGGCGGTTTTCAGGCTCTGGTTCAGTTCTTCACGCAAGGCCCCGGCGTCCAGCGAACGCTTGGCGGCCATGATGCGCATGTCCTTGATCTGGTCGGCCAGGGCGGTGATCACCAGCAGGCTCTCGCCGAAGGTTTTCTGTACCTGTACCGCCTGCTCGGCAGCCTTGGCCTGCAGCAGGTTCTGCACGCTGGCGGTGAGCATCTTGCTGCTCGAGTCGCTGACCAGTTTGTCGTTCTGGTTGGTCTGGTAGAGGTTGATGCCGACGATCAGCGCAACCACGCCGAGCAGGCACAGCCCGGACAGCAGGACGATTTTCAGGCGAATGGACAGGGAGTCGAACATGGGGTGTTCTCGCGAATGAATGAACGGTTGGCTACGGGGCAGGGAGGTGCCCGGTTTGCCAAATCCATTCAGCGCCATTCCATGCTCATCGGCGCGGGGCGAGGGCGCATGAGTCCTATGCCGACGAACGGTCAAGGCAAAACGTTTGCGCGGGCAAATGCCCTGAAAAGAAGGGAAAAATCAGGAAATCTTCGGCAAAGACTCCGGGCGTGACCAGATCCAGAGGTTGCCCATTGTCATGCCGGCGATCGCCAGATAGACCGGCCAGCCATGATCGAGCATCACCAGCATCAGGGTTGCGCACAGCAGCATGCTGACCGTGGCGCTGACCTTGGCCTTGCGGGCGATGATCTTGCCGTTGCGCCAGTTGCTCAGGATCGGCCCGAACAGCCGATGGTTTTCCAGCCAGGCGCTCAGGCGCGGCGAACTGCGGGTGGCCGCCCAGGCGGCGAGCAGGATGAACTCGGTGGTCGGCAGGCCGGGCACGACGATGGCGATCAGGCCGATGCCGAGGCTGACATAGGCGAGCAGGCCGAACAGCAGGCGGGCGAGTCGGGAGGAGGCGGGTTGGGGCATGGGCTCAGCGAGAGGCTTATGTGACAGGGTGGGAATCTTACAGACTTACGCAATTCCTTGTGGGAGCTGGCTTGCCAGCGATAGCGTCCGGTCAGTCGACAGGGATGTTGTCTGACACGCCGTCATCGCTGGCAAGCCAGCTCCCACAGGGTTTACGGTGTGGCTGGGATCAGGCCGGTTCGGCTTCGGTGGCGTAAGCATGTTCCAGCAGCACCGTGAAGCGGTTGAACGCATCGATCGCGCCTTGCTCCACTTCGGCTTCCTCTTCAGCGCTGAATTGCAGCGAATCGAGGGTACGCACAAAACGCTTCCAGCCTTCGGCACGACCGCCTTC